>JAFDZK010000015.1 GCA_018267005.1 Bacteroidota bacterium
AATTTATCGACCGGGGCCACCTGCCCTACCCGGCCCAACTGCAGCGCCTTAAAATAAAAGATCCACGACAAGCCGGTGGCGCAGCCTGATAGAACAAGGAATATCCAATTTGTTCTGGTCAGGCTGCCGAGGTTTTCTGCGCTTCCTTTTACTAAAACGATCAGCCAGGCGATCATCAGGATGACAACCGTACGGATGGCCGTTGCCAGGTCGCTATCGACTCCGGTAACACCAACTTTTGCGAAAATGGCCGTCAGCGCGGCAAAAAGCGCTGAAAGCAATGCGTATATCCACCACATGGTAATTGCTGAATTATTGAATTATTGAATTGTTGAATCGTCGATCTGTTATTGTTGCTGGACTTTGCTGCTAAGGAAACGACTAATCCTGTATAAAATCTATGCCTTGCGACTATACAGAATGTTTACATATTTGTATAGCTACTTTTACCGAAAGATTGTTTGCATGAAAATACTGATCATCGAGGATGAACAAGGTTTAAGGGAAAGTATAGAAGAGTATTTTTCGGAGGCCGGTAATATATGCGAGTCGGTTTCCAGTTACCAGGACGCGATCGCCCGTGTGAATCTGTACCGTTACGATTGCATCATATTAGACATTACGCTGCCCGGCGGCAGCGGGATTGACATCCTGAAAAACCTGAAGGAACGAAACCATACCGACGGCGTATTGATCATTTCGGCTAAAAATTCGCTTGATGATAAACTCGAGGGCCTCGACCTGGGCGCCGACGATTACCTCGTAAAGCCTTTTCATCTTTCCGAACTGCGCGCGAGGGTATCGGCAATAATTCGCCGTAAATCGTTTAGCGGAAACAACTTACTGCAATTTAACGAATTGAGCATCGAC
The DNA here is from genome assembly GCA_018267005.1 of Bacteroidota bacterium. GTDB lineage: Bacteria > Bacteroidota > Bacteroidia > Sphingobacteriales > Sphingobacteriaceae > Mucilaginibacter. The sequence continues at coordinate 871 of JAFDZK010000015.1, forward strand.
CTGCTCGCCAAGGCGGTTAAAGTAAACGATCACCAGGTAAAACTAACCCGGAAGGAATATGCGCTGTTGCTGTATTTTATTGCCAATAAAGGAAAAGTTGTTTCGAAAAACGCTATAGCCGAACACCTTTGGGGCGATGGCATCGATATGGCCAATAATTTCGACTTTATTTACTCGCATATCAAAAATCTGCGTAAGAAACTACTCGAGGCAGGCAGCCACGACTACATACAGGCTTCGTACGGCATGGGTTATAAGTTTACCGATCAATGAGGCTGCTGGCAAGGTATAACAGGGTAACGCTGGTGACCACAGTTGTGGTAATGCTGATCACCGGTTTTATATATTACGTAGCGATCAATCTCATTCTGATCAGGGATGTCGACAAAGATCTTGAGGTTGAAGAGAACGAAGTACTGGCGTATGCAAAACAAAACGATCGACTACCCCAGGTTTTTGAATCAAATGACCAGCAAATATCATTCTATAGGGCTACACCCGAAACGGTAAGGCGCCATTTTCTTGATACCTTATATAAAGTAACGCCAAACCCGGCCCATCGCCGGCACCATCATAATGGCGAAAGATACGAGTCGGGCCGGGGCCTGATAACCTCGGTTTCTGCCGCTGGCCAATTTTATAAGGTGCTGATCGTTAAATCGACCGTGGAAACAGAGGACCTTGTGCAGATCATATTTTTCATTACCATCGGCGTCATCTTATTATTGCTGCTCACCTTGTTTCTCATTAACCGGTTGCTGCTAAACAGGCTCTGGCAGCCCTTCCACACCCTGCTCAAAGAACTGCGAATATTCAATGTCGCCGATAACAAGGATATTCCACGAATAGAGACTTCAATAGATGAATTTAAAGAATTGAACCACGCAGTAACGTCTATGTCTTCACGTGTGAAAAACGATTATAAGGATCTGAAAACGTTCACTGAAAACGCATCGCACGAACTGCTTACGCCTATCGCTGTGATCAATTCCAAACTGGACTCGTTATTACAGACCGGCGATTTCAGCCAGCGGCAAAGCAAATTGCTTAACGACCTGTACGGTTCGGTGTCAAGGCTCACCAGGCTAAACCAATCCATGCTGCTCCTGGTCAAGATCGAGAACCGGCTGGTTGAAGACAGGCAAACGGTCAACCTGAAAACGGCTATTGAGGAACTGATCATCCAGTTTGAGGAAATATTCCATGACAAGGAACTGATCGTGGAGTGTCGGCTAACCGATAAGGGGTTGCATACCAGCCCTTACCTGTTTGATATCCTGCTCAACAACCTGGTGGGTAACGCCATCCGGCACAATTGCCTGGGCGGAAACATCGTTATCCTGCTCGATAAAGAAAAATTGACGATAAAAAACACCGGCGACAAAAACCCGCTGCAATCCGAACACATTTTCACCCGTTTTCATAAGTCGTCGGGATCGGACGGTAGCGGCCTCGGACTTACGATTTCCAAACAGATATGTGAAAACCTGGGCTTTAAGCTCAGCTACCTCTTTGAAGATATCTATCATACCTTTATAGTGATCTTTTGAGCTTAGCATCCCAAATTATTACAGAATTTAATTTTTATTTTAGCCAAACGAACTCCAAAAAGCAATTGATGAAGCGGTTTCTATGCGTTGTTTTGTGTGCATCTGTGTTCTCCTTTTCGGCCGCCCAAACCAAGACTCTGGAATATTACCTGGAAACCGCACGAAATAACAGCCCGTTATTAAAAGATATCAAAAACCAGATATCGTCGGCGCGAATTGACAGTATGAGACTCAGGGCCGGCTTAAAACCGCAGGTTAACGGCACAGGCGCGGGCCTGGTGGCGCCTGTTATCAATGGCTATGGTTACGCTGGGCCTATTACTAACTACACGACCCTGAGCGCGCTGGTTGGAGTAAACCAGCAGATCATTGGCCGAAACTACCGCAACGCCCAGTTAGCGTCGATCGCTTTACAGCAGGATTCGCTTGTTAATGCATCTCAATTGTCCGTACAGGACTTAAAGAAGGCGATCATTGGGCAGTATATTACCGCTTATGGCGATTTGCAGCAGGTAAAATTCAGCAACGATATCATTGACTTGCTAAGCAAGGAAGAAGAAGTACTGAAAAAGCTTACGCAGAACAATGTTTACCGGCAAAGCGACTACCTGGCCTTCCTCGTTACGCTCAAACAGCAGCAAATACAGCTTTTGCAGACCCGCACACAATATAAGTCTGATTTCGCAACATTAAACTATCTTGCCGGCATCAACGACACAACCGCATTCGAATTAAGCGAACCAAAGGTTGAACGGTCTGTGTTGACCTATGAAGCAAACAGCATTTTTTTCGCCAAATTCAGGCTTGACAGTTTGAGGCTGGCAAACAGCAGCAGCCTGATCGATTACGCTTATAAACCCAAAGCCAATGTTTTTGCCGATGCGGGTTACAATACAGACTTTGTACAGCCGGCAAAAAATTTCGGCACCAGCGCCGGGTTCAATCTTACTATCCCGATATATGATGGGGGGCAGCGAAGATTGCTTCATAAAAAGCTACAGTTACAGGAAGAAAGCCGCCAATACTACAAGTATTTTTATACGAAACAATACCACCAGCAAATCGACCAATTGAATCAGCAAATAACAGAAACGGATAAACTCTTCGCCCAAATAAACGAACAGATAAAATACGATGAGACGCTGATCAAGGTCGATACGCAATTACTGCAAACCGGCGATCTGAAAATATCCGACCTGATACTGGCAATCAACAATTACCTGACAGTAAAAAACTTATATACGCAAACCACCATTAACAGGCTTCAGCTTATCAATCAGTTAAACTACTGGAACAAATAACATGAAAAGACCTATTACCCGGTATCCTGTTATCAGGCTGCTGCTGTTTGCAGCGGTAACGGCTTTATCGCTTCATTCATGCAGCGGGGGTAAAAAATCCGGCGATGACGACGAGGATAACTCAAAGGTGCAGGCACAGACGCCGGTTACTATAACCACCGTTGGCGAAGGCAATATGGCCGATTACATCGACCTGAACGCGACCTCGGCTTTCCTGCAAAAAAACTATGTCAAATCAAACGCCAATGGCTATGTAGAAATGGTAAATGCACAGCCGGGGCATTTTGTAAACAAAGGCCAGTTACTGTTTACTGTCAAAACCAAGGAAGCCCAGGCTATAGGCAACAGCATTAATGTGCTGGATACCACATTTAAATTTTCCGGGGTTAATAAAATCAAAGCGCCCGGACCGGGCTATATTTCGCAATTAAATCATCAAAAAGGAGATTATGTGCAGGACGGCGAAGCGTTGGCCACCATCAGTGACCGGTCGAGCTTCGTATTCCTCATGCAATTGCCGTATGAGCTGAAACAATACGTTAAAAGCGGCCAGGGTATACAACTAACGCTGCCCGGGGGGGAAAAACTGGAAGGAACGGTAGCTTCGTTCATGCCGTCGGTCGATACGGTAGCACAGACACAGGGCGTCGTGATCAAGGTGAACAGCGGCGAACAAATACCCGAGAACCTGGTGGCCAGGGCACGGGTGATCAAATCTGAAAAAACCAACGCAACATCCTTGCCGAAAGAGGCCATCCTGTCCAACGAAATACAAACGGAGTTTTGGGTGATGAAACTGGTCAACGACACGACTGCGGTTAAAGTGCCGGTTACCAAAGGCATACAGGCCGGTGATAAGATAGAAATCCTGTCGCCTAAATTCTCGCCGAAAGACAGAATCATCGTTACAGGTAATTACGGCCTGGCCGACACCGCCAAAGTAAAAATCACCAACCCATGACCCCTGTCAGAGACTTTTTTATATCGCATAAAAAACCGCTCAGCCTGGTATTGGCACTGATAGTGGGCGGAGGGCTGTTTGTATACACCAAAATGCAGACCTCGCTTTTCCCCGAGATCACCTTCCCTAAAATAAAAATTATCGCCGACGAGGGCCTGCAGCCGGTAAATAAAATGATGGTAACGGTAACCAAGCCGCTGGAAAACGCCATTAAACAGGTGCCCGACCTGCAGGTAGTGCGCAGCACCACCAGCCGCGGGAGTTGCGAAATATCGGCCTTTATGAGTTGGGATGCGGATATCGATCTCTCGCTGCAAAGGATACAAAGCAGTATCGACCAGGTAAAGAACGACCTGCCGTCGGATGTAAATATTACCGTGGCCAAAATGAACCCGTCGATACTGCCGGTAAGCGGGTATACCCTGGAGAGCCACACGCGCACACCCATCGAGATGCGCCAGATAGCCACCTATACGGTAAAGCCCTTTTTGTCGCAGGTAAACGGCGTATCCGAGATCAGGGTCATCGGCGGCAAAGCCAAGGAATACTGGCTAACGCTGAACAAGCAAAAAATGAGCTCGCTGGGATTGACGCCGGATATCATCAGCACCGCGCTGAGCAATACCAATTTCGTAAAGTCGGAAGGCTACCTGTCCGACTATAAAATGTTGTACCTGACCGTCACCGATGCGACTGTTAACACCGGGGACCAACTTGGAAATTTGGTGATCAGCAATAACCGCAAAAGAGTTATCAGGCTAAAGGATTTTGCCGACGTGGCTATCCAGCAGGGCATAGAATACACCAAAATAAACGCCAACGGGCACGAGGGCGTGCTTATTGCCGTAATTAAACAGCCCGATGCCAACCTGGTATCCCTGTCGGCTGACATGGGGGCTAAAATCGAGCAGTTAAAAAAACTCCTGCCTAAAGACGTCACCATAAAGCCCTACTACATCCAGGCGGATTTTGTGAACGACTCGATCAAAAGTGTTACCGACAGCTTATGGGTAGGCCTGTTGCTGGCCATTATCGTAGCTGTAATATTCCTGCGTTCGCTTAAGGCCAGCGCCACCATCCTGATCACCATCCCGGTCACGCTTTGCCTGACTATAATTGTACTGTACGCCATTGGCTATACGTTCAATATCATGACGCTGGGCGCTATAGCTGCGTCGATAGGTCTTATAATTGATGACGCGATCGTTGTGGTAGAGCAGATACACCGAACGCACGAAGAGCATCCCAAAGAGCACACCTTAAAGCTGATACATACCGCTATCGACTACCTGTTCCCGGCTATGGTGGGCTCGTCTATCAGCACCATTGTGATATTTATTCCCTTTGTACTGATGACCGGTGTAGCGGGCGCCTATTTTAAGGTGCTGACCAATACCATGATCATCACGCTGGTATGCTCCTTCTTCGTCACGTGGATAGGCTTACCCACCATTTACCTGCTGCTTACCCGCAACAAGCCGGGCGCATTTCAAGAAAAAGCCCACCCGGTGCAGTCGCAGAAATGGGTAAAGTGGTTCATTTTAAGGCCATTCGTCAGCTTGATCATCGCCGGGGCGGCGGTATTAGCCATCGTGATCGTGCCGCCGATGCTGGAAAGCGGATTTTTACCCGAAATGGACGAAGGCAGCATAGTGCTGGACTATACTTCGCCGCCCGGAACCTCACTGGAGGAAACGGACCGGATGTTAAGAGAGATCGAAAAGCTTATTATCAGGGAACCCGAAGTGGAGGCATATTCGAGACGAACGGGCACGCAAATGGGCTTTTTTATTACCGAACCGAACACCGGCGATTACCTGATCCAGCTTAAAAAGAACCGCAAAAAAACCACGGAAGAAGTAATAAGCGACCTGCGTCAGCAAATAGCCGCCACCCAACCGGCTCTGCGTGTCGATTTCGGGCAGGTGATAACTGATATGCTGGGAGACCTGACAACTTCCGTACAGCCTATCGAGATCAAGGTTTTTGGCGACAACCAGCAAAGGCTGCAGAATTTGTCAAAACAAATAGCGGATGCTACAAGCGCTGTAAAAGGCACTGCCGATGTGTTCGACGGGATTGTGATCGCCGGTCCGGCTGTCAGCATCGATCCGTATTACAGCAAACTTGCGCAATACAATATCACACCAGCCAGCCTGCAATTCCAGTTGCAAACCAGCCTTGAGGGCAACGTAATCGGTAATATGCTCGAACGTGAACAATTATCGCCCATTCGTATGGTTTACCCGGGCAACCGTAATCTGCATGTAGAGGACATTAAAAATGCGAACATATTCACACCGGGCGGTAAATTGATACCGCTGAGCGAATTGGCATCGGTGGAATTGGCATCAGGCCAGGCCGAGATCAACCGCGAGAACCTGCAAAGTATGGGTATAGTTACCGCAAGGCTTGACAGCGGTAGCATCGGCAATATTATTCCTGAAATCCAGAAAAGCATAGCGCAAAAGGTAAGCCTGCCGCAGGGGTATAGCATTCAGTACGGCGGCGACTATGCCAAGCAGCAACAATCGTTTAAGGAACTTTTAACGATCCTGATCGTAGCGAGCCTGCTGGTGTTCGGGGTTATCCTTTTCCTGTTCAAACAATTCCGGATAGCATTCCTGATACTGGTGCTGGCGGTGCTGGGCACATCGGGTAGTCTGTTGGCACTTTATATCACGCATACGCCGTTGAATGTCGGCAGCTATACCGGCCTGATCATGATCGTAGGTATCATCGGCGAAAACTCCATTTTCACCTTCCTTCAATTCAAACAAAGGGCCCAGGAAAATATGGCTTCAGAGCCCGGCGATGTGCACAAATGCATAGACGAGGCGGTGGTGTATTCCATATCAACCCGCTTGCGGCCCAAACTCATGACCGCCATCGGCGCTATTATCGCTTTGATGCCTCTTGCGCTGGGCATCGGCGCAGGCGCACAACTGCACCAGCCGCTGGCTATTGCCGTTATCGGCGGTTTTATTGTCGCATTACCGCTGTTGCTGATCGTACTGCCAAGTATGCTGCATATCCTGTACAAACGCGGGGAATTCCACGCACCGCATCAAAATTATTTGTAAACAAATTCGTCAAAAGATGAAGTTTGTAAAGAATTAACCTATATATTTAACCACAAAAATTTTACATTAAATTAATGTTATCCACACAAAAACAAAATGTCTCCAGATTGTATTTTGTATCTTTAAGAAATTATTATAACAAATTGAGTAAAAAATTTAAAATATAAGAAAATATAGTATGGCCCGAAAGACCGATTTTGTTTATTCTACTGAATCTGAACCACACCGCACCCGCACAAAAAAAATATTAAAACAGTCGCCTGAAATACGGGACCTGATTGGAAAGAACCCGCTTACTATGGTTGCGATCCTGGGCTTAGTCGGATCAATGATAGCGGTCGCCTGGTTTGTCCGCGATCAGTCATGGTGGATCATTTTTGCCGCAGCATATCTGTACGGGGCATTTGCCAACCATGCGTTGTTTGTGATGATCCATGAGTGCACGCACCAATTGGTATTTAAGAACGCCTTGGCCAACCGCTGGGCCGCCATCATCGCCAATCTTCCGCATATCGTACCCGGCGCTATTTCGTTCGAAAAATATCATATCAAACATCACTCCTTCCAGGGTATTCACGAACTTGATGCCGACCTGCCAAATAAATGGGAAGCCAAACTGATCAATAATTATTTTATCGGCAAAGTGTTATGGCTTTTCTTCTTCCCTCTATTTCAGGGTACACGCGTAGCCAGGCTGAGAGAGATTGAATTTTTTGATAAATGGCTGATGGTCAATATTCTGGTGCAATTGGTATTTAACGTGGCTGTTTGGTATTTTATGGGTTGGCATGCGCTGGGCTTCCTTTTTATCAGCTTTTGGTTTTCCATCGGCCTGCACCCGCTGGGCGCCCGCTGGGTCCAGGAACATTATCTTACCTTCCAAAGCGACCAGGAAACTTACAGCTATTACGGCCCGCTGAATACGGTTGCGTTCAACGTGGGTTATCATAATGAACATCATGATTTTCCATCAATCCCCTGGAATAAATTACCGCAAATTAAAAAATCGGCTCCCGGGTATTACGATACCCTGCTTTCGCATAAGTCATGGACGGTACTTTTTTTCCGCTTTCTTTTTGAAAAGGAAATATCGCTTTACAACCGTATCATTCGCAAAGAACGCGGAAAAGTAAAGCTTACAGACAAAGCCCGGCCTGATGTAGAGCTTGAGGCAATAAGCTAGAATTTTTAGCCGAAATCGTTTGTTTTTATCGATGCCTGTAATTACATTTGCTAATTATATTAGCATTATGAACAGGTTAAGAGCGACAGAACAGATACTGGTCTTCAGCAGGTATATCGGTCAGCAAGTGGTGATCAAAACGTTGCTGAGCGGCGAAGAAAGTGTTGGAACCCTTAAAGGTATACGGCAGGATGCTTTGCTGGTAGCCATTGACGACGTAAACCGGTGGATACCATTGAACGATGGTTTTAAAATATGCGATGTCAGGCTCCTGCTCAAACCTTTAAAGAAACTCACCTCGCAAATCATCGATACCGCAAACGGCCTGCCCGTACAGGCATTTATAACGCCTTATTACCAGCAATTGGGTTTTGATATGCCTGTCTTCATTTCGCCGGGGCATAGCTGCAACTGCAAGTATGTTCACGAGCTCGGCCTGGCCGATTACCGGTCAGCATCTGAAATCATCGTTAATAACGATCAAATTTTAATAGCTCAATAACATTTTTGCATATCCGCGGGCCGGCGCCAGAAACCCCCAAAATGCAAATCGATATTAAGGCGCGGTAAACCAAATGCCGCGTAATTTTATTGTACCGGAAAAGTCACATCGCCAATTCTTTACGTTGAATTAGCACAATTTCCGTTCTTTTGCGTTAAAGATGTTCTGTTATTCATGAGCCGCTCCAAAAAAATAAAGATCATACTGCCCCTGGTACTGGCATTGTTTTTTTTAGCTTATGCCGAACACAAGCATACCGAGAAGAACCAGGACATAACCGGCCGCCTCCAGAACAGGGAAATGGACGAAATATCCGGTATTGCTGCATCTCGCATAATCAATGGCATTTATTATGTACATAACGACAGCGGCGACACCAGCCGTTTCTTTGCTATTACGCCCAAAGGCAACATCAGGGCGGTCATTTATTTTAAAGGTGATCCCACGGAACCACTCGGCGTGCACGATTGCGAGGATATCGCAGTTGGCCCCGGTCCGGTAAATGGTAAAAGCTACGTTTACCTGGGCGACATAGGCGATAATCCTTCAAAACGTAAATATATCACGGTTTACCGGCTGGAAGAGCAAAGATCGTGGATTGGAAAAGACAGCATTGTTCACGCCGACGCTGTGCCGGTACATTATAAATACCCCGATGGCCCGCGCGACGCCGAAACGCTGATGATCGACCCGGTAGCGAAGCTCCTTTATATAGTTTCCAAGCGCACCGACTCAGTAACAGTATACTCTTCGCCTCTAAGTTTCAAACCGAACGACACCGTATTGCTTACAAAGCGCTGCAAACTTTATTTCAGCGGATTTAAACCGTTTAAATGGGTCACGGCAGGAGACATTTCCAGGAATGGCCAGCAGATACTGCTGAAGAACTACGAAAAGGTGTTCTACTGGAAACGAGAGAACAATGAACCGATTTGGCAAACCATGCAAAGAAAGCCAAAGGAACTGCCCTATAAGTTTGAAAAGCAGGGAGAAGCCATCGGCTTTACTCCCGATGGGAAAGGCTATTATACCACAAGCGAAGGTGTTTTTGCGCCGATCTATTATTATGCGGTACCCTAAAGCCAAGACTAGCTAATGGTAACCTGTCCTAAGAGATTTTGCCTGCCGCCTTTCAGATGGATCATGCAATAGTATGATCCCGTAGGAAGCGATTGTAAGTCCTATATCGAGGTCGGAGTTTATTTCGGCAGTGGCCTCCTGAATTTATATCGCCAGATTTGCAACGAATAAGCACCTGCGGCGTCATTTGTACAAGAAAGTCCGAATGAAACGAACCCTTACCATCATTACGCTGTTACTGGTCTGCATCCAGGTACTTGCGCAAGAGCAAAAACTCCGGGAAATAATCAAACCTTATGGCATCCCGGGAATGCAATTGGTTTGCGTCAAAGGCGATAAGGTTCAAAATGTTAATGTCGGGTTTCGAAGTAAGGGATCGGATAAAAAAGTTACCTCCAACACAGTTTTCGAAGCTGCCTCATTAAGCAAATGTGTTTTCTCTTACATCGTCATGAGATTATACGACCGTGGCGTCATCGACCTGGATACGCCCTTGACCCATTATATGGGAAGCTACGAACGGTTCGATCCCAAGGAGCCGCGTTATGCAAAAATAACTGCACGAATGGTACTTCGCCATACTACCGGTCTGCCCAATTGGGGGGACAAATATGCTGAACTTATTTTTACGCCCGACAGCACGTTCTCCTATTCGGGCGAGGGGTTCCAATACCTGCAGCACGTGGTTGAAAAGCTGACAGGTAAAACGCTGAACGAGCTCGCACAACAGGAAGTATTTACACCGTTGGGTATGGCAAACAGCAGCTATGAATGGACCGAAAAATTCGATACCCTTGCTGCTTTCGGCAACAGTCCGGATGCAGTGAACAGGCACAAAAAACAAATGGCTGCTGCGAGCCTCCTTACCTGTGCGCACGACTATGCGTTTTTTTTACAGGCGCTTATAGATGGCGTAGGATTAAAGCCAGAAACGCAGAAGATGATGTTCACCACACAATCCAATGCGGATTGGTTCAGGCATACGATCGACCCGGAAATAAAGAGGCATGTTTCGTGGGGACTGGGCGTGGGCCTGCAGGAAAACGAAACCGGGAAATGGATTTGGCATTGGGGCGACAATGGCGACTTTAAAGCCTTTTATATTGCCAACCTGGAGAAAAAGGAGATATTGGTTTATTTTACCCATAGCAACTGGGGGCTTCATGTCACCGCCGACATCCTGGATACTTTCTTGCCCAGGCAAACCTGGTGGCCACCGCTATGGAACGGTTACCAGTTCCATGAATTAAAAAGAATGAAGGCATTCTGGGCAATATTGGATAAACGCGGGTACGATCGGGCCACCGAAATAGATAAGGAGATGAGACGAGAGGACAGTGGCTTTAATTTGCCCGAAGATGATGTGAATGATCTCGGCTTTATTTTATTGGAGGATGGCAGGAATAAAGAAGCGCTCGCAATATTTCAATATAATCTAAGTGCACATCCCAACAGCGACAATGCCTATGACAGCGTCGGCCAGGCATATGCGGCGCTCGGCGAAAAGAAACTCGCGATACAGAATTTTGAAAGATCAATAGAGCTTAATCCGAAAAACACTTGGAGCGCTGATCGTATCAAAAAGCTGCAGGAGAACGGGAAGCTATAATGCTACTCAAACCGTTCCACCGCGAAAGGACTTAGATCCATACTTTTCTCCGACCCGGTCAGCTCTTCGCAAATGAGCTTGCCTGTTGCAGGTCCGAGGCTTAAGCCGATCATAGCATGACCGGTGGCAATAGCCAGGTTCTTATATTTTTTTGAGAGGCCGATATAAGGCATCCCGTCGGGCGAAACGGGACGGAAGCCAAACCAAATATCTTTTTCGGCCGGTACCGCGGGTTTAAAATTCGGGAAGTATTTCGGCACCGATTCGACAATTCCTTTCACCCGGTTCATGTTAACCTTGTCATTTATTTTACCCACTTCCATCGTACCGCCGTAGCGGACGCTGCCGTTCATCGGCGTTACCGCCACTTTGGCCTCGACCAGGATAGAAGGAATAGTCATCTTTTTCGTTTCATCCTGCGGCACCATAAAGGAATAGCCTTTGCCCGGCATCAGTGGAACATGCAAGCCAGTCAGTTTAGCCACCGCTGGCGACCAGGCGCCAGTTGCGATCACATAGGCATCGCCTTTAAATTCCCGGTCAGCACTGTTGAACGAGGTAATCTTATGGCCTTCATGCGCTATCTTATCGACGCGGGTATTACGGTGCATATTTACCCCAGAATCTTCAAGGTACTTCACCAGCACTTTCATCAATCTGTTGGGATACAAGTGCGCATCGCAATGATAATGTACCGCACCGGCAATATCCAGCTCTACGCCGGGTTGTAACCTGGCGCATTCTTCCGGACTTAAATATTGAGCATCCAAACCTAAATTAGCTGCTTCCACGGCCAGGTGCTTCTCCTCTTCCACCATCTTTGGCGTTTTGAATAGCATGAGGATGCCTTTGTCTTCCAGCCCAAAGTCCAGGTTCGTGTCACGCTCAAATTCCCAGTACAGTTTTTTGCTTAGTACCGAAATGTCCCTGAGCGGTGCTGCCGAACGATCGACATGCTTTTTAGTGGCGCTTTTTATGAACTTCAGCCCCCAGCCAAGCAGCTCGGAATTAAGGGACGGCCGCACATAAAAAGGACTTTTGCTATTGAACATCCAGCGAATGCCTTTTTCTACCATGCCTGGCGCAGCCAGCGGCACAAAATGACTCGGGGTGATCATACCGGCATTACCGTACGAACAATTGTCCGACAGGTCGCTCTGGTCGATCACTTCAACTTCCCACCCGGATTTGTGCAGGTAATAGGCCGAAAACAAGCCTATTACTCCGCCGCCGATGATAATTGCTTTCATATCCTTGCCCCCTGATAAAGGGAAATCTTAATTATTTATAAACTTTTAATACCGTCAAAGCCTCACCTCAGGAGGTTGGTGGGTTTATATAACCTGGAACCCAAATGCATACGGGTCGTCTTCGTCATCAATTTTTATTGTATTGTAACCGTATATCCTCGCCCAGCCTTCGATACTTGGAATAATGGCCGGCTTACCGCCTACCATCGTTTCGCCCTCTACCCTGCCGATGAACTGGCTGCCGATGATACTCTCATGTATAAACTGATCGCCTTTTTTCAGCTTGCCCTTAGCGTGCCATTGCGCCATGCGTGCCGAGGTGCCCGTTCCGCAGGGCGAACGGTCGATAGCCTTGTCGCCATAAAATACCGCATTACGCACCGTTGCTTCAGGCGAGATGGCTTTGCCTGCCCACAAAATGTGCGTACAGGTATTGATCGTCGGATTTTCGGGATGCACAAAAGTATATTTTTTGTTGATACGTTTTCGTATTATCCTGCTCCACGCGATCAGTTGATCTGCGCTGTAATTTTCAAGTCCTTTAAAATTAGGCTGCGGATCGACAATTGCATAAAAGTTTCCGCCGTAGCTTACGTCAAAAGTAAGTATCCCCAGATCAGGGCATTCCACTTCCAGGTCTTCAGCGGCAAGGTAAGCGGCTACATTGGTTAGCTTTACCGATTTTACCTTGTTGCCTTCCTGTTTGTACTCGATCATCACGAGTCCCGCTGGCGCTTCCATGCGTACCGTTCCGGGAGTTTTTGGATTGATCAACCCTTCTTCTATCGCTATGGTAATGGTACCGATAGTACCGTGGCCGCACATAGGCAGGCAGCCGCTGGTTTCGATAAACAGCACGGCAACATCATTCTGCGGATCGTGCGGCGGGTACAAAATGCTGCCCGACATCATATCGTGCCCGCGCGGCTCGAACATCAGGCCCTTGCGTATCCAGTCGTATTCGCGTAAAAAATGCTGACGCTTCTCGCTCATGTTAGCCCCGACTAAATTCGGGCCACCACCCGCCACCAGACGTACCGGGTTTCCGCAGGTATGCGCGTCTATGCAAAAAAAGGTTTTAGATGACATTATTTTAGTCAATAGTCAATGGTCAATAGTGAATGGTCAGTAGCTTTGATATATCGTCATGCATCTGACTTCGGACTACTGACTTCAGACTTCTCCTTCGTCCAATTATTATCCACCAGCCGCCATATCTGAAGCGGATTGCCGTCTTTCAGTTCGTCAGGCAGCATATTGTTACTCCAATTTTGCCAGCTTACCGGCCGCGCAAATCGTTTAATAGCGCCTGTTCCGACAGACGTAAAACGCCCGTCCGATGTCGCCGGGAACGGGCCGCCATGCTGCATCGAGGGGACTACTTCGACACCGGTCGGCACATTGTTCAGTATCACTCTGCCCGCTATATCAACCAGGCTTTGGATCAGCTCCTTATGTTTTTCCAGGTCGTCTTCATCGGCCACCACGCTTACCGTAAGTTGTCCGTGAAGTGCCTCGATCACCTGCTGCAATTGCACTTCGTAATCGGCTATGACCAGCAATGAATATGGCCCGAAAACCTCCTCTTTCAATTTCGGATTGACTAAAAACGACGAAGCGCTTACCTCGGCAACGAGCGGCAAAGCCTGGTTCGATTTATCATCAGCGAGCTTCCCGGACCTTCCGACAAGTGTCACACCCTGTTCCTTGAGCATTTCTTCTGATAAGGTCGAGTAATTTTTACAAATACCCGGTGTAAGCATTGTACCCGAAGCGATCCGGCCTATAGCTTCGCCCAGGGCCGCTTTGAATCTATCCAGCGCCTTTGACTTCATACCGATCAGCAAACCCGGATTGGTACAAAACTGCCCAGCCCCCAGGGTGATGGAAGCGGCATATTGTTCCGCGATCTGCTCGTAACGATTTTCCAACGCTTCAGGTAATAGGAAAACCGGGTTGATGCTGCCCATTTCGGCGAAAACCGGGATGGGATACTCACGCTCCTGCGCCAGTTTCATCAGGGCTGTACCGCCCCTGAACGAGCCGGTGAACGTTACAATTTTAGTTTTGGCATGTTTCACCAAAGCCTCGCCCACGGCATAGCCGTCGTCATAAAGGATGGAAAATACACCTTCAGGCATGCCCGTTTTTTCAGCCGCTTTTTTTATTGCCTCTGCTACCAACGCGCTTGTACCGGGATGAGCCGGATGCGCTTTGACGATCACCGGACAACCGGCTGCCAGGGCCGAAGCGGTATCGCCGCCGGCAACCGAAAATGCCAATGGGAAATTGCTTGCCCCAAAGACCACCGCAGGCCCCAGCGGCACCAGCATTTTGCGAATATCCGGCCGCGGAGCGGGCTGACGGTCCGGCATAGCGCGATCGATGACCGCTTCCACCCACGAACCTTCTTCTACCAGGTCGGCGAACATATTAAGCTGGCCTATAGTGCGCCCGCGTTCACCCTGCAATCGCGCCTGCGGCAAACCGCTCTCGGCCATGGCGCGTTCTATCAATTCGTCACCGAGATTGTTGATCTCGGCAGCAATATTTCGCAGAAAAGTCGCCTTTGTCTTTTTGTCGATGTTACGATATGTTGCAAATGCTTTTTCTGCGAGCGATAAAGCTTCGTCGACAGCATCAGCCGGGGCCACCGCAAAATCGCCCTGCAATTCTTTGCCTGATGCCGGTTCGATAGCCTTGAAGGTTTTCTGCCCGGCGGCATATTTAAAACCAATTAAGTTTTCTGTTTTCATAGAATTTCTTTGTGATCTCTGCGCTTTCCCGGGTGCTGTGTGGTAGACATACCACAGAGGGCACCGCGTTTTTCACAGAGAACACGAAGTTAATAGTATTGTTCGGCTTATACTGTTTGTAATTCCTTTACCCGTCCCCAGCTTCCTTCAGGCAATTCGGGACGAACGGCCAGCGCATCGTTAATGATCTTCATAACTCTTTCCCGCTCGGCGCCCTGCACCTTCAGTCGCGGCGCACGTACGTTTTCAGTACCGATGCCTGTTGCTACTTCGGCCAGCTTGATATATTGCACCAATTTAGGATGTATATCCAGCTCGAGCACGGGCAGGAACCAGCGATAAATGGCCAGCGCCTCGCTGATGCGGTTGGCCTTCACCAAACGATAAATAGCCACAGTTTCACGCGGAAAAGCATCCACCAGGCCGGCCACCCAGCCATCGGCGCCCATCACCAGGCTTTCCATGGCCAGCGGGTCGACCCCTGTCAATATCTTAAAACGATCGCCAAAGCGGTTGATCATCCGGGTTACATTGGAAATATCCCTTGTCGATTCCTTTACCGCCTGGATATTGCCAAATTCGACCAGCCTGGCAAACATATCCAGCGTTACTTCGATCTTATAATCCACCGGGTTATTGTAGATCATGACAGGCAATTCCGTGCTTTTTGCAACCGCCGAAAAGAAAGCTACTGTTTCGTCGTCATCCGCCTTGTAGCGCATCGGCGGAAGCATCATCAGCCCGCTCGCGCCGTTATCCAATGCCTTTTGAGCGCAGTTTACAGCCGCTTTGGTAATTTGTTCGGCAATATTGAGCAAAACGGGCACTTTACCATCCACCAACTCAACCGTATGCTTTAACAAAGTGAATTTTTCTTCGTCGCTCAATACGCTGGCCTCGCCCAATGACCCTCCGAGGATTAGGCCGTCGACGCCCGCTTCTAACTGCGCATTGATGTTATGGTCGAACGCAGCAAAATCCAACTCGTCATTATCGGTAAATTTGGTCGTAACCGCCGGGAAAACCCCTTTCCATTCAAATCTCATTATCTCCTGATTTTAATTCTTTTTCCTATTTACTCAATTTTAACAGCAACACGCCATGCGGCGGTACTTTCACCGCCAGGTCGGGACCGCTGGTGATTATATATTTCTGCTGCCATACATCGCGGTATTTATGATAGCCGCTCCAGCCGGCCTCGGCTTTATTGAGCCTGATCTCCTGGTATTGCATGGTTGTATTGAATATACCTACGGCTTTGCTACCATCCTCCAGTTCCTTGATCCAAACCTGGTAGCTATCGGCTTTCACTGCCTGCCTGGCTTCTTTGCCCAAAGCATCCTGGTCAATCGCGAGCACTTCGTCGTTATCGAGCAGGTTCATGGTAAACTGATCCAGCCGGCCCATGTCACAGCCGATCAGCAGGGGCGCTGACAACAGGCTCCACAAGCTGATGTGCGTATATTGCTCATCAGGCGTGAGGCGTGTGTTATGCTGACTGTCGCCCCAGCCCACTTTGCCCACTACTAGCATATCGGGGTCGTTATAATGGCCGGGCTGTGCGTATGGCGCTGCCTTATCCTGGCTGAAACCGATGCCCGACATACTTTGCCAGGTATCTTCGATATCGCCTGTAGTGCGCCAGCTATTGCCGCCGATGCTTGCGCCCCATTGCCAAACGTCGCCCATGCCGTACTGGCAAAAACTGAAAAGGATATCACGGTGCACCTTGTCTAGCGATGCCCGCATTACCTGGTAAGGCTTTTGATAATCGGCCAGGCTCGGTTGTGCCGGAGCGATCTGCCCGTATGAGCACCAGTCGTATTTCAGGTAGTCGATTCCCCAATCGCCATAAGTTTGCGCGTCCTGGTCTTCGTGCTGATAGCTGCCCAAATAACCGCCGCAGGTGCGCGGCCCCGGCGACGAATAAATACCTGTCCTTAAGCCCAGGCTGTGTACATAGCCGGTCAGCGCCTTCATATCCGGAAATTTTTGGTTCGGAGATATGGTGCCGTCGGTGTTGCGCTGTGGCGCTTCCCAGCCGTCATCGATGTTGATGTAGGTCCAGCCGTGAGCGCTCAGCTTGTCAGCCATCTGTTTTGCCGAAATGCGCACCTTCTGATCGTTTACACTCAGGCCCCAGGCGTTCCAGCTATTCCAGCCCAACGCCGGCGTCAAACCGATCAGGTCGCCTATTTTAATGGTAAATTTTTTTGTATTGCTGTCGAGCTTGTTGCTTACGGTAAATACCACCGGGTAATCGCCTTTTTCATTGACCACGCCGGTAATAATGCCGGTCGACTTGTCGAGTGAAAGGCCTGAAGGCAGGCCTTCGGCCTTATAAACCAACGGTTTCTGACCCGTCGCGGGAATGCGATACAGGAACGGATTGCCCGGACGTTCCCCAAAAACATCCGGGCCGTTAATCCGTGGTGATGCCTTAACATAAGGCGTCAAAATATAGGGCGTACCCTCGGTCTTTTTGATCTCTTTGCCCGATTTGGCATCGGTAAAAGTGTATATCAGTTCGTATGATCTTTTTTTCGGCACATTAACCGGAAACCTGTATGAAAAAGGTTTAGCGGCCGTAAAATCAGCATTTATCGTATTCGTGCTCACCGCTTTACCGGTCTCAGGGTCGGCCAGGGTGATATCCAGCTTGCCATTATATAGATAACTGCTGCCGTTGACCGCCAGTTTTACAGTTGTCTTCAGGCTCAAAGGATTCTCGAACACAAAACCTGCATCCGTATTAATGCTGACATTGTCCATCAGGTCGACCATGCGGATATCGAACTTGTCACCGTACAAACCACCTGCGCCGCCGGTATCAAAGAGCCTTACCGCTATTACATTGTCAGCGTCCCAGTGTATAACAGGATCGTTCGCAGCGATGGAAAACGAGCCCGGTCCATAAAAGCCGTGCTGTATACCGCTGCCGTTAGCATAATTTTTATAAACCAGCTTGCCGTTCAGGTACACTTCGCCGCCGTCGTCTAAGTAACCAAGGTCGAAATGCACGCTGTCTTTCAGGTATGCCTTTTCTCTTACCGACGAAGGAATAACCGTATGCAGCCTGTACCAGCCAAACCCGTCGGTGCGCGGGTATCCCTGCTCTTCCCAGGGTTTGCTTACATCGGCAGCCTGCCAGTGGCTATCGTCATATTGCGGCGACGACCACGCGGTCGAATCGCCAATATGCAGTTTCCAGCCCTGGTTAATAGCAATCTGTTGCGCCCTTGCCGGCATAGCAAAGAGCGCCAGGCAAGCGATAGATAATTGTAATAAGCGGTTTTTGCTCATGTATCGGGTTTTCTATTGGGTCACGAGATCCACATACTTCACCTGTTCGGGGAACCAAACCGTCATCTCGCCTTTGCCTCTGTTCGCCCACGAATAATAAGGTATCGCGGTCATTGTAGCGTTACCGGTGCTTATGCTCTGACCCGCTGCATCTACGTTGACGGTCTTTACATCGGCCTTCAATACCATTACACCGTTCAGCAGGTTGGCCTCGTATTCCGGTTTGAAAACTGCATCTTTTGGAACGATAAAGTTAGAGGCGAGCCCGTTGTTGTCCTTCCACTCAGCGCAGTACATGATCGGCCCACGCTGTAAGGCCACCTTGCCCTGGTCGTCGGGGATGTTACCGTTGGCAACTACTCGGCGAACGTCCATCGGCAAAGTCACTTCAACTTTATCGCCTTTTTTCCATTTGCGGTTCAGCACGGCGTAACCTTTTTCTACCTGGTAATTTACCGGCATGCCATTTACCTTGATCTCTACTTGTTGTGCCGAAGTCTTTTCGTAGCTATACAGATCCGACGGCATAGCTTCGTTCTGCGCCCAGCCGGGTATGCGTATGCGCAGGTCCACGTCAATTTTCTTCTCCGGGTTAATGGTAAAACCTAACGCGCCATCCCAGGGGTAATTATTTTGCTGAACGATATTTATCGCCTTGCCGTCGATTTTAAGGTTGCCTGTGCCGCTGATGAACAGGTTCACATAAACGGTGTTGCCATTTTCGGCATAAACATAGCCAGGCACTGAGGGTATCAATCGAACCACATTCGTCGGACAGCAGGAGCAGGTGAACCATCCCGAACGTTCAGGTTCAGTGTCCGGCCCCTTAAAGCTGTTGTGTATCTGCATGGCGTTGGTATAAAAAAACGACTTACCGTCGAGTCCAACGCCCGATATCAAACCGTTATACAGTGTTTTTTCCAGTACATCGATGTATTTCGAATCGCCGTGCAGCAGAAACATGCGCTCGTTCCAGAAAACGCTGCCTATAGCTGCGCAGGTCTCGTTATAAGCCGTAGCATTCGGCAGTTCGTAATTCTCGCCAAAGCGCTCGCCGTCACCCACCGCACCGATGCTACCCTGCACATACATCTTTTTGCCGACCATGTTGTTCCATATGCGGTCGATGGCTTTCAGGTAAGCGGTGTCGCCGGTCAAAGCGGCCACATCGGCCATACCCGAGTACAGGTACATGGCGCGTACTGCATGTCCTTCGGCCTCAGTCTGGTCTACTACCGGCACGTCGTCCTGGAAATACTTGCCGTTTTCCCATTCGCTCTGGCTCTTTTTATCGTATTGCTTATGGCCACGCTGATCGATAAAGAACTTCGCTAGCATTAAGTAGTTTCTCTTGCCCGTAATGCGGTACAGTTTCACCAGGCCCATTTCCACGATCTCGTGTCCCGGTGCTACGTGCAGCTTATCCGGTCCGAAGGTGCGCACCAGCAGGTCGGCGTTTTTCAGCGCGATATTCAGCAGGTTGCGTTCGCCGGTGGCTAAGTAATGTGCGGCTGCGGCTTCGTACAGGTGGCCGCAGTCGTACAATTCGTGGCTCATCTTCTGCTCGTTCACCCAGCGCTCGGGGCCGGCCCAGGGGCCGGGGTGCAGCGGGTCGATGCTGCGGGCGGTATACAGGTAGCCGTCGGGTTCCTGCGCCTTGCCTACGATATTGATCAGTGAATCCAGATAGGCCCTCAGCTTCGGATCAGGGTGTTCGGCTAACGAGTAGGAAGCGCCCTCAATGGTTTTATAAATGTCGGTATCGTCGAAAGGATAAACCGTGCAAAATTTGCCTTTATGCTCGGCCGCCATCTCGAAATTCTTGACGCGGCCGGTGCTCTCGCAGCGCGCGAACGAAGCAGGTATGGTTACCGTGCGGTTGGTCTCGATGCGTGAGGTCCAGAAGTGGTCGCTCAACTTTACGCTGGTAAAAGGTACCGGCTGGATGGGGTAATCTTTATTTTGAGCCAAAGCCATAAGGCCAGTTCCGCTCAGTAATAAAAGGCAGATACTCTTTTTCATGATGCTGCTGCTGACAGGCAAATTTACACGGCGATCTCATCCAAAGCATCGTGTTTATTAGCCGGTTATTACCATATTTTAACCCGAATATCGCCGATTATATGATAAAACGGCAAAATAAGGGAAGGCTCGCGGGCCGGACGGCTGTTTTCAGACCTTGACTTACGCTTTTTATTAACACCTCTTTCACAATCCAAACTTTTCACTATATTCACTTGATTTTCAACCTTTCACACTAATGAACAACTCAAAAACTTTCGTCGCATATTATCCGTCCGACAGAAACTTCTTTTTATTACTGGTACTCTTTACGTGGGCTGCGATCATTTCAGGCTTTGGTTACGATATGGTTCAACTGAACGCTCAGGGCAAGCTGCATTTCCCGCTCATTGTTCATCTGCATGCCGTTGTTTATACAGCCTGGCTGGTATTGTTTACCGTCCAGATATTGCTGGTTCGCACAAAGCACCTGGGCCTGCACAAAAAACTGGGGCTTATCAGTTTCGGACTGATCCCCGTAATGGTGATATTGGGTACTATGACAGCCATCATTATGCAACGGCTGGAATACGGCACACCAAACGGTGACCTGCATTTTACCGTCGTTCAGTTCGGCGATATGATCATGTTCGGCTGCGTGGCAGGCGCCGGCATTTATTTGCGGAAAAACTATGTGGCCCATAAGCGGCTGATGCTGCTGGCGACGCTGATCCTTACCGATGCCGGTTTCGGCCGTTGGCTGGCCATCAGGATGTCGCCTGTTTTCGGCGATTACTACTGGAAATATACTACGTTAAACCAGGATACTGGCGTTTCTGGGCATACGAGGTTTTACTGACGCTGATCCTGGTACTCGCCCTGGGCGTGTACGACCTGGTAACGCGCAAACGGCTCAACAACGCATACGTATGGGCGGTGTCGTTTTACCTGCTGGTTACCGGCATCGAGGGCTTGCTATATTATAATAATACCTGGTACGGTATGATGAAGCAACTTATCGGAGTGTAGTCCTCTCAATTACCAACTGCCACAATGAGCCCCGCGTTTACGAAAAAGCTGCTCATGTAGGGGATAGTTTTTATCGTGACGCTGTTAAAAATATCGTTGCCTATCAACGTGGTAACATTAGAGCTAAATTAGCGACGAATAAGTGATAATTTGAAGACTGGATTTGGGACGCACAATTTGTGATTTGTTAAACCAGGACTGTGGAAAACATTCCGATACAGAACATTTCGTTTTTTCAATAAAACAACTATTTTTATTACCTGAAAACCAACCCGATTATGAAAAGAAAGTTTCTTATACCGGCTGCCCTGCTTAGCTGCCTCCTGTTCGTGATGGCCGTAGTAGCCGATCTGACCGGCAAATGGAAAGGCACCATTAAAACCCCCGACGGAAACGAGTTACAGATAACTTACAATTTTAAAGCCAACGCTGATAAATTGACTGGTACGGTAGACACACCGGGCGGGTCTGTAACCGTCGATGATGGCAAGATCAATGGTGATATTTTTTCTTTTAAAGTAACGGTTGATGGCAACGATTACCCGGTTAAGGGTAAAATGTACTCCGACTCCTGCGGAATGGACATCGACTTTGGCGGATCGACAGTGCACACCACCGTGGTGCGCGACACAACCAAGTAACATTCAACCCAAACACAGTTCATAGTAAAAACCCTTTCGCTACGGCGGAGGGTTTTTTCGTTTAAAATAGTTTTATATTTATGTTTCATTAGTAAACCCAACCGACCATGAAAAAGAAGATCTTTATCTCGTTAGCCCTCGTATGCTGCTTTGGAGCGGCCTATGCGTGGTTTGCCGACATCAACGGCAAGTGGACCGCCAACCTGCAAACACCCGACGGCAATTCGTTCCAACTGAATTATAACCTTAAATCCGACGGCACCGCGCTTACCGGTACCGTCGAATCTCCGCAAGGATCGATTGACATTACCAAAGGGGTGGTAAAAGGCGACAGCCTGACGTTCAGCGTCGATGTAGGCGGCACCGAAGTGCTCAACTCTGGTAAATATTTTGCCCAGGGCGATTCCATAGGCCTCGGTATCGACTACCAGGGTATGAAGTTCCATACCACGCTGAAACGTGCGGCAGATAAATAGGAAGCTTTTAAAAAACGTTTTATTTACACCAACTATGAAAAAGAAGATACTGATGGCCGCCGCTGTGCTGCTTTTCGCAGGCGCGGCGTTCGCATATTTTGCCGACGTCAACGGCAAATGGTCGGCCATGTTGAAAGGGCCCGACGGCAACGAATTCCCGATCACCTATAACTTTAAAAGCGATGGCACGACGCTGACGGGCACATTAACTTCAGAGATCGGCACCTTTGATATTTCGGACGGCAAGGTTCAGGGCGACAGCCTATGGTTCACGGCGAACGTCAATGCCATGAAAATAAAGAACAGGGGCCGGTATTATGCCGATGGCGACTCGATAAGCCTGAGGGTAGGTATGCGGTCGACGCACACCACGCTGAAACGCGCTGCGGATAAATAGGGCGGCCTCAATGGATATGTTCAGATCAACCCTCCGGAAATATGGCAATTTCGTAATGCTTAGTTTTGCAACTAAATTTTAGTTGCAAAAAATAAAAGTCTTTAGTACATTTGAGAATCGCCTTCCAGTTGAATGCGAAACAATAGATTATTCTGTTGTTTTAGTTTTTAAAAACGTTGTCCATGTGTTATGAAAAGTTTGCAAGAAAATTAAAATTAGACTTCAATGTCGAGAAACGAGAAGCTGATCAGTCGGCTGCTGTCAGTGCCCAAAGATTTTACATGGGACGAACTAACTAAGGTATTAGCGTACTTTGGCTACGAAGAATTAACCGGCGGTAAAACAGGAGGATCGAGAAGAAGATTTGTCGATGCCAACAAAAATGTAATTACACTTCACAAACCTCACCCCGCCAACATCGTTAAAGGCTATGCAATTCGTGAAGTGATTGCTCACCTGACTGAAAAAGGATATATAAAAGATGAATGACATCTTACAACACCAGCAATATTATGCATCAGTTCATTTTAGTACCGATGATGAAGTGTTTTATGGCAGGATATTGGGTATAAATGACCTGGTAAGCTTTGAAGGCGCATCGGTGAAAGAACTGAAAAAATCTTTCAGGGAAGCGGTTGAAGATTATATCGCAACCTGCAAAACTATTGGTAAAGAACCGGAAAAAACTTATAAGGGAACATTTAATGTTAGAGTTTCGGTTGATCTCCACAAAGAGGCTGCACATTTCGCCGCCGTCCACGACATTACTCTGAATGAATTTGTGAAAGTAGCCCTAAGTTTTTCGCTTGACCGAAAAAAAGAGATCGATCAAGTGATTGATAAGAAAAAAAGGCGTCTGTTGGGAACATAGGAATAAACGAGGCGTCCTTCATTTGCCGCGCTTTTTATAAATACCTGTAACATATCCGGCAGGCGTCCATCTTAATTATTAAAAACAGCAACCAACCAAACCATGAAAAAGAAGATACTTATTACAGCCGTACTGCTGTGCTCGTTCGCGATTGCGTTCGCTTATTTTGCCGACATGAACGGCACCTGGAAAGGCACACTCAATGCGCCCGACGGGAATCAATACCCGCTTAATTATACTTTTAAGATCGACGGCGATAAACTGACGGGCCAGGGCGTATCACAGCAGGGCAGCGAAGACCTGACCCAGGGAAAAGTACAGGGCGACAGTCTTTTCTTTCACATCGATGTTAACGGTGTGGATGTACTGAACAGCGGCAAGTACTACACCGCAGGCGATTCGATCGGCCTTACCATTAATTACCAGGGTTACCTGATGCACGCCACGCTGAACCGCGCTGCCGACAATAAATAGAAACCATATACCATAGTTTTCATAGAGGCCCTTCCGTCAGCAATTGGCGGAGGGGTTTGTTATTAAAAAATACACTGAGCTGTAACGTCTTACATGAATAGTGCATCTTATACAAAAACCACAAACCATGAGAAAAAAGACTTTATTGACCGTAACGCTGGCGTGCCTTGCGTTCGTCGCCTTCGCAGCTATTGCCGATCTGTCGGGCAAATGGAAAGGCTCGTTAAAAGACCCTGATGGCAATGACCACCCGATACATCTTGTTTTCAAAGTCGACGGAGATAAACTGACCGGTACGGCGCAGGCCGATGGGCCCGCTTTAGACATCCAGGAAGGTAAGGTCACCGGCAACGATTTCGCCTTTCACGTTACGGACCCCGATGGAAATGTTATACCGGTGGATGGTAAGTATGTTGCCCAGGGCGATTCAGTTTCCTTGAATTTCCAGGAAAATGGCTCTAAATTTCATCTTACGTTCGTGCGCGACGATCAATAATAACAGGGCTATTTAAAATTCAGGTGATGAAAAGAAAAATCTTAACAACAGGTGCATTGCTATGCTGTTTTTTGGTTTGCCTGTCGGCGGCGATAACTGATATTTCGGGCAAGTGGACAGGCCCGATCACTACGCCCGACGGAAACCAACTGCAATTGAATTATGTATTTAAGGTGGACGGCGATACACTGACCGGAACCGGCCAAGGCGATGGCCAACCCACCGACATAAAAGAAGGTAAAATAAGCGGCAATGATATTACTTTTAAAGTGTATGACGATAACGGCGAAGTAATACCGCATAGCGGCAGGTATTATCCCGACGGCGATTCCATTTCAATGAATATCGAGGCGCACGGCAATAAATTTCACGCCACGCTGAAACGGGTTGCGGATAAATAACAGCTATTGCTACACTATTTTAAATTTAGCGCATACAGATAACTATTCGGCATTAAATTTTTCTATTCGCCTTCCCAAAACTGACTTCCAGGGTGAAAATGCAGCCACGAATGGCGATATTCCTGGTATGCCTGCACTTTGGCCAATTGCTTTCCTTTTTCGGGTCCGGAAGTGCATACGCCGTTCCAGTCCCATACCGACGAGGTTTCGTTATCCACCAGGTTGCCGGCTGTATCTATAATAAAATTCAGGTCCCTGCCGTCGACACGCCTGTTCCAGACATGGAACGTCAGGCTGTCATCTTCAATCGCTACGAAAAGTGGCGTGGTACCAACCTTATCATTCAAAAACCACTGCTTCGCCAGCTTCCGCCAGTTGTACGCTTTAGGCTGCTTATTCACGATAACGCCCACGTACCAGCTTTTGCGAACAAGCGAATCTTTATTCTTTAAGGTCGAATCCCTGTCAACGGCCTGCAGGCGGTCGTAGTTTTTCAGGTCCGCGTAATCCGTCTTAAAATGTTTATCCGGCTGCAGAATCAGCGACCCGGGATGCTTCTCAAGCCAGGCGCTTAAAGTCGATTGCTCATAAGGCAACTCCTTTAGCTGCGAACCCTGCAATGGCCCGGCTGCGGCTTCGCCGGTGGCCTGGTACCACCAGCTACCCGTACCCTGGTCTTCGATGATCGCGTTATAATGCCTCGCGCCTACCAATCTGAAATCCTGGCGAGCGCCGTTGATCACGGGGCTGTAAACCCTGCCTGTACGGCACATGGTACAATAAGTAACCAGCACCGGCAATCCGCCGACATTATCCTGAATCTTATGATGGTAGCCCAGGTAGATCAGGGGATAAGCCTTGGCGATGCCGTTATTGACCACTCCAAGCACGACGAAGCTTTCGGGCACTTTGTTATCTATCGCGTTCGCAAATTTGACGGTTTTAGGTTCCTCGAACATGCTCGACGCTTCAAATTCAACATCAGTCGCGTACAGGCTGGCCAATCCCAAAGTCAATACCAGGCCCTTCACGATTTTGCCGCCCAATCTATTTTTTGAATAGTATTTAGTCAAATACCAAAGCACCATCAATGCGCCCACGATGCGCAACGGCAGTATTAGCTTCTCTATGTAATAGCAAAAACGAATGGCCTCGATGTCCTGGCTTCCCGGAAATGGCATCAGCAGGTAAGCATGCGCCAATCCCGGCACGAAAAGCAGGAACATACCGGTCCAGAATAACCAGGGTTTGGTTCCTTTTTTCATTCTTAATCGGAGTTGGCGTTCAAAGTGGCATACCTATGAGGCGAAGGCATATAACCATGATTTTTCAATATCACGGCCAGCCTCTCGTAAACAGCCGGGTCGGTCGGTGTTACGGTCGCTAACCCGTCGACATATTTATTGTAGAGGCAAAAAAGTGCAGCGATCAGCACGGTATCGTGAATCTCCATCTCCGTAGCACCTGCATTCTTCGCATCGGTCACCAATTCAACCGAAACGTTGCGCGCATCCGCCTGCACGCGGCGGGCAATCTCCAGCAGGTATTTCATTTTTTCACTTACCGGCGCATTTTCGGGATCGTGCTTTGCTTTTTCGGCGCTTTCCTTTTCGCCCAGCAGCAGGTCCGCCGCCGCGGTATGCGCGGCCGTGCAGAAGCGACATTGGTTGCCATTCGAGACCACCGCAGCTATCAATTCGCGTTCGCCTTCGGTCAGGGTCGATTCTCCGCGCAGCAGGATCTGCGTAAGCTGGCGAATAGGCAGAGCCGTATCGAGGCGGTAATTGAGCAGGCCGGTAATACCCGGCAGTGCCGGGTCGACAGTAATATGGGGCATTAGTAAACGGTTTATAAACCAATAAATATATTGATTTATTTAAAAAACAAGCGTTTTGGCTGCCTGCGATTTAAATTATTAGCAATATTTTTAAACCGTGGAAACCAGTCATAAAAAAATTTTCTTTGGGATGGGCGTCATCGCAATGTTCCTGGTCAGCGTTGTGCTAACGCAAACCTTTAATGTTATGCATAAGGCGGATGCACAAAAGAAGCGCATGATCGAGATCGGGAAACTGCAATTCAATGGGAAGGTAACGGGCAGGCGAATTTACCGATACTTCGGCAAGAACTATTACCAGGTATGTGTAAAACTCGACTATTCGTCGGTGGATAGCCTGGTGATTTTTAACGACCTCGACTGCATCCGCATCAAAAATGGCATGGCCACTTTTTCGGCTGGATATCTGAACAAGATCCTGGGACCGGTCGATTCCGTTTCCGCCAATATCGGCAATAGCAGCAAGGTCATATTTTACTACAAAACCCATGCGATTGATTCGCATCCGCTGGGTTTTGACGCTATGGGCCTGACGAAAAGCGACCTTAGGTTCTGCAACTGACGCGCTTAGCGGCAATTTTACTTTACGGTTACGGTGGTACATTCCGATTGGCATAGCTTTGGACGGTTACGTGTTATGAAGAAAATGAAAGTTGAAATATGGTCGGATGTCATGTGCCCGTTCTGTTACATCGGTAAGCGCCGGTTTGAAAAGGCAATGGATGAGTTCGGTCAGAAAGATGAAATTGAAGTGGAATGGAAAAGTTTCCAGCTTAATCCGTATATGAAAACCGACCCGTCTATCAATATAAATCAATACCTGGCAGAGGTCAAAGGAATAACCGTCGACCATGCTCGTCAATTGAACGATTATGTAACCAGCATGGCTGCTGAGGCAGGTTTGAAATACGATTTCGATAAAGCTATTGTAGCCAACAGCTTTAACGCCCATCGATTAGGTCATTTAGCTAAAAAGCATGGTTTGGGCGATGCCATGGAGGAAGCCTTATTCAGGGCATATTTTACCGAAGGGAAAAACACGGACGACAAGCAGGTACTCGCCGACATTGGCGAGTCAATAGGTCTTGATCGCAATGAGATCATGCAGACACTTGAGAGTGATAACTTCGCTGACGATGTAAAGCATGATATTGCCGAAGCACAACACCTCGGCATACAGGGCGTACCCTTTTTCGTGGTGAACAATAAATATGGCATTTCCGGCGCACAGGAAGTACCAGTGTTCAGCAGGACACTTGAAAAGGCGTTTAACGAATGGCAGGAAGACAACAATTCAGGACTGACCATAATCGAGGGAGAAAGTTGCACGCCCGATGGTGATTGCGGGTAAACCAAAACCATTTTAATTTGTGTTTTCCTAAATTGTCATATCTTTATTTATAATAGTGTATTATGTACACTAAGAACTTATGATGAAACCGCCGCCAGAACTGCCTGTTACTAAATCGAGACTCGCTCTACGCATAGCTGTCGGCGCCATGTTCTTCATGGCGGGGCTTAGCTTTGCCAGTTGGGCTTCGCGTATACCCGCTATACAACAATCGCTTCACTTGTCCGACGCTGCACTGGGTGGTGTTTTGTTTGCCATACCTACCGGGCTGATGTGCTCGCTGCCATTTACCGGCTGGGTGATCACCAAGATCGGAAGCCGGAAATTGCTTGTAGCAGCTATTCTGTTCTATGGTATTTTCCTGGCTGGACTGGGGGCCGCGAAAAATGTTTACGAACTGATCGGCTGCTTGTGGTGCTTCGGCTTTGTTGGTAATTCAGTCAATATCGCGGTTAATACGCAGGCCGTTGCGGCTGAAAAATTATATCCAAAGCCC
>JAFDZK010000160.1 GCA_018267005.1 Bacteroidota bacterium
GAGATTAATTAAAGATATATCTCAAACCAAATTGCGCTTGCCAGCGGGAAGCAATTGAGGTGCCTTCACCAAAAGTCTGCGTAAGCGGCGTTGATGTAGCTGCATTAAAATACGGGAATGAGAATGTCGGTTTTCCTGCATCAACGCCCGACGTCGCGACGCCTTTAAATGAAAGGAACTGTGTATTATTCACATACTTGTAGTCGCCCCAATTTCTATTTAAAAGATTTCCCAGGTTTATAATATTGAATTCAAACTGTAAAGTATTTTTTACTTTGCCAGTGCCAACAAATATATCCTGGGTGATATTCAGGTTAACCTGGTTGAAGAATGGGAGTAATAAGCCGTTGCGCTGAGCGTATTCGCCCCTGTGCTTGCTCAGGTAAGGGTCTTGATTAATATATGCATCTAATTGGGCCCAGGTTTGATCGGCCGTACGGGTATCCGTTTTGCTATCCGGGACAAGGACGATGTCGCTTTCGGTTTTTGGAATATAAATTAAATCATTCCCCCTGACACCGTCGTTATTTAAATCGCCCGAATAAGTATATGAGGCCACACCGGCATTAGCTGCTTCGTAAGTAAGTCCAACTGACGTTGCCAGGTGTTTGGCATATTCTTTACGATAAGATATAGAGCCGATGATACGGTTAGGCTCGTAAAATGCAGAATATCCGGTCACATCGGCATTCGGATCGCCCGAAACCGGGCGCTGGCTCCAGATCGATTGGGCGATCGAGCCGCCGTCGTTTACGGAACGCGAATCGCTGTGGGTATAAGCGAGTGTAAAGCTAAATTCACGCACGTTTTTCTGTAATTCCACAGTGGCATCGTAAGTATAGCCTTTGCTGGTATTGACCATTAATTCAGCGTCTGAAATGTTGGGATCAGCAGCGGTATTTGCATTTTTTTTAGTAACCGGATCAGTTATGGCAGGGAACAAGGTTGTTGCACTGTATACTAACCTGTTATCCGGCCCAACCAAAGGCGTGCCTGTTGACGGCAAGGCCACATTTTGCATATAAACGGCGTTGATGTCCTTTGAATACATAAACTCCAGCGTTCCGATAATGCCCCATGGCAATTTTTGATCCAGCGCTACATCACCACGCAAATTCTTTGGATTTTTAAAGTTTCGATCTACAACAGCGAGATTGTACTGCGTATTTGCCGCGGCCGAACCCGGCGCCGGGCGGTTAGCGTTCGGGTCGGGATTAAATGCTAAACGAGGATCGGTTTGTAATATGCCTGCTTTCCCCGGCTGTAAGGTGTACGATCCAAACTGCACACCATTATTACTTGCCTGGTTGGATATCCATACATAAGGTGTAGGACCGGTAAATATACCCAACCCGCCACGGAGCTGCGTACTGCCATCTCCATTCACATCATAGTTAAAACCAAGCCTTGGCGACAACTGCACCCTGGTTTTAGGGAATTGTGATACGTCCAGGTGCACCCCATTCCTGAACGTGAGGGCTAGAGCATTCGGATTGGCTTGAGTATTTACGCTATAAAACGGCACATCGGCTCGTAAACCATAGGTCAGCTTAAAGCGGTCGGTTACCTGCCATTTATCCTGGGCAAACAAGCCCACCGTGATAGCGCTTATTTGAGCGAAGGGGAATGATCCGTCCGGTAATGCTGAATAGCGATAAGAATATTGATTAGCTGTGGTAGCGCCGGTATTGGCTGAGTTATAAAAATCAGCTAAGCTCGAGAACACATAAGCTCCATTATAATTAGGGGCGAACCCGTTCTTAAAATGATCCAATTCGTTTGATGTACCAAGATTGATCTCATGCTTACCTTTATAGATCGTTATGTTATCAGACAGTTGATAGATGTCTGTATTCAACACGTTGTTCGCCGTAAACGGTTCATAGCCAAATGCTGTCAGATCTCGTGATGTTGAAGTCCCGTTTTGAATATCAACAAGTGGAAAGGCACCGCTGCCGGGTGAAGTACGGAAGTCGCGCAATGCCTGGTAACCAACGGTAAGTTTATTTGCCACCGAACTGCTGAATCGGGTATTTAATTCACCGATTACGATATTAAAGTTGTTATTGATCGTATAAAAAGATGAGAAAAACGGAAGTGTGGTAGCGCCGGGCTGCCTGTTTCCGCCTGGTGCACCGGAATTACTTGGGTACACGTCGCGAAGCGACTTTAGGTAGAAATACTTAACCGACAATGTATTTTTGTCGTTAATATTCCAGTCAACTTTAGTTGTTATTTTGTCAGATTGTGTTCGCAGTTGATAACCCTCGAACGCACCTGCATCATAATTATACTTAGACTTCAGAAAAGTACGAAGTGAATCAAGCTCGTTATACGTTGCCTGCGATATAGTCCCGCCGGCTGTCTGGCCTGGTCGGGCTGCCGTGTAGTTGGTACCGGGGTCTTTTTCCCGCTCCTGTTCACCGGATATAAAGAAGAACAATTTGTTTTTAATGATTGGCCCTCCTAAACTAAGACCACGCTGGTTGTAGTCTATCGGGGCTTTGGTGACATCGATACCCTGGCCCACATGGCTGCCTTGCAGCCCGGTTGCTCGGCCATAATAATATGCCGTGCCTTTGAAGTCATTGGTGCCCGATTTGGTAACCGTATTAATGCCCGTGCCGGCAAAACGACCAAGCGTTACATCGAAAGGATCAACGGCAACCTGGATTTGCTCGATCGCATCCAGTGAAATCGGCTGGGAATTGGTTTGACCGCCAAGTGTACTGGACAGCCCGAATGAGTTGTTGAACAAAGCGCCGTCAACAGTTAAATTGTTGTAAGAATCATTCCGACCGCCGAATGACCTGCCATTAGCAGAAGGTGTTAATTTAGTGTAATCATAAATCGATCGGCTGATCGTCGGCAACCTGTCTATTTGCGAACGAGTCACAATTTCCTGTGCACCAGTACGCGAACTGTTGATGACTTTGTTTTGCGTCCCTGTGATCTTCACTTCCTGCAACTGGGTCCTGGTCGGGTCCAGTTTAACGGAAAGCTTAAAATCCTGCCCCAAAGTAAGTGTCACGTTTTGCTCCGTATAGGTATTATAACCTATAAAGCTGAATTTAATCACATAGGGCCCACCTACGCGAAGGTTTGCGAGGTTATAGCGCCCGTCTGCGCGTGTAGCGGTTGAATAATTTGTACCTGTGGGGGTGTGCACGGCTACAACGGTGACACCTGGTAACGTTTGTCCCTTTTCATCAACTACCACACCCGACATGCTGCTGGTAGTTACCTGCGCATACGCCAGTTTGAAAGATAGAAAAGGGATGATCAATAAAAGTAAATACTTCCTCATACGCTTAATATGTTTTGAATGAACTGATGGTGCGGCAAAATTATGTAACGGAGTCGTTACTATTGTTAACTGTGTGTTAACATTTGTTATCTTTTTTTTAACACTTAACACTTATTGCATATAATTTTCAAACAATGTGTAATACTGGTTTATTAAACTACCTTCTTAACTTTCTGTCTTTAACCATGGGTACATTAGCCTGTACATAATCTTCAAAACCGGGATCAAAATATCCTGACACTAGAATGTTTCGCAATTGCCCCCTTTTACTTAGCTTTGCCGACTGATTCAGAAAAGCATTTAAAAACTATGGACTTCGATTTGATTGTTATAGGCTCCGGCCCTGGTGGCTATGTGGCGGCAATACGCGCTTCACAACTCGGGCTTAAAACCGCAATAGTTGAAAGGGAATCGTTGGGTGGCATTTGTCTTAACTGGGGTTGTATACCTACCAAAGCGTTATTAAAAAGCGCGCAGGTGTTCGAGTATATTATCCATTCGACTGATTACGGCATCACAGTTAACGAAGGTAAAGTCGACTTTGACTCGGTAATTAAAAGGAGCCGCACGGTTGCCGAAGGCATGAGCAAAGGGGTGCAGTTCCTGATGAAAAAGAACAAGATCGAAGTACTGATGGGTACCGGTAAGCTGAAGTCAAAAGGTACCGTTGAAGTTAAGAGTAGCGACGGCGCTACCAAAACCTTTACCGCAAAACATATCATCCTTGCAACCGGTGGTCGTTCGCGCGAATTGCCGAATATCAAGCAAGATGGTGTAAAGGTAATTGGCTACCGCCAGGCTATGTTCCTGCCTAAGCAGCCAAAATCGATGGTTGTGGTCGGATCCGGAGCCATAGGAATCGAGTTCGCTTATTTCTATAATGCCATTGGCACGAAGGTTACCGTAGTTGAGTTTATGGACAACATCGTTCCGCTGGAAGATGAAGAAGTATCCAAACAGTTGAACCGCATCCTGAAAAAGCAGGGTATAGAGATCATGACCAGCTCGACTGTTGAATCGGTCGACAGCAGCGGTGAGCTTTGCAAAGTAAATATCAAAACCCCAACGGGCAACACGACCGTTGAAGCTGAAATCGTATTATCGGCTGTGGGTATCAGCACCAATATCGAAGGCATTGGCCTGGAAGAAAACGGCATTAAAACCGATAAAGGCAAGGTGCTGGTCGACGATTTCTACAAAACCAATGTCGAAGGCGTTTATGCCATCGGGGATATAGTCAAGGGCCAGGCACTGGCACACGTAGCTTCGGCAGAAGGCATTATTTGCGTTGAAAAGATCGCCGGTTTGAACCCCGAACCATTGAACTACAACAATATACCTGGCTGTACTTATTGCAGCCCGGAAATTGCTTCCGTAGGTTATACCGAAAAGGCCGCTAAGGAAGCCGGCTACGAGATCAAAGTCGGCAAATTTCCTTTTTCGGCTTCGGGCAAAGCTTCGGCGGCCGGTGCAAAAGAAGGCTTCGTAAAAGTGATATTCGATGCCAAATACGGCGAGTTCCTGGGCGCGCACATGCTGGGTTATAATGTAACCGAAATGATCGCCGAGGTAGTTACCGCGCGTAAGCTGGAGACCACCGGCCACGAGATCATCAAATCCGTTCACCCGCACCCGACCATGAGCGAAGCTGTAATGGAAGCAGCCGCGGAAGCGTACGGAGAGTGCATACACCTGTAATTTAAGTCCATAGTCGATAGTCCATAGTCGATGGTTTGGCTATGGTCTATGGTCTATGGTCTATCGACCATAATGAACCTCTATACCATCGACACCGGTTTCTTCAAGCTTGACGGCGGCGCCATGTTTGGCGTGGTTCCGAAATCTATATGGAACAAGCTGAACCCGGCCGACGAAAATAACCTTTGTAGCTGGGCACTCCGGCTGTTGCTCGTTGAGCAGGGAAACAGGCTTATCCTTGTCGACACTGGTATTGGCAATAAGCAGGACGAAAAATTTTTCAGTTACTACTATTTACACGGCGATGCGACGATCGATTCGTCATTGGCAAAGCATGGTTTTCAGCGGGATGATATTACCGATGTCTTCCTTACCCACATGCATTTCGATCACGTAGGCGGCGCTATCAAGCGCGAAGATGAACGCCTGGTTCCGGCGTTTAAAAATGCCACTTATTGGAGTAATGCCAAACATTGGGATTGGGCGGTAAATCCTAATGACCGCGAAAAAGCATCTTTTTTGAAGGAAAACATATTGCCGATCCAGGAAAGCGGGCAATTGAAATTTATCGATCCGCGGGATGGCATTAGCTTTACCAATGATTTCACCGTACGCTTCGTTTCGGGCCATACCGAGGCCATGATGCTGCCTTTGATCAACTATAAAAACAGAAAAATATTGTACGCAGCTGACCTGATACCGTCTGTGGGCCACCTGCCCATTCCCTATGTGATGGCTTATGACATGTTCCCGTTAACCACAATTAATGAAAAGAAATCCATCCTGCCGGAAGCAGTGAAAAACGATTATATACTTTTTTTTGAACACGATCCTGTGAACGAATGCTGTACGCTGCAGCAAACGGAAAGAGGTATCCGGATGAGGGAAACGTTCAGTCTCAGCGAATTGTAAAAAAGCTAAAAATCGGTGATTTCGGCATGGTAAATGTCAGCTTAATAATAAAAATGTAAACATGTATTCGCTTGCAATTTTGTAATAACAATTTTGTACCTTTGCACGTTCCATTCTAAAGTAAAGAATCGAGGTAAATAAATTAAATGAGACAACTCAAAATAACCCAATCCATTACCAATCGTGAATCCCAATCACTTGATAAATATCTGCACGAAATTGGTAAGGTTGACCTGATTACAGCCGAAGAAGAAGTAATATTAGCCCAAAAGATACGTGAGGGAGATCAGGCAGCACTGGAGCGGTTAACAAAAACAAATCTTCGTTTTGTTGTTTCGGTCGCAAAACAATATCAGAACCAGGGACTTACGCTTGGCGACCTGATAAATGAAGGTAACTTAGGTTTGATCAAAGCCGCCAAACGTTTTGACGAAACCAAAGGCTTCAAATTTATATCGTATGCGGTGTGGTGGATCCGTCAATCCATCCTGCAGGCTATCGCCGAGCAGTCGCGTATCGTACGTCTGCCCCTTAACCAGGTAGGTTCGTTGAGCAAGATCAGCAAGGCATTTTCCAAATTGGAACAGGAATATGAGCGTGAACCGTCGCCTGAAGAATTGGCAGACATGCTCGAAACTACCGTTGACAAAATATCCGATACACTCAGTAATTCGGGCCGCCATGTTTCCATGGACGCTCCTTTTGTTCAGGGTGAAGAAAATACCCTGCTGGATGTATTGGAGAACCAGGAGCCCAATACCGACTCGATACTGATCAACGAATCGCTGTCGGAAGAGATCAAACGCTCGCTGTCAACGTTGACAGAGCGTGAGCGCGAAATTATAGTATTGTTCTTCGGCTTGGGTACAAATCATCCCTTATCGCTGGAAGAAATCGGTGAAAAATTCAACCTGACCCGCGAGCGCGTACGCCAGATCAAGGACAAAGCGCTGCAGCGACTGAGACATACTTCGAGGAGCAAGATCCTCAAATCGTATTTAGGTTAATCATTCAGACCCCGGTTCTCACCGGGGTTTTTTATTTCCACAAACTGTCACAACGGCTTTCCGGGGGCGTCTTTTGGTAAAACTCATTATCACTCAGGATGTCCAGGGTCTATGTGCTGCTATTGGCGTTATTCTTGGTATTACACTACCAGGACGGCTTTAGCATCGACAAAAATAACCCGGGCAAAATTATCCATCTTAAAAGCTTAGCTGCCGACCCCGATCCTTATGGCGATTTCAACACCTTGATCGTTCCGATTAAAAGAGCCGGGAACCTGATTATTGTCGAGGCGCAGGTTGATACCATCGAAGGTAATTTCGTCCTGGATACCGGCGCCCCCTACCTTGTGCTCAATGCCACCTATTTTCGTAACGCGCCGCGTATTAATGAACAGGATGCCGGCGGAGTAAATGGCGAATCGTCGTCAGAAACGTTTACGACGGCAGTAAAAAACTTCTCCATTCTCGACCTGCACTATTCACGGCTGACCGCCGATGTAACTGATCTTTCCGCCATCGAAAATCGGCGGCATATCAAGATATTAGGTCTGCTCGGTACCCGCCTTTTCTCAAAAATGGCCATTACGGTTGATCTGCTGCATAACGAGCTTTATATTCACAAACTTGACGAGCATGGTAATATTCAGCCTGGCGGACAGCAGTTTGATCATCCGCAGCTGAAAACATCATTTAAATACCTTAATGATATTATATTTATAAAAGGCGCCATCAATGGCAACAGGCCGATGTGGTTTGCTTTTGACTCCGGTTCCGAAGTAAACCTGATTGATCATAGCCATTCTAAGAAGGTTCTTCAATCGTTGCAGGTAGTAAACAGGCTGACTTTAACGGGTGTCGGCGGCTCGACTTTTGAGGTGATCAATGCAAAATTCGACAAATTAACCGTAGCCGATCAAACGTTTTTAAATAATCATGTTCTAATAACGGATCTGGAAAAAATGGGGCATTTTTACGGGCAATCGATAGACGGTGTATTGGGCTATGACTTTTTTGTGCGGGGCGCGTTTACAATCAACTTCGTAAAAGAGGAATTTGAAATGTACATTTATAACAATCAATAATGACAAGGCGTTGCGGATATTTCATAGTGATGGCGGTATTACTCTTAGGTAATATCAAACAGGCTATGGCGCAAAACCTTAATACATTGCGTATCAGTAAGGATGATCACTTATTGTTACAGGTCGATCTGCTGTCCTCAAAAAATGCGCTTGACAGTATACTGAAGGCAGCCGGGGTGAATGCCAGCCCCGAGCAATTGAAAAAAGGCGATTTCGATCCATTGGCCAAAGACCACTGGCGATTGGTTGAGCGCCATCAAAACGTTGTCCGGTTTGACCGTTCATTGAATGAATTGAATGATAATTCGCCGGACCATCTCGATGTGTTGAGCCTCGATATACCGCAAATTGGAGGCAAGCCCGGTTACCCTGCCGACGTAAAATTTGGCGTCAACAAGTACGCGAACATTACCGTTTATGAATTACCGTCAGGCTTGACACGGTTTATGCTTCCCGGCTATACAGACGCCAAACGCGTGTTCCTCGCCGGCAATTTCAACGACTGGAGTACGCTAAGGACCCCGATGCAAGAAACCGATGGCGGCTGGATTATCGATGTTAAACTTGAACCAGGCGTCTACCAGTACAAATTCATTATCGGAGGACGCTGGAGCACCGACCCCAACAACCTGCAATATGCCGACGACCGCGCCGGTAATACCAATTCGGTTTATTTCAAATATAATTACACTTTTAAATTGAAGGGGCATAACGACGCGCACCGGGTAACCATTGCAGGTGATTTTAACAATTGGATCGGGAACGATCTCATTATGGATAAAACCGCGGATGGCTGGCAGAAAGAGGTATACCTGGGTTATGGAAAGCACGAATACCGTTTTGTCGTCGATCGCAATGAAATAGCTGACCCGGCAAATCCAGCGCAGGAAAAAGACGCAAATGGCAATGTCAATTCGGTTATAAGGCTTGGCGAAACTATCCATTTCAGGCTCAAGGGATACAATGAAGCTAAAAAAGTATTCGTAGCTGGCAATTTCAACAACTGGAATCCGGAAGAGCTCCGCCTTAAAAAAACGAAAGACAGCTGGGCCTTGCCCGTTGTTCTGAGTCCGGGCAATTATGGCTATAAATTTATTGTGGACGGAAATTGGATACCAGACCCTTCAAACGGCAATTATACAGTTGAAAACGGCAAAGAAAACTCATTTATTGCTGTTAAACCCAATTATACCTTTCATTTAAAAGGTCACGCCGAGGCAAAATCGGTCATATTGACGGGCAATTTTATTCAGTGGGATCCGCATGGCTACACTATGTCGCGCGATGGCGATGACTGGGTCATCAGCCTGTATCTGAAACCGGGAAAATACCTGTATAAATTCATCGTCGACGGGCAGTGGATGCTCGATCCCGGTAACCGGTACTGGGAACGCGACCACGACCGGAACAGCAATTCTGTCCTTTGGGTAGAATGAGTAATTTCGATACTGAAACCTCCTTTTTTGGCTTTCGCCACATTGAATAATTGACAATTTAAAACTACATTTACCAGCTTAATGTATCACTTATGACCATCCCTATTTACCAGGCCGACGCTTTTACAAATCGTCTTTTTGGCGGCAATCCGGCCGCGATTTGTCCTTTAAAAGAATGGCTGCCCGACGACACGATGCAAAAGATAGCGGCGGAAAATAACCTGGCCGAAACAGCTTTTTTTGTGACCGATGCTAACGGCTTTAGGCTAAGATGGTTTACGCCTGAGTTTGAGATCGATCTATGTGGCCACGCTACGCTTGCTTCGGCGCATATCCTGTTTTCGGAGTTAGGATACCAGGGTGATACGATCCATTTTGAAACGGTGAAGGCTGGCGTTTTAACCGTGAAAAAGGACGGGAATAAATACGCTATGGATTTTCCTTCAAGACCACCTATCGGTATTGAAATGCCTAATGGCCTGGTTGAGGCCTTGGGAGGGAAAACGCCGGTAGCCGTACTTCGCTCACGTGATTACTTCCTGGTTTATAATTCGGAAGATGACATATTGGATATTACGCCCGATTTTTCGGCGCTGTCCAAATTTGACACGGTTGGCTTTATTATAACCGCACCGGGCAAAACGGTGGATTTTGTTTCGCGCTTTTTTGC
>JAFDZK010000161.1 GCA_018267005.1 Bacteroidota bacterium
TTTGGCCTCACCTAAATCCTCTCCAAAGGAGAGGACTTAAAAAGAGAGTAACATGAGCCACGAAGAAGAAAAAAAAGAATTTAACATAACGGTTTACACGGAAAACCAGATCGGTTTGCTGAACCGAATCGCAATCATATTTACGCGTCGTAAGATCAATATCGACAGCCTGAACACCTCGCCTTCAGAAGTGAGTAGCGTTCATCGTTTCAATATCGTAATCACTGAGACAGAAGATGTTGTGCGTAAACTTTGCCGCCAGATAGAAAAACAAGTTGAGGTTTTGAAGGCTTATTATCATACCAATGATGATGTAATCTGGCAGGAACTGGCATTATATAAATTATCGACCGATGTCATCGCGGAAAAGGTAAGCGTGGAGCGTTTGCTGCGCGAGAATGGTGCACGTGCGGTTGTGATCCGCAAGGATTATACAGTATTTGAAACCACCGGCCATCGTGAAGAAACCGACAACCTGCTGAACATTTTGCAGCCTTACGGCCTAATCGAGTTTGTTCGCAGCGCCAGGGTAGCAATCATTAAAGACAGTAAAGGCTTCAACGCCAAACTACGCGAATTTGAGCGTTTGGAACCAGGCGAAGAAGTCGTCGAAAATGAATATTTGAACGACGCCGATAAGGTTTTTACGATGTAGTATAGTGAATAGTCAATGGTGAATGGTCAATC
Organism: Bacteroidota bacterium; assembly: GCA_018267005.1. Taxonomy (GTDB): domain Bacteria; phylum Bacteroidota; class Bacteroidia; order Sphingobacteriales; family Sphingobacteriaceae; genus Mucilaginibacter. The sequence continues at coordinate 688 of JAFDZK010000161.1, forward strand.
AACAGACAAAAACATTCACCATTCACTATTGACCATTGACAAAAGAAATGATAGAGGAAATCATCCAGCAACACCCGGCAGCTTACGATAGCATTAAAAAAGCTACCGAAGCTTTGGGCTTTTTGCAGATGTCGGAATTATCTACCTGCTCATTGCTCAAAACTCTGGCGGCTGCTAAACCCGAGAGCAAGTTTCTCGAGTTGGGTACAGGTACCGGCTTGGCCACGGCATGGATTCTGGATGGCATGGATGACGAATCGACATTGGTGTCGATCGATAACGACGAAACCTTGCTGAGCGTCGCGAAGGAGAACCTGGGCATAGATAAGCGGGTGACGCTGATCTGCGCCGATGGAGGAGAATGGATAAAAAAGAATGCAAACCAGAAGTTCAGCTTTATCTTTGCAGATACCTGGCCGGGTAAATATCTGTTGTTGAACGAAACGCTCAATATGCTCGAAAAAGGCGGTTTGTATATCATAGACGATATGCTGCCGCAGGCTAACTGGCCCGAAGGTCATGCGGATAAGGTAGCGAGGTTATTGGCTGATCTCGACGAGCGCGAGGATGTGATATTAACCAAGATGGGCTGGGCGTCGGGGATTGTGATATTGGCGAAAAAGTGAAGTGAAGAGTTATACCTGTAACCAAAATCGAAAATAAAAAACGTAAAAAGTACGACGTAGAACGTACAACAAAACCAACAATAGCAATAATCGGTGTAATCATAAAAGCATCGGTGTAATCAAAAAAAGTAACAATGGCAAAACTAAATTTCGGCGGCACTGAAGAGAACGTAGTAACCCGCGAAGAGTTCCCTTTATCTAAGGCACAGGACATTTTAAAGAACGAAACCGTGGCTGTTATCGGCTATGGCGTTCAGGGTCCGGGCCAGGCGCTCAATCAAAAAGACAATGGCATCAACGTGATCGTTGGTCAGCGTAAAAATTCAAAAACATGGGATAAGGCCGTAGCTGACGGCTTTGTACCCGGCGAAACCCTTTTTGAGATCGAGGAAGCACTCGAACGCGGGACCATTATTTGTTACTTATTGAGCGATGCCGCCCAGATCGAGTTGTGGCCGACTGTTAAAAAACATTTGACTGCGGGCAAGGCGCTGTATTTCTCACACGGCTTTGGCATCACATTCAAAGAGCAAACCGGTATCATTCCGCCTGCTGACGTAGATGTGTTCCTGGTAGCGCCTAAAGGCTCGGGTACATCATTGCGCCGCATGTTCCTGCAGGGCCGTGGTTTGAACTCGAGCTTCGCGATCTTCCAGGATGCAACCGGTCATGCACGTGACCGCGTTATCGCCTTAGGTATCGCAGTAGGCAGCGGTTACCTGTTCGAGACCGATTTCAAGAAAGAAGTTTTCAGCGATCTTACCGGAGAGCGTGGCACTTTGATGGGCTGTATCCAGGGTGTATTTGCCGCACAGTATGATGTTTTGCGCAGCCATGGCCACTCGCCTTCAGAAGCTTTCAACGAAACTGTTGAGGAATTGACTCAATCGCTGATGCCGCTTGTAGCTGAAAATGGTATGGACTGGATGTATGCCAACTGTTCGACAACCGCTCAGCGTGGTGCTTTAGATTGGTGGAAGAAATTCCGCGACGCTACCAAGCCGGTATTCGAAGAATTATACAACAGCGTGGCAACAGGCAAGGAATCACAGCGTTCTATCGACTCGAACAGCCAGCCTGATTATCGCGAAAAACTGAACAAAGAATTGCAGGAACTTCGCGAAAGCGAAATGTGGCAGGCAGGTAAAACAGTACGCAGCCTGCGTCCTGAGAACCAGGTAGTGGAAGCATAATTGAGGCGAAAGCCGAAAGGATAAAGGTAAAAGGTTGTAGGTGGGACGGGTATACGTAGTACGTACAACCCAATCGGTGTAATGAAAAAAACATCGGTGTAATCATAATAAAGAAAATGGGAAAAACATTATTTGATAAAATCTGGGATGCGCACGTTGTAAGCAGCAAGGAAGGTTTCCCGGATGTCTTGTACATCGACACGCAGTTCATCCATGAGGTGACCAGCCCGCAGGCATTTGACGGCTTGCGCAAGCGTGGCCTGCCGGTTTTCCGTCCAAAGCAAACCGTCGCAACTGCCGACCATAACGTGCCGACCTGGGACCAGCACCTCCCGATCAAAGAAGAACTATCGCGTTACCAGGTGGACATGCTGGCGAAAAACTGCAAAGAATTCGGCATAGAATTTTACGGCTTGGGTCATCCTTACCAGGGTATTGTGCATATTATAGGTCCTGAGCTAGGTATCACCCGCCCCGGCGGCACTTACGTTTGCGGCGACAGCCATACTTCCACGCACGGCGCTTTCGGCGCTATTGCATTCGGTATCGGTACCTCGCAGGTCGAGCAGGTGTTGGCTACGCAGTGTTTGCTGCAATCACGTCCGAAAAGGATGAAGATCGAAGTAAACGGCAAGCTGCAAAAAGGTGTTGGTGCTAAGGATATCATCCTGTATATCATCAGCCAGATATCAGCTGCCGGTGGTACGGGTTATGCGGTAGAATATGCCGGCGACACCATACGTTCGATAAGCATGGAAGGCCGTATGACCATCTGCAATATGAGCATCGAAATGGGCGCCCGCTGCGGTTTGATCGCTCCGGATGAAACTACCTTCAACTATGTGAAAGGGCGCGAATTCGCTCCAAAAGGGGAAGAATGGGACAAGGCATTAGCCTACTGGAAAACTTTGTACTCTGATGAAGATGCACAGTTTGATAAAGTGTTAAGCTTCCGTGCTGAAGACATCGAGCCGATGATCACTTACGGAACTAATCCCGGTATGGGCATCGGTGTTACGCAGCATGTACCTAACGTGCACGACATCGATGCAACTGAGCAATTGTCCTATGCCAACTCGCTGAAATATATGGGCCTGCATGATGATCAATCCATGCTGGGTCAGCCTATCGATTATGTATTTATCGGCAGCTGTACCAACGCCCGCATCGAAGACCTCCGTCAGGTAGCGAACTTTCTTAAAGGCAGAAAAAAGGCTGACAATGTAACCGTATGGATCGTTCCCGGTTCAAAGCAAGTGCAAAAACAAGCTTTGGCGGAAGGCCTGGATAAAGTATTCGAAGCAGCAGGTATCCCGCTTCGTGAGCCTGGTTGCAGCGCATGTTTGGCCATGAACGAGGACAAGATCCCGGCAGGAAAATATTGCGTTTCCACTTCGAACCGAAACTTTGAAGGGCGCCAGGGACCGAATTCGAGGACATTCCTTGCAAGTCCGCTTACTGCCGCCGCTGCTGCGGTGACAGGTAGGATAACCGATGTGAGGGAGTTGCTGGAAGAAGGAGAATTAGTGAGTTAGGTGTCACCCTGAGGCACTCGAAGGGTGAGCGCAAAGGCCTGCCCACATGCTTCGAGTGCCTCGGCATGACACCCCTTTATTATGATTTTAGAAGTCGCCATATTAGATGTAAAACCTGGACTGGAGCATGATTTCCTCGCAGCTTTCAACAAAGCGCAGGCGATCATATCAAAGATGAAGGGCTATATCTCGCACCAGTTAAAAAGATGCATGGAAAATTCCAGCCGTTTCATTTTACTGGTCGAATGGCAGAAACTGGAGGATCATACCGAAGGCTTCCGTAAGTCGGAAGAATACAGAGAATGGAAAAGCTTGCTGCATCATTTCTATGATCCGTTCCCGGTAGTAGAGCACTACACTGAGGTGAAAGGATAAAGGTGAAAGGCAAAAGGTCACGAGTTATAAAAATGACGTAATGACCCAATGATATAATGACAAAAGAATCGGTGTAATCAAAAAACATCGGCGTAATCTTAAAAAAGATGACAAAAATATTCAAACACGTACAAAGCACCGTGGTGCCGCTGCCGATAGAGAACATCGACACCGACCAGATCATCCCGGCGCGCTTTTTAAAGGCCACTACACGTGAAGGTTTTGGCAATAACCTGTTCCGTGACTGGCGTTTTGACGGCGAGGACAATCCAAAGGATTTCGTACTGAACCACCCGACTTATTCGGGTAAGATACTGGTTGCCGGTAAAAACTTCGGTTGCGGAAGCAGTCGCGAGCATGCCGCCTGGGCCATTGTCGATTATGGTTTCGATGTGGTGGTTAGCAGTTTTTTTGCCGATATTTTCAAAGGCAATGCGCTGAATAACGGCCTGTTGCCGGTACAGGTAAGCGAGGCCTTCCTGCAAAAGATATTCGACGCCGTTTATGCCGATCCGCATGCCGAGGTAGAAGTCGACCTGGAAAGCCAGACCATCAAAATATCACAAACCGGCGAAAAGGAAAGCTTCGAGATCAATCCCTACAAAAAGGCTTGCCTCATCAACGGCTATGATGATATCGATTATATCCTGAGCAATAAGGCAGCGATAGAGGAATATGAATTAAGTTCTAAGTCTTGAGTCGAAAGTCTTAAGTCAGTAATCGGTGAAATCACCAATTAAAATCGGTGTAATCACAAATAAAAAATAATGGGAATAAAAAAACACATATTAGTAATACCCGGCGACGGTATCGGTCCGGAAGTGACCGAACAGGGAAAGGCCGTTTTGGAAAAGATCGGTTCGATCTACGGCCATGAATTTACTTTTGACCACGCCCTGATGGGACATGCTTCCATTGAGGCCACGGGAAGCGCCCTACCTGATGAAACATTAGCCAAAGCCAAAGCCAGCGACGCTATTCTTTTCGGCGCAGTTGGCCATATCAAATACGATAATGACCCATCGGCAAAGGTTCGCCCGGAGCAGGGTTTATTAAAGATACGCAAGGAATTGGGCCTGTATGCCAACCTGCGTCCCATCATGCTGTTTGATGAGTTGCTGGACGCATCAAGTTTGAAGCCTGAGATACTGAAAGGTACCGATATCCTGTTCTTCCGCGAACTGACCGGCGACGTTTACTTCGGCGAAAAGACCAGAGGCGAAGATTTCTCATCCGACCTGATGATCTACCATCGCTATGAAGTTGAGCGTATCGCACGCAAAGCTTATGAAGCAGCAAAGGTTCGTACCAAAAGATTGTGCTCAGTGGATAAAGCAAACGTGCTGGAAACTTCGCGTTTGTGGCGCTCGGTAGTACAGGAGATCGCCAAAGAATATCCTGATGTCGAAACCGAGCACATGTTTATCGATAACGCGGCCATGCAATTAGTAAAGAACCCGAAGAAATTCGACGTGGTGCTTACTGCCAACCTGTTCGGCGATATCTTAACCGATGAAGCATCGCAAATCGCCGGTTCAATGGGTATGCTCGCGTCAGCGTCGGTAGGTGACGGCACGGGCTTCTTCGAGCCGATTCACGGTTCGGCGCACGATATTGCCGGACAGGATAAAGCTAATCCGTTGGCTTCTATCTTATCGGTGGCGCTTATGTATGAGATTGCTTTCGGCCTCAAAGAGGAAGCCAAACGTATCACCGATGCTATTGACAAAACATTAAAAGCCGGTTACCGCACAGGCGACATCGCCGACGCGCAAACTGACAAAGCGAAGATATTGGGCACTAAGGCTATGGGAGCTAAAGTGCTCGAATACATATGATGTGCAGGTGTGCAAATATGCAGATGTGCAAATGAATTAAGGCTATGGACTATCGACCATGGTCTATGGACAACAAAATCTGTGTAATCAACAATAAATCGGTGTAATCATGCTATGGAACGCTGAACTATACGACAACAAACACGCCTTCGTATTTCAATACGGCGAGAGTGTATTGGAGTTGCTGGCTGTGAAGCCGGGCGAGCGTATCCTTGACCTGGGTTGCGGTACGGGGCATTTAACCGAAAAGATTCAGGAACAGGGCGCTGAAGTTGTCGGTTTGGATGCTTCACCGGAGATGATCGCGCAAGCGAAGGAAAACTATCCTGAGCTGGATTTCAACGTCGGCAACGGCGCTTATTTCAGCTTTGACCAGCCTTTTGATGCTGTTTTCACTAATGCAACGCTGCATTGGATAAAAGATGCGGATGGTGTGATCAGAAGTGTTTATCATGTATTGAAGCCGGGCGGCAGGTTTGTGGGCGAGTTTGGGGGAAAAGGGAATAATCAATTGATGATGGCCGCTGCGGAAACTGTGCTCAAAAAACATGGCTATCTCAAAGGCGATTTTGTTCTGCCCTGGTATTATCCGTCGACGGCTGAATATGCAACCAAGCTGGAAGCCGGTGGTTTTCGGGTGACTTTTGTAACACATTTCGATCGTCCCACACCATTACAGGATGGCCGTGACGGCATTGCCAAGTGGTTCAACATGTTCGGCGAGTCGATCTTCAAAGCGGCGCCGAAGACTGAACTGCCGCAAATATTAGATGAAATTACCGACCTGCTGCAGCCCACCAACGAAGTGGATGGTCAGTGGTTCGCGGATTACAAACGGTTACGGTTCGTAGCTGTGAAAGAGTAAAAGGTTATACGTTTGACGTTATACGTTGTACGTAATATTAAGGAGAATAAAAAAACGTAATACGTCTGACGTAAAACGTACAACAAAAAGATAAAACACCAAGGAAAGGATAAACACCATGCTTCACGACTCCAACCGCGTTTATGTTTTTGATACCACGCTCCGCGATGGCGAGCAGGTACCGGGCTGCCAGCTGACAACCCCTGAAAAGATAGAGATAGCCCGTGAGCTTGAGGCGCTGGGCGTAGACATTATAGAAGCAGGCTTTCCCATATCGAGTCCCGGTGATTTCCAGAGCGTTGTGGAAATATCCAAGGCTGTAAAGGAGCCAACCGTTTGTGCGCTTACCCGTGCTAACAAAGGCGACATCGACTCGGCAATTGCGGCGCTGCAATACGCCAAACACCCGCGTATCCATACCGGTATCGGTTCGTCGGACATGCACATCAAGCATAAGTTCAACAGCACACGCGAGGAGATACTGGAACGCGCCGTCGAAGCCGTGAAATATGCCAAGCGTGCGGTTGAAGATATTGAGTTCTACGCGGAAGATGCCGGTCGTGCGGACATTGAGTTCCTCGCCAAAATGATCGAGGCAGTCATTGCGGCAGGTGCTACCGTCGTCAATATCCCGGACACCAACGGTTACTGCCTGCCTGATCAATACGGAAGCAAGATCCGTTTCCTGAAAGAAAACGTTAAAAATATCGACAAGGCCATTATTTCGGTTCACTGTCACAACGACCTCGGCCTTGCCACAGCCAACTCCATCGCCGGCCTGCAAAACGGCGCACGCCAGGTAGAAGGCACCATCAACGGTATTGGCGAACGCGCCGGTAACACTTCGATCGAAGAGGTTGTGATGATCCTGAAAACCCACCAGAGCATGGGGCTCCATACCAACATTCAATCGCAAAAAATTTACGAGATCAGCCGCATGGTGAGCTCGATGATGCGCATGCCGGTTCAGCCGAACAAAGCCATCGTTGGTGGAAATGCTTTCGCACACAGCTCAGGTATTCACCAGGACGGTTTTCTGAAAAACCGTGAGAACTACGAGATTATCCGTCCCGAGGATGTCGGGTTCCCAAGCGCAACCATCGTACTGACCGCCCGCAGCGGCCGTCATGCGCTCAAGTTCCACCTGGAAAGGTTGGGATACAAGCTGGACAAGGAGGAATTAGCGGATGCCTATCACCGCTTCCTAACCCTCGCCGACGGCAAACTGAACATTACCGACGACGACCTGCGAGGCTTGGTGGTGAATCAGAAGTCGGAAGTCTGAGGCCAGGAGTCCGAAGTCCTGAGTCTAGTCCATAGTCATTTAGAATAAGGAGCCTTTGGACTTAGAACTTAAGACTTTTGACTTAACACAAGGGCGTTGCCGCTTACCAGCGGGCGCACTGTCCGTTCATACGCGGTTGGCCTGTCACGGTGAGCCTGTCGAACCGCTGTATCCACTGCCATCGCTAACGCGGGCTTTCCCCTTTTGTCATTCTGAGCCTGCCTGCCGGTAGGTAGGCGGGAGCGAAGAATCTATTCCGCTATTTTGTCTGAACCATGATTTTTGTGATTAAAGGATGGGCGTGATTCGCTGATACTGATACTCGTTTAAGAGTTAGCGCAGCCGACTCTTAAACGCAGGAATTAAAAGGAGCACTCTGTGCGGTTAGTGTGAACAGATTACGAACGGAACCGAGGTGCTGTTGCCGGACAGAGTCCTTCTTTTCATGCGTCGATTTAAGTTGCCCTTTGGAAGACTTAAACCAGTTTGGGATCATACGTCTCCGGGCCTTAGGCGCGGGGCCGGTATTCGTTGCCATCGCTAACGTGGGTTTTAGGTAGAATATTTAAGATCTTTTGGCTATATCAGTTAGTTATACGGAAGCGACAATAGCTGAAGAGTTCTTAAATGAATTTAACACCGCCGCATTTTCTATAGCCGTTTTAATTGACGACATCATGGAAAAAATCTCTGTATGTAGTAGAATATAGTCTTTCTCGTTCACCTTAAGATATTCACCGTGGGCAATCGTATTTCGATAGTTTAATAATTGCTCGTCAATTAAGTTTGCTTTTAGATCATAGGGTGAATTATCAATCCCAATTGTAGTGAGAATTTCCTTTAAAATTGCTGATTTTAAGTTTGAGCCCGTCGAAATTACGTGCTTATCATTTATTGTAGCAACATCATTTGCACAAGTCCTGAAATGGTCAATTAGTTGGGTATGGATTGTAGATTTATTTGTTTCTTGAAATAGCGACAATTTCTGCTTCATAGAAACAGCCACAAAGCAACTTTGAAGATCTTTATAAGCTAAGCTTTGATTCTTAACATAGTTCAAATATACACTGGCTGCATATTTAATGAACCCTTCCCAGTGGGCATAAAGTAATAATGTGGCCGTTCTTAGGGCAACATTCTTAGTAATCCCTGTTGCACTTTTTACCGACATTAATATTTGCGAGAGTTCAGGTGTTCTCCATCCAAAGTCTTTGTCTAAAGCGTCCTTTAAGTCAATCTTGGTTCTAATGTTCATGGCACCAAAATTCTTTGGCCAATTGGTATAATGTAGGGAACTCTTCTAGTTACGTTAACGCCCGAACCAGAGCGCGCTTGATAATCTTCATTTACCCATATACTTTTAACTTTACTTACGAAAGAAGCTTTAGTAGCATCATCAATATTTACTCCTCTCCACAAATGATAATTCCTTCCCAAAGCTATGCCTACCGCCTCGAAGCCAGATATCAAAAAGCTTCCTTCGAATCTTCCTTTTTGCGAATTATATCTTTTGAAGCTATCATTCCCTAGTATATCATTAAGTAGCGAAAATGTAAAATTGAAAATCTCCTCTTCCTCAATTCGATTATAACTAGGATTTTGACAGATTTCTATCATTTTGTCGGTTATAAAGACACCTAAATCTTGTGTACTTTTTATATCGT
>JAFDZK010000162.1 GCA_018267005.1 Bacteroidota bacterium
AAATTTTCAGCGCCTATCGTGCTGAAAAATCAAAGCAACCTGACCATTTCGGGCGATTCGATCAATGGCGGCTCCGGTCCCTGTATCAGCCTGACCAACTGCCATAACATTCACATTACCCATTGCCGTTTGCAAAATGGCACCACGATAAACTCCACCGGCGTGAACATCGCAACCTGTACCGGCATTACCGTGGACAATTGCCTGATCAGCAAGGTGGCTACCGGCGTCTATGCCGAGAGAAGCCAGACCATCAATGTCAATAACAACCAGTTTCTTAATATGATGGGCCCCTATCCGCGCGGAGCTTATGTTCAGTTCAACAACGTCAGCGGCAGCGGCAACCGGATCCAGGACAACAAAGGCGAAAACATTGCCGGACAGAGCAACCCCGAAGATGGTATCAGCCTCTACAAATGCAACGGCCTGCCAAATGATCCTATCCTGGTGACCGGCAACATGCTGCGCGGCGGCGGCCCCAGTACCACCGGTGCCGGCATAACCGTCGGCGATCAGGGCGGCAGCTACCAAACCGTTACCAACAACATCGTTGTAAACACCGGAACCGGTGGGATGCAGGTTGCAGGCGGCACCTATATCAATATGAGCGACAATACCATCTATAGCATCGCCACTTCTATTTCGCATGTGGGCCTCGGATACGGCAATTACTCCGGCCTGCCCAGCAACAACATTACCATGGGCGGCAATAAAATAAAATGGATGTGCGGCAGGGCTTCAGACCTGGCTTATTATCCTAAAGGTACAACCGTTGTCGAAAAAGACGAATCATACCAAACGACTCTTGCCAAGCCCGCCGGCTGGAGCACCAACATCCCCGGCGCGCCTATCACCGCCAGCATTCTGCCGGCAACCCTGATAAAACTTTAAATCATTAACCCAATCATTGCAAAAAAGCCGGGCCATTGCGCCCGGCTTTTTGTTTACATATATGTGATTTATAATAAATGCCGGCAGGTATGATTGTCGCTATAATTAGCTTTAATATCGCTTAAAGAAATAAAAACCATATTATGCAGGTTCAAAGCAATTTTTTATATTTATAAATTGCAAAGTGTTTTTTTTACAATTAGTAAAATCATACTTTTAACCAATTTTTTAGATAAACTTAATTTATGATCATTATTGCTGACGGTGGCTCGACCAAAACCAATTGGTGCCTGGTTACCGAAGAAGGTAAAAAGGTTTACTTTAACACTGAAGGATATAACCCTTATTTCTCGAGCACTGCCTACATCGTACACTCACTGATGGAAACACTTCCGACCGACCTGGAAAAGGGCGAAATCACGGAGGTGAATTATTATGGCGCCGGCTGCTCCACCGACGATATGCGCAATATAGTGGCCGAAGCTATGAAGGCAGTATTTACCAATGCAAAGGTATATGTGGGTCACGACCTGCTGGCTGCGGCGAGAGCGTTGTTGGGTACAAGCGAGGGATTTGCGGCCATTTTAGGCACCGGCACCAATACATGTCTATACAATGGCCGTGAGGTAACACACAATATCGACTCGGGCGCTTATATATTGGGCGACGAAGGCAGCGGGTGTTATATAGGCAAAAAATTGCTCGTCGATTACCTGCGCGGATATATGCCCGAGCCGGTACGCAAGCTATTTTGGGAAACTTATAAACTTACCCCGGACGACGTAAACGAACAGGTGTATACACAACCGCGCGCTAATCGTTTTTGCGCCAGCTTCAGCAAGTTCGTATACGATAACCCGGTACATATCGAGTATTCGCGCAACATTGTGCGCACCTCGTTCGAAGATTTTTTCCGCAACCTGGTTACCCACTACCCGAATTATCAGAAGTATACGTTTAATTGCATAGGCTCGGTAGGTTATAATTTCAGGAACGTCCTGGAAGAAGTGGTTACAGAAAATGGCATGATAGTCGGTAACATCATACGCTCGCCGATAGATAACCTGGTTAAATACCATTTGGAACTGGCGCCCAGCCAGTTATAAAGCAAAAAGTCTTGAGTCAATAACAACCGGCTCAAGACTTTTTAATTAGGACTTCAGATTAATACTTAAACCACTTTCACCTTATTTTCAAGGCTTAGTTCGTTCTGAAATATCTTGGCATATTTTCTCCGGTCAAATTTATATAGCTTGGCCGCCCTGTACGATACTCCTTTTTGTTTCTCATCAAGCTCCTTTAAAAAGCCATAGCTTAGCATTTTCTTCCTGAAATTACGTTTGTCCAGTTTTTTGTTCATCACAGCCTCATAAAGCTGTTGCAACTGGGTCAGCGTAAATTTCTCGGGAAGCAATTCAAAGGCAATGGGCTGATAATTAAGCCTGCGACGCAGTTTGTTGAAGCCCGTTTTGAATATCTCGCTGTGATCGAAAGCCAGTTTAGGGAGCTCATTCACCGGGTGCCAAAATGCTTTTTTAGCGTACTGCGTTACCGGGCGCAGCTCTTTTTGGCCGTTGATGCGAATCAACGCATAATACGCCACGGTAATGACCCGTCCCTGGGGGTGGCGGTTAACATCGCCAAAAGTATGAAATTGCTGCATGTGCAGATCGCGCAGGCCGGTAAGTTCGTACAGGATACGTTCCGCAGCGTCATCAATACTTTCATCCTGCTCAACGATGTAGCCGGGCAGCGCGAGCCAGTCCTTATAAGGCTCCTCGTTTCTCTCGATCAATAAGACCTTTAATTCACCGGCCTCAAAACCAAAAATTACACAGTCTATCGAGAATACTGAATTAAATGTAGGTAACTTTACGTCCAAATGTTAGGAATATTAAGGTTTGTAATTTAGCTTATAATCTCAACCCCTAAAATAAAAAAATTAAAATAAAATTCAATGGTGTAATTTACACACACTATATTCGTACCCAAAAAAAATTTGCCGCACAAAAATGCATAAAATCTCAAAACTTGGTGTATTAACTTCGGGAGGTGACGCTCCCGGCATGAATCCCTGTATCAGGGCCGTAGTGCGCACCGGGATATATTACGGCCTGCCTGTGGTGGGCATACGCAAGGGTTACCAGGGTCTTATCGAGAACGACATGTTCGATATGAACCCCCGCTCGGTAAGCAACATACTTAACCTTGGCGGCACTATCCTTAAAACAGCCCGCTGCCTTCCCTTTCGTACTGACGAAGGTATGGAACTGGCCTATAAGCACCTGAAAGAACACGGTATTGACGGCCTGGTGGTAATAGGCGGCGACGGAACGTTTACCGGCGCCCTTCGCTTTTCAAAAAAATATCCCGACATCCATGTGATGGGCGTTCCCGGAACGATCGACAACGACCTTTACGGCTCGACGTACACGCTTGGCTTCGATACAGCCACCAACACGGTTGTGGAGGCGATAGACAAGATCCGCGATACAGCCGATGCGCACGACCGCCTGTTTTTTATCGAGGTGATGGGCCGTGACAGCGGAGCTATTGCTTTACGAGCCGGCGTTTGCTGCGGCGCGGAAGCGATTTTGCTGCCCGAAAAAGCCACCGCGATCGATGAACTGATCGAAAATCTGAAAGCCGGGCAGCACAAGAAAAAGTCGTCGAGCATCGTAATTGTCGCGGAAGGTGACAAAAACGGCGGCGTATACGATATAGCGCGCCGGGTACAGAACGAGATCAAATTTTACGATATCAAAGTGACTATTCTTGGTCACCTGCAACGCGGCGGTAGCCCGTCGGCGTTCGACCGGGTACTGGGAAGCAGGCTCGGCTATGCGGCTGTAAGAGCCCTGCTCAAAGGCCACTCGCAGGAAATGGTAGGCTTGCAGGCCAACCATATTAAAATAACCAGCCTCGAAGAGGCTTTAAATCAGCACGAGTTTAAACTGGAAGAAGATCTGATGGAGATGTCCGACGTTCTGTCTATCTGATAATGATCGCGGTTGTATATAGTGGTTCAAATTATGCCGACTGGCGGCTCGCCGACCGGGGCCGGACGATAGCTTCGTTCAAAACAGCGGGCATAAACCCCTATTTCAACGACGAAAAACAGATCATCCAGATACTGAGTAAAAATATTAACCTCATTCACCACGCCGAAGAAATAAAACGCATCTATTTTTTTGGCGCGGGATCATTTTCAAACGAGCTCAAACAGACTGTTCAAAATGCCTTGTCGACTTTTTTCAAATTTGGCCGGGTTACTGTCGAACATGACATCGACGCAGCTGCTATAGCGACGTTCAGAAATCGCCCCGGTATAATCTGCATTTGCGGCAGCGGATCTAACGCAGCCTGGTACGACGGACGAAAAGTAAGGCCCAACAATTACGGGCTGGGCTTTGTGCTGGCAGATGAGGGTTCGGGCAACTGGCTCGGTCGTCAATTGCTTAAGGGATTCATGAACGAAACCCTCCCAGCCAATATCCGCAAGAAGTTTGAACATAAATACGATTTTGACAGGCGGACCCTGTTGGAGAAAGTTTACCGCCAAAAACAACCCGCTGTTTTTTTAAGTTCGTTTACTGAATTCTACCTTGATAATAAGGAAGATAATTATCTTCGCGCCGTCATAATCGGCGGTTTCAGCAAGCTAATTGATACATATTTGCTACCTTTACAAAAACAGCATCCGGGGGCTATCGTCAATTTTACGGGCACTGTCGCTGCCAATTTCCAGGACTGCCTGTATGAAGCTGCATCAGGCAAGATCACCATCGGAAGCGTTATTAAAGAACCTATAAACAATCTGTTAACATATTACTCAAGTAAAAATTAGAAAATTATGAAAATAGGAATAAACGGTTTCGGCCGTATCGGACGCCTGGCTTTCAGGGCCGCAATTGAAAGGCCAGACATTGAAGTTGTAGGCATTAACGACCTGGTTGAGCCGGATTACATGGCTTATATGCTGAAATACGACTCGACTCATGGCAAGTTCAAAGGCACGGTTGCAGTTGAAGGCGGACATTTGGTTGTAAACGGTAAAACTATTCGCGTAACCGCAGAAAAAGACCCGGCTAACCTGAAATGGAACGAAGTGGGCGCAGAAATTATCATCGAATCCACCGGCTTGTTCCTTACACAGGAAACAGCGCAAAAACATATAGACGCAGGCGCAAAGAAAGTAGTAATGAGCGCTCCCGCGAAAGACGACACCCCTACTTTCGTAATGGGTGTAAACAATAAAAAACTGACCGCTTCTCACACCATTGTATCTAATGCTTCGTGCACAACTAACTGCCTGGCCCCTATCGCTAAGGTATTGAATGACAATTTCGGCATCCTTGAAGGACTGATGAGCACTATTCACGCCGTTACCGCTACGCAAAAAACGGTTGACGGTCCGTCGCACAAAGACTGGAGAGGCGGCCGCGGTGCATACCAGAATATTATCCCGTCATCCACCGGCGCCGCCAAAGCTGTTGGCCTGGTGTTACCTGAATTGAAAGGTAAGCTGACCGGCATGTCGTTCCGTGTTCCGGTACCGGACGTATCAGTGGTTGACCTGACTGTTCGGTTAAGCAAACCGACCACTTACGAAGAGATCAAGAAAGCTATGAAGGACGCCTCTGAAGGTGAACTGAAAGGCATTCTGGGTTACACTGAAGATGAAGTTGTATCGGAAGATTTCAAAGGCGATGCACGCACTTCGATATTCGACGCCAAAGCTGGTATTGCGTTGAGCGAGACATTTGTTAAAGTGGTATCATGGTACGATAACGAATGGGGCTATTCTAACAAGCTGATCGACCTGGTACAGGAAATCGGCAAGCTCTAAGGTAAATTACAAACGGTACAAAGCCTTCCGTAACAGGAGGGCTTTTTTATTTTTCTTAAAACCGTCGCCGCATAACCCGGTTTAACTGAGTAAACAGAACCCTTTTAAAATGACTTCAACCGCAAAAGAAACCGTACTGCTGTTCCTCAACGCGATGAATGCCGAGGATTTTGAGTTAGCCAGGAAGTACGTAGCCGACGATATGAAATTCACCGGCGTAATGGGCGCCCGCGACAGCGCCGATGCCTATTTTGCAGACATGGAAAAGATGAAATTCAAATACGAGATCAAAAAGGTATTGGCCGACAATCACGACGTAAGCGTATTTTACGATATCAATATGTCGGGAAAAACCATTTTCACCAGCGGCTGGTACCACGTGGATAACGGAAAGATCGAATGGTTTAAAGTTCTGTTCGATCCGAGGCCGCTGTTGGAGCCGACAGAAAAATAGCCAAACTATTTACCGGCATCCACTTCCTTAATAAATTTGATCACCCCGGTCATAAACACCTGCTGATCGTCCCACATGGCCAGGTGGCTGCCGTTGGGGCAATACAGATATTGGCCGTTTTTCACCTGCTTGCTTTGCCACTCCATGTATTTGGGGTCCATGGTATCGTATTTGGCGCCCACCATTAACGTGGGCACAGTTATCTCGTTCAGCCTGTTGCTGATGTCCCAGTGCAACAGGCGGCCACCGGTTTTAAACTCGCTTGGTCCCTGCATAAGCACATAAATATCATTGTTCACATGCTTCAAAGCGCGCATTACCGGGTCGGGCCACTCTGGTAAACGGCACAGGTGTTTGCAGTAATATTCGTTCCACACCAGCTTTTGATAGGTCGTATCGTTATACATGCCTTTGGCCTCGTAGTTTTCCAGGCTATCCACCAGCGATTTACGCATCTGGCTCCTGAGCACACCGTTGTATTTTTCGTAGGCCGGAATACTGGCCATCATGTTGCAAACTATCAGTCCTTTCAGATTTTTTTGATATTTCAGCGCATATTCCATTGCCAAAATACCGCCCCACGAATTGCCCAGCAAGTAAAAATTACTGTTGTCTAAATTCAGGGCCTTACGCACCTGCTCCACTTCCTCTACAAAGCGCGGGGTGGTCCATAAACTGCTGTCTTTGGGCTGGTCGCTGTAATACGAACCCAACTGGTCGTATTCGATCATTTCGAAACCTTCGCGCGGGAAAAAGCTTTCGAAGCACTCCATATATTCGTGTGTCATAGCGGGGCCACCGTGCAGCAGTAACACCTTAATTCGTGGGTTGGTACCGAAGCGCTTGGTCCATACCCTGAATTTGCCGGAAGGCGTTTGGACAGTGACCATTTTGATACCATCGACCTGCACGCCGGAATCGACAGGGGCGAAATAATTGCCTACAGTGGTATTTCTGCCGCCTTTTTGCTGGCATGCTGTAAAGCAGATAACAGCTAATAACGAAAGGAAAAGTATCTTTTTCATGCTTAGGTTGAATTGAGATTAAGCATAAAGCTAATGAAATCAATTCATTACATCAAAGCAATTTTCCCTCGATCAGCATGGCCTTTTCGATCGAGGCATTTTTCAGGTCCATGTATTTCAGGCGGTCCGGGTCTCTTGCGTATGCGTCAAAATCCTGCCGCGAGGGAAACGAAACCAGGTGTAGCTCATAAGGCTGGCCCAAAGCCGTTTCTATAGTACAATCGTACGTCGGGCGGACACGGTACAGCAGAACACCATTATGCTTATGCAGTAAGGGCAGCACATGCGATTCGAACAGGTTAAACTGGTCCTCCTGCCCGTACTTAATAAAAATAAGCTGGGTATAATAAAACATGGCTCGGGTCACATCATGTCATGATCTTTTTTCTCGTGGTATACCTTAAAGGCAAGATAATAAAAAGCAACCACCACAATACCATCAGCGGCGATCCTGACAAGACCACGCTTAGCAAATACCTGGTAGATCATCAGCAACAGCGCTATGGTGCCGCCTGCCAGGTATAAATAGAAAAATTTGTTGCCTTTCATTGCTTAACAGTTTGGCATATACTACTTGCTTTGTTTAAAAACAACCGCGCCTAAAGGCGGCAAGGTAACGCAGACAGAGTTCGGTCGCCCGTGCCAGCTTACCTTCTCAGATTTTACCATCTTGGGGTTACCCATACCACTGCCCCAATACTTTTCATCGTCCGAATTGAATATTTCCTTCCAATTGCCGCCGTCCGGCACACCTACCCGGTAGTTGTGATGCGGATTTGGAGTCATGTTTAGTACGATCACCAGGTCGTTCTTAGGATCGTGGCCCTTGCGGGTATAGACCAGTACGGAATCGGCTGAATTGCCGCCGTCTATCCACTCGAAACCGCTGCCCTCAAAGGCTTTTTCGTACAACGCCGGCTCGGTCTTATAGAGTTTGTTCAGCGCCTTTACTATCTCCTGCACGCCTTTGTGGTTCGGGTATTCCAGCACATACCAATCCAGCGATTTGCTGTAATCCCATTCTGTCCCCTGCGCGATCTCGTCGCCCATAAAGAGCAATTTCGTTCCGGGGTGGGTGAACATATAACTGTAAACGAGGCGCAAATTGGCAAATTGCTGCCATTCGTCGCCGGGCATTTTGCGCAGCATAGACCCTTTGCCGTAAACCACTTCGTCGTGCGAGAATGGCAGCATAAAGTTCTCGGTAAACGCATAGATGAGGCTGAAGGTGATCTGGTTGTGATGGTATTTCCTGAAAATCGGATCAGTCGAGAAATATTTGATCGTGTCGTGCATCCAGCCCATCATCCATTTCATACCGAAGCCCAGACCACCCGTATAAACCGGGCGGCTGACACCCGTGAATGAGGTTGACTCTTCGGCAATAGTCTGCACATCCGGGAAGTTACTGTAAACAGCTTCGTTGAATTCTTTTAGTAAAGATATCGCTTCCAGGTTTTCATTGCCACCGTATTGGTTAGGCTCCCATTCGCCGTGGTTACGTGAATAATCCAGGTAAAGCATCGAAGCAACAGCATCCACACGTAAACCGTCGGCGTGGTAACGGTCAAGCCAAAACAGCGCATTACTGATCAGGAAAGCGCGAACTTCATTGCGGCCATAGTTAAAAATGTATGACTTCCAGTCGGGGTGAAAACCCTTGCGTACGTCCTCGTGCTCGTATAAATGCGTGCCGTCGAAACGAAACAACGAATGTGCATCGCCGGGAAAGTGCGATGGTACCCAGTCCAATATGACGCCTATCCCCTCCTGGTGAAAACGTTCTATAAGCAACATCAATTGCTTGGGCGTACCATACCTGCTCGACGCGGCGTAATAGCCGCTGACCTGGTAGCCCCAGCTTGGATAATAAGGGTGCTCCGCTATAGGCATAAACTCCACATGTGTAAAGCCCATTTCCTTTACATACGGCACCAACTTGTCGGCTAATTGCTCGTACGTATAAAACGCGTCCGGACTTTCGGGATTACGTGCCCACGAACCGATATGCACTTCATATACCGAGAAAGGTTTATTCAGCGCGTTGTGCTCGTGGCGATCCTGCATCCACTGGGTATCTTTCCACTCGTAATAAGTGTCAGCCACGATTGAGGCAGTACGCGGCGGTTCTTCCCAGCGCAAAGCGAACGGGTCGCTTTTTTCGAGCTCCTCGCCTGAAGATGATTTGATAAAATATTTATAGACTTCGCCGTCGCCGACATTAGGAATAAAGCCTTCCCAAATTCCGGATGAATCCCATCGGGCGTTTAAGGCGTGTGTGCCGCGGTCCCAGTAATTAAAATTGCCTATTACCGATACATATTGCGCATTTGGCGCCCACACGGAAAAGTAGGTTCCGATTATGCCGTTATGCTCAAGCACATGCGAGCCCAGCTTATCATAAAGCCGGTAATGTTTGCCTGACCTGAACAGACCGATATCAAAATCCGAAAAACGGCTATAAGGTTCGACTTTGTTATTAACATTACTTACAGGCATAGCTTTGGCGGTTGAAGCTTTTTTCTCTTTGGTTGCCGGAACAGCTTTGGAAGATGCTGCTTTTTCCCCGGACTTTGCCGCCGTAGCGGCCGAATTAGTTTTTTTAGCTTCCGGTTTCAATGCCGGTGCTTCCTTCCCTTTTTCAGTTTTCTTTTTAGCCATATCCTTGTGCCTGCCGGCTTTTAGTTAAATTTTTCTATTTCGAACAATACATGCTGAATGCCCTTCAATGGTATCCGTATCCAGTCAGGCCGGC
>JAFDZK010000163.1 GCA_018267005.1 Bacteroidota bacterium
GCATGCCCTTATTGAAGGCCGGCCAGGACCGACAGCCGTTCAAACGGCCGCCGGCAGCAACTGGCCCAAGATCAGCGCTAAAAAAATCAGTTCGGAACACGATTTTGACATCGCCGGCCATAAGATCCGGATTTATAACATCGAGCAGGAACTCTGGCACGGTATCCCGAAAGCGCGGTTGATCACCTATTACCATAACCTTTGCCCGACTATCCTGCCGCACCTCAGGGACCGACCGTTATCCCTGCACATCAAGCAGGACGGCGCGATGGCGCCCGGATTTTACATCAAGGACATGGAAGGGCATCAGCCGGATTACCTCGATATTTTCAGCGATCAGCGGCGGCATCCAAAAAAAGGCAAACGGGATGTGATCGGGTATGCGGTCTGTAACAACGAAGCGGCGTTGTTGTACCTGATCAATCTCGGCAATATCGATCTCAACCCCTGGAGCTCACGCATCACCAACCCGCAACAACCCGACTTTATCAGTATCGATCTTGACCCGTCCGACGAAGATTTCGGTAAAGCCGTCAAAACGGCACAGGCCGCAAAGAAGTTATTTGACCAATGGAAATTAACTGCCTTTGTCAAAACCTCCGGCAAAACGGGCATACATTTATTTTTGCCATGCCAGGGCTTTGATTACCCGCGGGCGCGCGTGATGGCGGAGAAGATTTGCGGGTTGATATGCGCCGAAGTACCGGATATTGCTACGACTGAAGTGAATATTGAACATCGCGGCAATAAACTGTTCGTCGATCCCAGCCAGAACGATTATGCCGACACGCTGGCCTGCGCCTATTCAGTCCGCCCCTATAAACATCCGGCCGTATCCACGCCGCTGGAATGGAAAGAAGTGAAAGGCAAGCTTGACCCCGGCAGGTTCACGATGGATACGGTGACCGAACGACTGGAAAAAAAAGGCGATCTGTGGGCAAACCTGCTGGAAAAAGGGTATAGTTCCGCGAACAGTAAAATACTGTCCAGGTTAAGCCGCTAAACTTCGCCCCGTTCGTCGTAGTAGTGATAGCCATCGTCGCTTAGCAAAACGGACCGGTGCCCTACGATCACATCCGCATACCAGCGGCAGAAGAAACTGGCGGTAGCCGACAGGCAGGTCGGCCCCTGGGCAGCGATACCTTCGGCCAGGTTCCGGCCATATTCAATAAAGATCATTTCATCCTCTGTCCAGCTGCTAAACTCGCCTGGCGGCAGATGCAGCTTCGCTGCAATCGCGGCTAAATTCACCCGGCCCTCTTCGAATTCCAGTTCCGCTTTCCGCTCCGGGCTCCGGTCTTCCACATGATCCGGGTCGAGTACTTCCCGAACCGCATCATCCGCCAAACCGGTAAGGTCGGCGGCCTTTTCGCGGCTGATATTCATCATGCGGGCCACATAGTCAAGTACATGTTCTTTTCCTGTCATAGCCAGCTTCCCGCAATGAACGTGCCATGCGGCGCTCACACGCACCAATGCTTGTTCCGGTAACTGATAAAAACAGATTGCTGCTTCAGCCGCTCCTTTAGCAACCCCGCTAATGATGCCAACGTGGATTCTACTTCTTTGTTACTGCGCTGGGTTGCAAACTATCCGTTATAAAGTCAGGCTGCTGAGCGGCACGATCGATATTTCTTCGGCGAAAGGCCAAGGCACAATCGTTGCGGTCCGAATTCCCATGCGTGTCGACTAAAGCAGGCATAGGTCGGCTTCGAGCGATCGCGGCCGTCAACTGAAAAGCCGTCTTCTGGCCAACCTTCCGTTTGAGTTAATAATTTAGATCCGTTCGCTGTGCGCATGCCGGCGATCAGGCCAGCGGAAGCGTAAACCAAAATGTGGCTCCGCGGCCCGGCTCACTGTCAACGCCTATCTCCCCGCCGTGCTGCCGGATGATCTCTGCGCAGATGTACAGGCCGATGCCCAATCCGGACTGTCTGTCGAGGCTTCCAGGCGTCCGGTAATAACGCTCAAATAAACGCGCCTGGTGCGCCTGGTCGATGCCGGGGCCTTCATCCTTCGGAAATTCTGGCAACACCGTCTTGCTGCTGAACAAATATCCGTACGTCGGGAGAGGAGGGCGCGTATTTCACCGCATTGGTGGCCAGGTTTACGAGCACCTGCTCGATTTTTTGCTCGTCGGCGTACACGCGCAGATGCGTTTCGCCGGATAGTGTCAGGCGGTGCGTTCCCTCTCTCCGCATCTTATATTTCAAGCAAAACTAAAAATGCTGTAAATTAATGTTTTACGGCGTTTTTCATTTTTGGACTACACCAAAATAAACCAAAAAATCGCATCCTTCCGGTGACCTGGTGGTGACCTGAAACAATGGAAATCAACTGATATATTTGACAGGATACATTATTGCAGTCATGCAAATTGACATCGATAAATGTCCAAATTCCTACAGATTTCGACGTTACTATCGCAATTATCAATGCTATCAAGTCGGCGGGAAGGTTAGTAGCGCTGGAATTAATGTCAGCGGAGAAGGCACTACCTGTGAATAGGCTATTAGTTTCCCTCATTGATGAATTTACCCGCGCGACTGATATCGGCATTGGCAATTTCCCGGCTTTAGAAACTTACAAGGATAAATGTTGTTAAATCGCTTGCGGCTGGGGGCGAACCGCCACATGGATCAAAATTATAAATCATGAAGACTGGGAATGATTTTTTTGTTCGTTACCGCCAGCCGGTCACTCTGTTATTGGTTATTTTGCTTGCAGGAGGCGGATTTTCTTATACACGTTTGCAAACTTCGCTATTTCCGGAAATCACTTTTCCAAAGATTAAAATTATCGCGGACGCAGGCTTACAGCCGGTAGACAAAATGATGGTCACCGTTACCAAGCCATTGGAAAATGCTGTCAAGTCCGTGCCGGATCTTCAATATGTTCGCAGCACAACGAGCAGGGGAAGTTGCGAAATATCAGCTTTCATGAACTGGAATGCGGACATTGATATAAGCCAGCAGCGGATAGAGTCAAGCATCAATCAGATTCGTAACACACTTCCACCGGAGGTTAATATTACGGTACAAAAGATGAACCCTTCCATTCTACCGGTAAGTGGCTACACGCTGGAAAGCCATAACAAATCGCCTATCGAACTCAAGATGATCGCCAATTACACCGTTAAGCCATTTTTGTCGCAGGTTGCCGGTGTATCCGAGATTCGCATTATCGGAGGAAAAGACAAAGAATACTGGCTGGTGCTGAATACCCAAAAGATGAGTGCGCTCGGACTTACGCCTGACATGGTTAGTTCCGCTCTTGCGCAAACCAATTTTATTAAATCTGAAGGCTATTTAGTGGCATACAGAATGATGTA
The DNA here is from genome assembly GCA_018267005.1 of Bacteroidota bacterium. Taxonomy (GTDB): domain Bacteria; phylum Bacteroidota; class Bacteroidia; order Sphingobacteriales; family Sphingobacteriaceae; genus Mucilaginibacter. Next base: position 3,332 of record JAFDZK010000163.1, read on the forward strand.
CCTGACGGTCATGAATGCAACAGTTAATGCGCGGGACCAATTGGCCAAACTCGTAATTCGGGACGACCGCAAGCGTGTTGTTCAGCTTAAAGATATTGCTAACGTCCAGATCGATGCCGGAATCACTTACACCAAGATTAATGCCAATGGAAAGGATGGTGTACTGGTCGCCGTGATAAAGCAGCCGAATGCCAACCTAATACAATTATCGGATGCAATGGCAAAAAAAGTGGCTGCATTACAAAAAATTTTACCGGAAGGCGTAATTATTAAGCCTTACTATGTCCAAGCCGACTTTGTGAGAACAGCTATAAAAAGCGTCAGCGACAGTTTATGGATCGGGCTCTTGCTCGCCATTGTTGTGGCTATAATTTTCCTGCGTTCACTGAAAGCCAGTGCCACAATTCTGATCACGATCCCAGTTACGCTATGCGGGACATTACTGATATTATATGCACTCGGATATTCCCTGAACATTATGACACTTGGTGCAATCGCTGCGGCGATTGGACTCATCATTGACGACGCGATCGTTGTCGTGGAACAAATACATAGGACCCACGAAGAAAATCCGAATGAACCGACGACCGGACTTCTCCATAGGGCGATTGGCTACCTGCTACCTGCAATGATCGGCTCATCTGTCAGCACCATCGTCATATTTGTTCCTTTTATTTTGATGAGCGGTGTCGCAGGTGCATATTTTAAGGTAATGACAAGTACAATGATCATCGCACTCATCGTATCCTTTTTCGTCACGTGGTTGGGGCTGCCTGTTATATACCTGTTACTTTCGAGGTCCCGCAAGAAAAAGCCAACGAAGGAGGATGAGCATCATGTCAAAAAGCAAAAATGGGTTGGGTTCTTTATTCATAAGCCGTTTGTCAGCATCGTGATCGCTATTTTACTTGTTGCTGTAATTGTTATAGTTCCAGGCAAACTGGAGAGCGGTTTTCTTCCTAACATGGACGAAGGGAGCATAGTTCTCGATTACAGTTCACCCCCTGGAACCTCTCTTGAGGAAACAGACCGAATGCTCCGCGAAGTAGAAAAAATTATTGTCAAACATCCTGACGTCGCTGCCTATTCCCGCAGAACCGGTACTCAAATGGGCTTTTTTATTACAGAGCCCAATACCGGTGATTATTTGATCCAGCTCAAAAAAAACCATAAGGAAACTACCGACGAGGTAATTAGCGATCTGCGCAGTTCAATCACCGCGACACAGCCGGCATTGCGCGTAGATTTCGGTCAGGTAATCGGCGACATGCTGGGAGATTTAATGACCTCCACCCAACCAATCGAGATCAAAATATTCGGTGACGACTCACACACCCTTCAGCAACTTTCCAAACAGGTGGCAGATGTCGTGGGTAAAGTAAAAGGTACCGCTGACGTGTTCGATGGTATCGTTATCGCAGGCCCATCTGTTGAGTTGGTGCCTAATTTCGATAAACTGGCCCAATATAAACTTACCCCGAGCGATGTACAATTACAGGTCCAGAATGCGCTCGAAGGAAATGTAGCGGGATATATTATCGAAAAAGAACAGTTGTCTCCGGTGAGGCTGGTTTATCCGGACAATCGGACCCTGGACGTAAACAGCCTGCAACATATGAAAGTGTTCCTGCCCAATGGGACACTTTTGCCGCTGAAGGAAGTCGCGCAGGTAGATCTGCACACCGGTGACGCAGAAATCCAACGTGAAAACCTGCAGGAAATGGGCGTAGTTACCGCCAGGCTGGACAACGGAAGCCTGGGCGGTGTAATACCGCAAATCCAGAAAGGTATCCGGCAATCCGTTCGCTTACCCTCCGGTTATCATGTCGAATACGGCGGAGCATACGCTGAACAGCAGCAATCTTTCAAAGAATTATTAATGATTCTTATAACGGCCAGTTTGCTGGTGTTTTGTGTGATCCTTTTCCTTTTTCGAGACATAAGGGTCGCATTTATCATTCTAGGCATTGCCGTCCTCGGCATTGCAGGCAGCTTTCTGGCTCTGTTTGTGACTCATACACCCTTAAACGTTGGCAGCTATACCGGCCTTATTATGATAGTCGGAATTATAGGTGAGAACGCTATTTTCACATTTTGGCAATTTAGGGAGAGCGCGCGGGAAAATTCGGTGGATGAGGCCATCGTTTACTCTATTTCTACGAGGCTTCGGCCAAAATTGATGACCGCCCTGGGTGCCATTATAGCCCTGATGCCGCTCGCGCTAGGTATCGGGGCAGGCGCGCAAATGCACCAGCCACTGGCTATCGCTGTAATCGGTGGTTTTGTTGTTGCCTTGCCGCTGTTGCTCGTCGTCTTACCCAGTATGTTGCGACTGGTTTACCGGAAAAAGCCAGTAATAGATTAGCGTCATATACCTATATATTTATCCGGCAGTTTAAGTAAGCGCGTTAATAAACAATATTTTGTGTGTGCCTTAGTAAAAAAATCCCCGGGCTTTTGTTTACAATTCCGGGGATTTTCACGTTTAAAATAGGTTAAAAATTACTCTTCCTCTTTCTTGACGAAATTGCCGTTTTCATCAAAGATCATGTCCTTGCCTTTGATTTCTGCTTCATAGCTTGTCTTTCCCTGCGCATCGGTCACCTTGCCTGCCTCACTGATTCTGGCACCCTTATAACGAGATTTCACATAAGCCGCTACCCCTGCCGGCAGGCTTGATGTGGGTATTGCACGTACTTCTTCGACAAATTGGCCAGCAGGTGTAAATTGCACCGACATATCCTCACCGGACTTCCCGCCCCAATTCGCTTCGAAATTTCCACTTTCCTTTTCCCAGGTTACTTTGGTTGCTTGAGGATATTTTTTTGAGAGCCCGCTTAATACCTCTGCAGGCACGTCGCTTTTTTTAATCCTTTGTGCTGATACCGAGGTGCTGGCCAGTATCCCGCCGGCAAGCACCGATAACAAAATAATTCTTTTCATATCGCTTTTTAAGCAATAATAACTTTGAATTCTGTCAAGACTCTGCCAAAACTTTGTCGTCCTTTGGCGATCATCACCTGACAGTTTTTCGACAGATTGAAGATTTATATTCGTTTATCATGAAAATACTGATAATAGAAGATGAGCCTGGGCTGCGCGAGGGCATGAAAGACTATTTAATCGATGCCGGTAATGTATGCGAAGCCGCGTCCGATTTTTATGAAGCGATCCAAAAGATACAGCTCTACCGGTATGACTGCATAATCCTTGATATTACACTGCCCGGCGGTAGCGGGCTCCAGGTATTAGAAATGCTAAAACATGATAAGCTGCCGGACGGCGTACTGATCGTTTCTGCTAAGAATGCCTTACCCGACCGGCTGTCCGGACTGAAATTGGGTGCCGACGACTATTTAACCAAGCCCTTCCACCTGTCAGAACTTCTGGCGCGCGTTGAGGCGATTGTCCGCCGCAGATCATTTAATGGCAGCCCGTTTCTTGAATTCAATGAAATCAGGATAGATCTCGATGGAAAGCAGGTTACAGTAAATGGTAAAGCCGTTCATTTAAGCCGCCGAGATTATATGCTATTATTGTACCTGATAGCCAATAAAAATAAGATCGTTTCTAAGAACGCCATCGCCGAGCATCTGTGGGGTGACGACATCGACATGGTCGATCGTTATGATTTTATTTACACGCATATTAAGAACCTTAGGAGAAAACTGATGGATGCCGGTTGCAAAGACTATATTCAATCGGCTTATGGCATGGGTTATAAATTTTCCGACAAATGAAACTGATGACCAAATATAACCGGATTGGGCTATGGTTTACCATCGCCGCTATGGTCATCACCGGACTCGTCTATTATTTTACCATTTCTTATATTCTTAGCGGTCAGGTTGATCAGGATTTGGTAACTGAAGAAAAAGAAGTGCTCGATTATGTGAAATCAAATGGACGCTTGCCGCATGTACTTGACCTGGAAAACCTTAAGATCAGCTTTGAGCCCTCCGCTTCGCCGGTTAAACGAGAGTTCCATGACGAGGCATTCTTCGATAAACGTGAAAATGAAACAGAATCCGGCCGGCAGTTGACGTCATCGGTTGTTGTTCAGGGACAGCTTTACCGCATTCGTATTATCGAATCCAAGGTCGAAACCGACGACCTGGTGCGGCTAATCTTTGAAGTTACGCTCACAATCATTGCCGTTTTATTAATTGGCCTGTTTGTTCTGAACAGGTTTGTTGTGCGCAATCTTTGGCGACCTTTTTATGCCATATTGCACCAGATTACCAGATTTAACCTAACGGATCAAAACAAAATCAGCAAAGTAGAAACTGGCATCGATGAGTTCAAACTGATGAACGATGAGATTGCGTCGATGTCGAGGCGCGTGAACCGGGATTACCAGGAGCTGAAGAATTTTACAGAAAATGCCGCGCACGAACTTATGACGCCGCTTTCGCTGGTAAATTTCAAAATGGACAATCTAGTACAAGAGGGGTTGGTTTCTGATCGTCAAGGCGTTCTTGTTGAAGAAATCTATCAGACACTCGCCAAGATGAAAAAGCTCAACAAGTCTATGCTCATGCTAGCCCGCATTGAAAACAGACTATTTGACGAAAGGGAACGAATCGATCTTGCTAATGCCGTGCGTGATGCTTTAATACAGTTCGAAGAACTGTTCCGAAAACGCGGGATCAAAGTTTCCACGGCGATCGAGAGCGCTGAAATCGTAGTCAATGTGAATGTTTTACCAGTACTCCTTAATAATCTCCTTTCCAATGCGGTTAACCATAATTATCAGAACGGTAAAATTCTCATCACGGTGTCAAAAGGCTACATGTCGATTGCCAACACCGGGACCAACAAGCCTCTTGACGCAAATGCTATTTTCCAGCGTTTTTATAAAGCTGCGGGTTCCGAAGGGACTGGTCTGGGACTCACGCTTATTAAAGAAATATGTGATGCTTTCGGTTTCACTCTTCAATATGAGTTCCATAAGGGGCTGCATGTTTTTGAGCTAAGGTTCTGATAGCGCTTATTGTAAAATTAATACTAAATATCTCCAAAATCTTAATGCAACTTGGCTAAGAAATACTCAAATCCTAAGATCAAATGAAAACATTAAAAATAATGCTCCGGGTTGTTAGCCTTATTCTGCTGCCGGCACTGGCAATAGCGCAAAATCAGAGCTATGTACTCGATAAAACGATTCCGCTTACCGGCGATAACGGTTATGACTATGCCTTCATCGATCAGCCCAATCATGTTCTATATGCATCGCACGGCAACTCGGTTAATGTTGTTGATCTGCGAACCGAGAAGCAGGTGAGTGTGATCGGGGACATGAAAGGCGTCCATGGCATAGCAGTCGTGCATGACTTGAATCGCGGATTTATCAGCGATGGCAAAGGTAGCGCTGTGATCGTTTTTGATACAAAAACCTATAAAACCATAAAAGTAATACCGATAACCGGAAAGGATGCTGATTGTATTATTTACGATCCGTATTCGAAAAAAATATTTGTTTTTGAAGGCGATGATAATGCTGCCGTTGTAGTCGACCCCAAAGAACTCAAACAAACAGCAACAATTCCTCTCGGCGGTGCACCGGAGTTTGCCGTCTCAGACGGGAGCGGCTTGATCTATAATAACCTTGAAGACAAAAACAGCCTGAATGTAATCGATACCAAAACTTTAAAGGTCTTAAAGAACTATTCGCTGAGCCCGTGCGGCGGACCGACCGGGCTGGCCATTGACAAAGAACATAAGCGTCTTTTTACGGTTTGCCGGGAAAATAAAGGCTTGAGTGTAGTTGATATACCTACAAGTAAAGTAATACAGACAGTGCCGATTGGCGCGGGAGTAGATGCGGTGATCTATGATCAGGTTAATAAGTTGGTAGTTGCATCTAATGCGGATGGTACGGCAACGGTTATTAAACAAAACACACCGGATAGCTATGCAGTCGTTCAGACGCTAAAAACACAATATCGTGCGAAGACCATGGCATTAGATTTATCAACGCATAAACTGTATTTTCCAGTGGCAGATTTTCAGCAAGGTTCAAGAGCGCCTCTACCCGGCACTTTTAAGCTACTCGTATATAAGTTGAACTGACGAGTGAATGTGACGAAATCAAACTGAAACACTAAAATGATTAATAACTTAAATACTATACAAATTTATAATCCAGGTTCAAACGGCAGCGCATTCCTTGTCCTGCTGTCGTCAATTCAGGATTTTTTGCGACAATAGGATATAAGCTATTTAAGGTTGGATGGACCTATGAATACTATTCCTATGATAATAACTTGGATGGTAACGTATTGAATTTTCATGATACTGCAATTAAATCCATACCGAAGCTGAACAATGTCTTTATCGATGCAGGTATATTTATCGGTATGGACAATTAGGCTTGTGGCCATTCAATATATTACCGTTGTACCGGACGATATTATGCCGCCGTGTGTGTCAGTTTATGGATGTATAATTTACATAAACGCGTTATGATGATCGGGGTCATTTTTTGAAGCGTATTTCACTCTTATCTTAATCCAAGCCGATTACGTTTAAACAACGCTTATAGGTTTTGAAACCTTTCTTTTGGTACTTAACGACATGAATGATTTTAAAAAAATATTGATTGCTATTGACGACGGTCCAACCGCAGAAAGCATCGCCCTG
>JAFDZK010000164.1 GCA_018267005.1 Bacteroidota bacterium
TGAGGATCAAAACTAACGACGGAAAGGTTTACCTTTCGGATTTTGTATCGGTAAAAAATTCGCCGGCGATTGACAGCATAGGTTTTAACGCGCAAGGCCAGGGTGTGCAGATCTATGTGAATACCCACGACGACGCCAATGCTACGAAATATTACCGCTGGGAATACCAGGAGACATGGCAATTCCATTCCATGTATGCCTCGGGGTACAGGAACGATTTCCATCCCAGGCTGTCAAGCGATCAGAAGCACAACTGTTTTGGAAACGATACATCAGCCCATATCCTGCTCGCTTCTACGACAAAATTGGCAAACGATATTATTTACCAGGCGCCTTTGACGCTGATACCCGGAAACTCGGAAAAGATAGAAACCAAGTATAGCATCCTTGTTAAACAATATGCACTTACCAACGATGCCTATAATTTCTGGCAAAACCTGCAAACTAATACCGAAAAGATCGGCAGCATATTCGATATGCTGCCATCACAGCTTCAAAGCAATTTTCACTGTGTCACAAACCCGGGTGAACCCGTCGTTGGTTACCTGAGCGCTGGTAATGTAACTTTGAAACGTATTTTCATTACTGCCGGCCAGCTTCCGCAAAGCTACACCCTGCAATATCCGGGAGGCGTTTGTCGACTAGATACCCTGTATACCGGTCCATCTGATGGGTCACAAATAAAAGCTAATGCCCTTTACCAAACAACCATGAATATGGATTCCATAGTGACGGGCCTTTACGCCGTTCCGGACGTTTTGGGAATCCCTTATGCCTATACTTATTCTACCGGGCTTTGCGTCGATTGCACGATAAGGGGTACCCGCACCGCGCCCGCGTTTTGGGAATAGCGCCGGTCATTTTTTTACTTCTATCCGGAAATAGCCGCTACCCATCGCGCCATCCCCTGTGATGCCTTCTATTACGCCGATGTATTCGCCGGTATGGTCGCCGGTGTAAAAATTAAGGGTTGCTTTCCCGTCGCTGCCTGTTGTAACACCAGGGTTCCAATAGAGCGTGCTCCTGAAATCGGGTATCGTGCTATTGACGCGATCGTTCGTGTCATACACGGGTGAATAAAATTTGCGCTGGAGCTGCAGGCCCTCGTAATCGAGAATAACGGCATGCGGGTCGATCTCAAAAGCGGCCCGGTCGTCTTTATAGGTCGAGAAGCTCATGATACCGTTAAAATACCCGAGGCCATACAGGTAATTATTGTTAAATACCTCCAGTTTCCTGATCTTCAGCGGATCGACCTTGAAGATTTTATCCACGTCGAAAACCGGTACGCCATCGAGTAATACCAGCGGGTTGCCAATCAGGTGGTCGACCTTAAAAATTTTGATGTTGAACTTTCCCTGTCGTTTGGTTACAGCAATGGAGGTCACGTATTCGCGCAGCACCTCTTCCATCGTCGGGAAACGGGTAAAGTCGTCCAGTTTATATACTTTATCCGGTTTGCCGAAAAATGCCGTGGTGTCAACCAAGGGGTCGTAAAACTGCTTTAGCTGCTTAACAGCAAAGATATTCTGCACCTGCATATCCACGTTGTTACGCGCTAAAGCATTTCTCATTTCTGCCGTAACAGCAAATGGCCCTAACCGGTTGCTGCTTTTCCGCTCGCTGAACGGGCTGGCTATATCGATGCGGTAAGTACTGTCCTGCTGCGCGTTGGTTTGAACAAATATCTCTTTCAGACCATAGAACTTTTGCGTATTGAAGAATATATCGCCATTCGCATTACTTCCCGCAATGTACAACTGGTCGGGCGACCCGGGAATGGTAAGGTAAGCTTTCATACCGGTTGCAGGAGTGTTGTTCACCGTGTTTATGATATGACCGGTAACGATAGGTCCGGTATATTCCGGCAGGAACTGTAAAACAGGCCCTTTGCCGCTTAATACCCGGTCCCAGTCAAACTGCGTCCAGCCCTGCGAAAGCATGAGGTTGTCCAATGCCTGGTTGGCGTCGGTATCCGTGTTATCGAGGTAATAATCGGGCGATTCGATATCGCCTTTCAACCCGGCTTTCAGCCACAGGTAGCCGCTGATGTGTGCTACGTCCTGGTTTTGTAAACCGTCGGCGTGAAAAACAGCGACCGAAAGATCTGCCGCTGTACTTTGATTGCCAGGTGTGTGTGTCGTAATTGCCAAATCAACCTTCGCACGGCCGCCGTAGGTTTGTCCATCCGTTTTAACGTCGACCAAAAGCTTCTGCGCCGGACGCTTAAAGACTATCCTTTCGCACAATGGTCTTTGCTGTTCGTCGAACAGGGTGAAGTAATTCATGCCCTCTGCCAGCTTATCCCGGGAGATTTCGAACGACGCGCTTCCATTACTAGTTTTAACTTCGAAGGCCGCGCCGATACGATGGTCGTTGTGGACAACGAGGTAAACCCGGGCCGAAGACGAACTATCGGCATTTCGGACCAGTACATTCCAGTTGCCTGAGTTTTCTGTCGCCCTTAGAACATAACCCGAATCACCGATACCCGGCAATGTTTTGTTTATAACGTTGCTGCCAATTTTAATGACGGCTTTATATACCGAATTGCTTATTGGCCTCAGCATAAAGCTGCCCATGCCAAAGCGCAAAGTGCTGAACCGCGCCACCGTATCATTCTGTTGGCCGAGTACGACACCGGTACAGGAGACGCCTTTGCCATCTGCGCCTGTCACTTTAAAAGCTACCCTGCTGGTGAGGCCCTGAACTAAGCGGCCGCCTTCGGGGAAGAACTGCACGTCGTAAAATTGCTCCTTTTGCCTGGGCTGCGCATCCGGCGCCTTAAGCGGGTTTACGATGGTCAGCTCGCTTTGAAAAAAATAATCGGGGCTGAAGTTCTTCATCCAACTGGTGTAGGCGCGTAACAGGTAGTTGCCGTTATTCAGCGAAAAAGGCAAAAGCACGGAACCCGCTCCGGAGCCCTTGTCAAGGCTGACTTTGGTTTGCACGGCGGCATTACCGGCATTATCTATTAATTCAAGGTACGCCACCTTGCTTAAGTCGAGCGGCTTATTGGTACTCGCCTCAACACAATAAACTTTGAACCAAATAATTTCGCCGGCCAGGTAAAAGTTCTTATCCGTATGAATAAACAACTTCTCCTGCAGGTTTTTATGCTGATAGTCCGCAAACTTCTGCTGAACTTCGGGCAATACCTGGGCGCGGCTGCTCGCCGCGCAGGCTATGCTTAAAGCTATAGTGCCGAATATGGTTGCCAGTTTTGCCATCAGAACCTGATATTATAATTTATAAACGGCAGCGGGTGCGAAAAAATCGATAATTGATAGCCCTGTATGCCGCCACCCTGTTCGGTAAAATAAGTTGAATAAGCGTTATTGCGCCCTGTAAGGTTGTACACACCGATAGTCCACGAATTATGGAAGCGCTGGTGCACCTTGTGGTTTCCGTCGATGTTGATGGACAGGTCGGTTCGGAAGTAATCCGGTATCCGGTACTGGTTCCTGTCGGAGTATAACACCCTTTCCGACCCGCCGTAATAATACTCGCCTATCGGGTATGTGATCGGCCTGCCTGTGCTGTAAATGGTATTGATGGATACGCTATAACGATGCGTGAACCGATAGTTGCCTACAATATTCAAACTATTGGGTTTATCGTAGCTGGCAGGATACCAGGCGCCGTTGTTAACCAGCGGCAAACCGCCGCCCGGATCGTCCTCCTGCAAAAGAATCCGTGACCAGGTATAGCTTACCCAGCCGTTTAGCATGCCGGTTGATTTTTTAACCATGAACTCGACGCCATAAGCCTTGCCCTGGGTTTCGATGACGGCAGTTTCGATATGGTTGTTCAGGGTAAGCGTGGCGCCGCTGCGATAGTCGAGGTAATTGTCCATGTGCTTGTAATAAGCCTCGACCGAAGTTTCGATGGTATTGGAGTTGAAATTCTTATAAAATCCAAGTGAAACCTGCTGGCCGAATTGCGGCTTGATGTTCGGATCGCTCAGCTTCCAGGTATCGGTAGGTGAAATAGCCACCGTGTTCGACAACAGGTTAATGTATTGACGCAGCGTATTGTAGCTGGCCTTTACGGAAAGGTCTTCTCCGAGTATGTACCGCGCCGAAACCCTAATTTCGGGCCCCTGGTAAGTGTTGATGATGTGGCCGCCGCCATATTTCGTGCTGTCAATTACATTAATTAATATCCGCGGCTGCCCGGGCGCATAACTATAAATGGTTTGCGGACCCAGGTAATTGTACAGCGAATACCGTATACCCGCGCTGACGGAAAAATCCGGGGTAATGTCGTAATTGTCGCCCAGGTACAGCGCGCTCTCCAATGCCTGCTCGCCCGGTACGACATCGGGGGCTACCTGCGAGCCTTTCCCGTAGGGCTGGTTGCTCCCGGGGTCGATCTTGTAATGGACCGTGCTCAAACCGAACGAAAGGGTGTGTTTGGAACTGAGGTAGTAACTAAAATCGGCCTTTAAATTGACCTGGTTAATGTCGAAAGCAAACTTGTACGCATTTACCGGGTTGGCCTGGCTGGAAATGCTGTATTGATAATAATCGTAACCGCCGGTAATTACGCTGAAAAGCTTATTGCTAAAGTTATGTTTCCATCGCAGCGAGGCATTACGGTTGCCATAGCTATACGAGGTATCGCTGTTTAGCCTGAACGCGTCCTGGCTCCAGTATGTCGACAGGAATAGCGTGTTTTTGTCGTTGATGTGATGGCTGATATTCAAATTCAGATCGTAAAACGACGCGCTGCTATTGGCATAGGCCTTGGGCAAAAGCTTAAGCAGCCAGTCGGCATAGGTGGTGCGGCCGCCGAAAATAAACGACGTTTTACCCGAATCGATAGGCCCTTCGATATTTAGCCTGCTGGTCAGCATGCCGATACCGGCCGATCCGGTGAATTTTTTGTTGTTGCCTTCGCGCTCGGTAATGTCCAGCACCGAAGCCAGGCGACCCCCGTATTTTTCAGGAATACTGCTCTTATACAGTTCAATATTCTGTATGATATCCGGGTCGAACGCGGAGAAAAATCCGAAGAAATGCGCCGGGTTGTAAATTGTGGAACCGTTGAGCAGGATCAGGTTCTGATCAGCCGAACCGCCACGTACATTGAAACCGGTGCTCGACTCACCTACGGTTTGCACGCCTGGCAGCGTCAGCACCACCCTTAACACATCGGCTTCTCCAAAGGCCGTCGGTATTTGCTTGATGCTTTTGATATCCAGTTTGGCCACGCCCATATCCACGCTCCGCACATTGGCCACCTTCTCGGCCGATATTTTTACCTCCTTCAGCGATATCACCTGCTCCTGCATTTCGATGTTCAATTCGCCGTTGCCATACAGCATTACCTGCCTGCGGGTGTCTTTCATCGACGCCGCTTTGACCACCAGGGTATGCCGGCCTGGCGGCAGGGCAATGGAATAATAACCGAACTGGTTGGTAGCTATGCCTGTACGCGTCGACGGCTCGTAAACACTGGCCCCGATAACTGCTTCGCCCGAGTTGACATTACGCACATAGCCCGCAAGCGTAACCTTTCCCTTGTTATTACTTCCGGGGACGCCAATAGTGTACAGCTTATTCTCTGACGTAGCCGTAACCGCCTTCTGCGGCTCAGCGAAGTAATCCTGGGTAGCCTGCGCGGGGGCCGGCTGAACCGCCTGGCCCTGGTTGTCATTAAAAAATCCCGGTACCAGGTTGGCCCTGATCTGCCAGTTGCGGGTCAGAATTACTTCCTGGTCGGCGGTAAGAAGGTAATGATATGGGGTGTTCTGAAATATACGGTCAAGCACGATATTCAACGGGCTTTGTTTCAGGCTGAGCGTAACCTTCAGGCTGTCGAACTGCGCGGGATCATAGTAAAAGCGGTAACCGGTCTTTGTGTTGAGATCGCTCGTTACTTCCGAAATACCCGCCTGCTTATAATCCACGTCGATCAGCCTGGAAGTTTGCTGGGCAAACATCGCAACCGGCAGGCTGATCAGGATAAATAAGGCCAGGCAGAGTTTCTTCATATCATTTGTTTATCTGGTCGTAGTATTCGGCCAACCTGACTATTGAACCCTCTTTATCCCTTCCGTATTTAATTTGTTTTTCTTTCAGGTATTGTTTCAACTGTTTGCTCTTACTCTTAAAAAAGTCCAGCACGGAACCCTTGCCACTTACCGGGTAATAGGCATCTCCTTTTTTAATATAAATCACATCCTTGTTTTCATAATAGATCTCGACCGATTGCCCGCTTACCCTGCTTTGCATGGAACTGGCGCGTTTTACGAGTACCTCCGATCGGCCGGCATACAATTTATCGTAATAGCCCGGGGCTAAATTAGAGCCCGACTGTTGCGCCAGGTAAATAAAGTGATGATCTGAGAAATAAATGTCCGGCGTTTTATCCGGCCTTAGAATGTAAAGGCTGTCTCTTTGGGCCGATATCATCGCATCGGCAAAGGTGTCGTATAAAACAGGTATGTTTTGGTACCAGGTGCCGTTGTACCGCATTATTGCCGGGTTCAAGAACGGCTTTCCGCCGAAATAAGGCGAGCCTTTCACGCCCTGCGGCAATATATGGTACGCTATACCGCTGTAAATTTCGGATTGGTCGCCAATAACGCTGTCATAGCTGCGGATCGCCGCCGTTGCGGCTTCGCTGTAAATAGGAGTATCGGCAGGCACAACCTGCGCCATCACCGGCAAGGTGAACAAGTTAAAAATTACGATCAGCCAAAAAGGTTTAGCGTGCATAACCGGAATTCAATACAGCAAGTCAGGTTTTAGTAGCGAAAAATTAAATATAGGGATGTTCCGGTAATATTCTAATTTTTTAGTTAGAAAAGTGAAAATATTTATTTCCTGGCGTGATCGACCACTATTGCTTTGCTATAAATCGGATAAAAGAATATATTTACTAAACTTTTAGCCTTATGACACCAAGATCCTTTTTTGCAATAGTTATAAAAATATTAGCGCTTTATCTTATCCTCGAATCCTTAGCCGTTATTCCTGAGGTATTTAGTTCATTGATGTCCTTCTTCCGCTTTGGCGGTATATCGGGTTCAGACGCCGGAGGTTTATTGGCAGCATTGTCCTGGATAACCCTTATAGTTGTTTTTTATGTTTTCTTTCTCAGAATTTGCCTGTTCAAGACCAACTGGATAATCGATAAGTTGCGTCTTGATCAGGGTTTTGATGAGGTGAAATTTGAGCTTAACCTACACCGTTCAACTGTTTTGCAAATAGCCATTATTGTCATCGGTACGCTTATCGTAGTCGATACCCTGCCATTGCTCTGCCGCGAGGTTATTTCATATTTCCATTTTATTCAAAGGAATGTCGACCTAGTTCATCAGCCGGCCGTCGGTTGGTTAGTCTTTTATTTCGTGAAGTTTTTTATCGGGCTCTTTATGATGTCCACAAGCAGACTGATAGTTAATTTCGTCGAGTTAAAACGAAAAAAACCAGTTCAGCAACAGCAGGGAGAATGATCACCAATTTTCTACCTTCTTAATATAAGCCGTCAATTCACCGGCTATTTGCCCTTGCTCGGCCATGTCCGGGTGGCCGCCGCAGCCATGAAAATATCGTTTGGAGAAGAAATATTTATAAACTCTTTTATCGCCGCGTGCATTTTCCCCGTCGACAACAGCATTTAGGTATCTTTTTAAAACAGGGCTTAGTTTTTCATTGGCCATCGGACTGCTGAGGCAGATGATATCCGCCTTCGGATAAACGGTCCTTACCGTGTCGATAAATCGCATGTAGGCATTGCAAAATTGTACCGAGTCCCTGGCTCCGTCATTCTGCCCCAAACATATCGTCACCACATCGGGCTGGTAGCGGCTAAAATCCCATTTTATTTTATTATCGCGCAGCAATACCTTATCAAACACCCGGGGCATCACAATGCCCATGTTGCAGCAGCTATAGGTGATGCCTATGCCCGCAACTGCCGTTAGCTGCCATTGGGCGTTCAGCATCCGCGAGGTTCGGGGGCCGTAGCTCATGTAGGCATTGTGCTGATCGTACCAGGCACCGGAATCACAAGGCCTGCGGCTGAGGTCCATACCCGTACCCGTTGTTATGGAGTCGCCGATATATTCCACTTTCCGGCCGGGTTTTGGCGGTAAAGGCAGTAAGGCATCGCATTTGATGCCTGTAAACTCCAGGTAGCCTATACCCGATTCGGTGTCTTTACAAATTGTAATGACATGCTCCGTATCCGGCAGCCCGGAAGCCGCTTTTATCACATTCACCTTGCTGGTTGTCTGTACCCGTATAGGCGGCTGATCGTCGATAGCTATTTCGATATAGTTATGCGTGTTGCCGTCCTTTACTTCGTCATTTATGATCACTTCGCAGGAGGTTCCCTTGAACTTCGCTTTAATGTACACGCCCGGCGACCAGAAACGCGGCCTAAGCGGGTCAGAGAAATCGATCCTGCCGTAGTACTGGATGTCGGGATTATTGGCTTTGAATAGCTTAAACGGATGAGCTGGCTGACCGGCAAAGGTCGTACAAATCCATATTAACGGCAGGCAGAAGCATTTGCCAAAGATCATCCAAAGCGTATTCATAGGCGTAAAAATACTTCTTTACACTTTGGCAGCCGTAATACTATTATAACAAATTCATGGCGCCGCTTCAACAAAAAAGGGATGATCTGAGACCATCCCTTTCCTGTATATGATTCTTTTATTGTTGATCGTCATCGGGCCCCTGATCGGGGGTGCCGACAACTTTATAGACCTTATTGTTATCCTGGTCGCGCATCTCCTGGAAGTAATAACCGTCCGGCGATACATAGTATTTTTCACCGTTCAGGTTTATCCTCCTGCAATCGGGGGGAAGCGTGTTTACAACGTCGCCAACTTGTGGCGGAGGCGGCAAATTGCTGTCATCATTGTCGGTATTCAGTTGGCCGTCCCTCCCGGCTACCTGGTAGCTGGTTGAGCCATCGTCTTTAACGATCGGCTCGTAATACACACCGTTAGCTTCGTAATACTGCTGACCGTTGATGTTGATAGGCTGCGCGTTGGAAGGCAACTCGTTCACTTCTGCGCCAAGCGGCGGCTCAACTACTGTATACTGATTATCGTCGTAGGTATAGAACAAGCCGTTTGAATAGAAATACTGGTAGTCGTCGAAATAGAAAGGATAATATCCGTAAGGCAAAAAGCCGATGGTAAAGCCTATCCTTGGCGCATAATAGGTATTGTAATACCCGTGGTGGTAATAGTAATAATGATGCGCACCCCAGTAAGGCGAATAAAAACCACGACCGCCCACACCTACAGAAGCACGGCCGCCTTGCCCAACATAGCCGCGGGTACCAACTACGTTACCCGAACCTGCCGGAACGTAACCGCGGTAGCCATATGATCCGCCACGAACCACGCCAACGCGGTTAACCGGCGGCCTGATGCCCTGGCTGTTAATACGCGCCGGGGCAATGGCCACCCTCGGATTGCTTACCGACGGCCTGTAACTGTTGACCGTAGCGCCTGCCGAAGGGCGAAACCCGCCGGACGAAGGGCGCGAATACGTAGTCGATGGCCTGTAACTGTTAACACTGCTTCCGCCGCCTGAGGGACGAAATCCTCCACCGCTGCTGCCGCCGCCCGAAGGACGCGAACCACCGCCCCCGCCGCCACCAGATGACGAATGGGAACTGCCACCACCGTTGCTGCCTCGCTGAGCGGAAGCAGGCAACCCTAAGAATAAGCATACAAGGCCGCTCAGGGCGATGGTTGATAAATA
>JAFDZK010000165.1 GCA_018267005.1 Bacteroidota bacterium
ATCTATTAACTTTACACTTGCGATTGAACGTGTACTGTAAGGATGCCGATAAAAGGGAACCAGTTTAAAACAAATACTTTAAGGGATAACGCCAAACCCGAGAAACCATCGGCGAAAGGCGAAAAGGAAAAACCGCCAAAGGCTAAAAAGGAGCGGCAGACGTCATTTAACCCCGGCGATGGCCGCCTGGTGAAGATCGCCGGGCTGTTTTTGCTCATATTATCGGTGTTCTTCCTTATAGCTTTTACCTCGTACCTTTTTACCTGGCAGGAGGACCAGAGTTATGTTTCTGCGGCTAACGGCGGCTGGCACAACTTGTTCAAAACCCAGCAGGAGTTACTGGATAACGGCATCAAAAACCCGGTTGTCGAAAACTGGCTGGGTAAATTCGGGGCGCTGCTGGCCAACCAGTTCATCTTCGAATGGTTCGGCATAGCCTCCTTCCTTTTTGTATTTGTATTTTTTGTTATCGGCTACCGTCTTCTTTTTAAGGTCAGGTTGTATTCGGCCGGTAAAACGCTCGGCTATTCCTTCTTTCTGCTGGTTTTCATTTCGGTTGCGCTCGGTTTTTTCCATGCATTTGTAAGCGACGCGCCGCATTTCCTCGAGGGGAATTTCGGTTTTTGGAGCAACCGCTTGCTGGATGCGCAGATAGGGCAGGCCGGCACCGCCGGATTGCTGGTATTTGCCGCGCTTGCCGCATTAATCATCGCATATAATATCGACTTTAAAATACCTGCCCGGAAGAAAACGGAATTGGCGCCTGACGTAGTGGACCAGGTTGTGCCTGAAGTGTACGACCGCGAAGAGGACTATCTTTCTAAACCCATCGAATGGCCCAAAGGCAGCAACACCATGAAGGAAGAACCCGTGCAGCAAAATTCCGTGTTCCACGAACCGATGGTGCTTACACCCGACCCCTTAGCCACGCATGAGCCGGAAACGGAAGAGGAGATCCCGCTGACGATCGATACAAGCCGGCCGACCAACGTACTGAGCATAGAAGAAGACGATGATGAAAAGGCTAAAGGCCTGGTGGAACAGTTCGGCACCTATGACCCCAAGCTCGACCTTTCATCTTATAAATTGCCGACGCTCGACCTGCTCGAGAACTACGGCTCGAACAAGATAACGGTCAATTCGGAAGAACTGGAGGCCAACAAGAATAAGATCGTCGAAACGCTGAATCACTATAACATCGAGATCGACAAGATCAAGGCAACCATCGGGCCGACGGTTACGCTTTACGAGATCATTCCCGCACCGGGCGTCCGTATATCGAAGATCAAAAACCTGGAGGATGATATAGCGCTTAGCCTGGCGGCGCTGGGCATACGCATCATCGCGCCGATGCCGGGCAAGGGCACTATCGGTATCGAGGTGCCGAACCAGCACCCCGAAATGGTATCCATGCGCTCCATCCTCGCGACGGAAAAATACCAGAATTCGACGATGGACCTGCCCATAGCTTTGGGTAAAACGATATCGAACGAGGTTTTTGTAGCCGATTTAGCCAAAATGCCGCACCTGCTTGTTGCCGGGGCTACGGGTCAGGGGAAATCGGTTGGCATCAATGCCATTCTTGTTTCGTTGTTATACAAACGTCACCCGGCCGAGCTGAAATTTGTCCTGGTCGACCCCAAGAAGGTCGAGCTTACGCTGTTTCGTAAGATCGAAAGACATTTCCTGGCCAAGCTGCCTGATGAACAGGACGCCATTATTACCGATACGAAAAAGGTGGTGAATACGCTGAACTCCCTGTGCATCGAGATGGACCAGCGCTATGACCTGTTAAAGGACGCCGGCGTGCGTAACCTGAAGGAGTACAACCAGAAATTCATCAACCGCAAAATAAGCGACCCGGAAAAGCACCGTTACCTGCCGTTCATCGTGCTGGTTGTCGACGAATTTGCCGACCTGATGATGACCGCCGGCAAGGAGGTGGAGATGCCGATAGCCCGCCTGGCGCAGCTCGCCCGTGCGGTGGGCATACATTTGGTTATTGCTACGCAGCGGCCTTCGGTGAACATCATTACGGGTACCATCAAAGCCAACTTTCCATCGCGACTGGCCTTCCGGGTGCTGTCGAAGATCGACTCGCGTACCATACTGGACACCGGCGGCGCCGACCAGCTCATCGGCCGGGGCGATATGCTGCTGTCGACCGGCAGCGACCTGATACGACTGCAATGCGCCTTTGTGGACACGCCCGAGGTGGAGAAGATATCAAACTATATCGGCGAGCAGCGTGGCTATCCGACTGCTTTCCTGTTGCCTGAATACGTAGGTGAAGGGGAAGCCAGCAGTCCTAAAGATTTTGATCCTGACGACCGCGACCCGATGTTCGAGGAAGCAGCGCGGCTGATCGTTATCCACCAGCAGGGGTCGACTTCGCTGATACAGCGAAAACTGAAACTGGGCTATAACCGGGCCGGCCGCATCATCGACCAACTGGAAGCCGCGGGCATAGTCGGGCCATTCGAGGGCAGCAAGGCGCGCGAGGTATTGTTCGCCGACGAATACAGCCTGGAAAAACACCTGGAAAGCCTGCAGAAAACAATTTGAGATTTGAAATGTCCATAGTCGATGGTCGATAGCCCATAGCCGATACCGGTTAAACTATGGACCATGGTCTATGGACTATGGACAAAAACGATAAACTACAAATGAAAAGATCGATAAGTATATCGCTGATTCTTATAACAACGGCTTACAACACTTTTGCCCAAAAGGACGCGCAGGCGAGAAAAATAATGAATGCCGTCAGCCTGAAATATAAGGCGTATAATATAATAAAAGCTGGTTTTACCTTTAAGCTTGACGATCCTCAGGCCAATATCAGGGATGTCCAGACGGGCACACTGATCGCTCAGCCCAAAGAGAATAAATTTAAGGTCATTATTTACGACCCTGCCGATAAGGCGACCGAAGCGCAGGAGATCATAAGCGACGGCAAAAGCCAGTGGACCTACGTAAAAAAGGACAACGAAGTAGAGTTAAACGACGTTGACAAAAGCCAAAGCAATATCAACCCGGCCCAGATATTTACCTTTTACGAGCGCGGCTATAAGTACATTTATAATGGCGATTACAATATCGGCGGAAGAGTTTGCCAGGAGATCGACCTGACGCCGGAGGACGCCGGGAAACCGTTTTTTAAAATACGCCTCGAGATAGACAAAGCGAAAAAGCAGATATACAGCGCCCTGATATTCGACAAAAATGGCAGCCGGTATACTTATACCATTAACACTTTTACGCCTAATGTAAAACTCCCCGAAACCATTTTTACGTATGATAAGAAAGAGCATCCGGGCGCTGAAGTGGTCGACCTGAGGTAGAGAGAGTGGTTAGCCAGCCTGTGAAAAATGATAAGGTTCAGGTTTGGCCTCCCCGAAAGTAAGATAAAACGACTAATATTGTAGTTGCTTATTTTCAAAAACTGACCTATAAGTCTGTTTTTGCGGCTCCCGGCCTATTGTTTAATGAACTTTATTTGTTCATAACGCTGTCCCTGTGCAGTAGGCACATTGGAAGTCAGTACTAGCGAGTCGGCGTTCGTCCTGATATTGAATGGCGGCGCATTGGTGGGTATGGTGCTCACATTGCCATTTTGGTTGATATAAATATTCAGCCAGTTCAAAACGTAGCTGTTCGAAACAGCATAAATGGCGGTATCGACAATGCTGCCGCCGAACGCTTCATTGATATACAGGTTGCCGTATTTGGTAAATATATAGTGGTCGCCCGCCGCTCCCTGGTATTTAAGCTTAACCCCCTGGTAGGACAGCGAGTCGCTTACAATGTTCCATTTACCTACAAGCACGGTGTTATTTATTAATGTGGTACTGGTATCGAGCTTGGGGCTGACAATTGCCGGGGGATTATCTTTTGAACACGAACTGAGCATGTACGAAAAAAGGACAACCGAAAAAAGGACAAGAATATATTTCATAACTGGTTTTAAATTAGATGGTTTTAAACAATACGAACGACTTAGCCTTAATGATACATATTATCGTGTAAAAAAAAACTAAAACGTTACGCTGGCAGATGGCATTATAAATGAAACTGCTTATCATCTTTTGTCGCGTTAATTAATCATTACCGACTTTCTTTCTCCGCTCCATTACCTCACGCCAGGTGGTCAGGATATAGCCGTTCTTTTGCAAAAAATCTTTCAGCCGCGGGTCGAGCATAGCCAGCAGGTCGCCTTGGCGTTTTTTGCTTTCATTGCAGATGTATTGAAATGCCGGCGTAGGGTTGGTGCAATGCATGATGACCATGGTTAGGCCCGGGCTTAGACGCCCGATGCTCTCGATGTAATGATCGGTGTACCATTTTTGTATTTCAGCGTCGGTTTTGTGGTCGATATCCGGCATCTGCCAGTCGTAGCTGGAATTGTGCAGGTCGTCCAGCACGGGCAATCCATTTTTCCACAACATTACGCCAATATCTTTAGCTTTCACCAGTTCAGCAGGGTCGGGAATAGCCATGCCCTCTTTGTATTTGCCCTGCTTTTTCAATTCGGCAATAGTTGCCGCTTTGGCCTCAGCACGGAAGAAGTAGTCGTTACCGCCGGGGAACATCACGGGTATCTGTTTTTCGATACCCAACTGAATATATTTCTGCAGGAAGCCTTCCTTGGCGAACAAGGTGCCCATGTGCGAGTCGAGGTGCGTGGGTTTAAAACCCATAGATAAAGCCCGGTCCAGTTGAGCACGCATTTCCTTGTCTACCTCATCCGGCGTCGCGTTAAAATAAACCGCCGCAACCGACGGGTAAAGGCATCCCTGCTTATCTGTCAAACCCGGAACGTTTGCTTTGCCGGCAACGGGTCCCCAGCGATAATTTTTCCACTCGGAAGTTAGCGTCAAATGCAGGCCGGCGTCCAGGTCGGGGTGTTCTTTGATGTATTGCACGATCTCAGGCACCCAGGGGCAGGGCATCATCACGCTGGTGGATGTCGCTACGCCTTTGCCGGTCGCCATTTCAACGCCGTCGTCCGAGTCGTGCGACATGCCGGCATCGTCGACATGCAATATCAGCACTTTGGCGCCTTTGGGCCAGCCCAGCTTTTCGGCATAGGTTTTTGTGGTGTCCTGGGCGAAAACGTAACAGGCTAAGCTCAACAGGACAACGGACAGGAAATATTTTTTCATTAGAACACGATTATAATATTTAAAGATGGTTAAGATTTATGAAGCCTGCAATACGTACAGCGCGAAAGCCCGATTGTACAAAAGATTTTTGATAATTATTTAATAGTTATCAAATCTGCCGATGATTTTTAACGGATGAACCAAATTTATTTAGTTTTACAGCATGGCTAAACTGCAGTTTAAAGATAAATGGGTTTTGGTTACCGGTGCCTCGGCCGGGCTGGGCGAGGAAATCGCCCGGCAGTTGGCCTTCGGGCACGGTGCAAACCTGATCCTGCTTGCCCGTCGCCGGGAAAAGCTGGAAAAGCTGCAGACCGAACTCCAAAAAGTTGTTAAAGTGCGCATTATTGTGGCTGATCTTTCTAAACTGGAGGACGTAGACCGCGCCACGGAAGAAGTATTAGGCGGCGATGAGCTTTATGCTGCCGTGCTGAATGCAGGCATTACCTATTTTGGCCTGCATAAGGAGCTGGAATGGGATTACTTTCAAACCATGCTGCAAACCAACGTGGTGGGCGTAACGCGCATGACGAACCGGTTGGTCGATCATTTTGAAGCAACGGGCCGGGAGGGAGGGTTGCTTATTGTTTCCAGCATGGCCGCCATTTTCCCGGTGCCCTACCAGGCGGCTTATTCGGGTACCAAATCATACCTGCTGACTTTTGCTACCGCGCTTTCGCACGAACTGAAGAATAGGCAATTTTCCATTACCGTTTACAATCCCGGCGGTATCCAGACCGAAATGACCGAAGGCGAAAAATTCAACGAGCTGCGCGGCTGGCTGATGCCGGTAAAACAGGCCGCCACAGAGGCAGTGCAGGCCTTTCGGAAGCGCAAGCTTACCCATATCCCCGGCTTTCTGAACCGTTTCGGAAGCGTCTTCCTGAAATTCCTGCCGCAAAAATTTGTAATGAAGCAAATGAGCGGGGTGTACGGTAAGTCATTGTTTAAAAGTTCCAAACCGTGAAATATAAATCCGAAATGACAATTCCGGATTCCGAAATTTTTACAAAATCCCGCATCTCAAATCTCACATCTCCGGTCTATTTTGGTTATTTTTGAGACGGATGCTTAATGCCACGACCCATACCCTTGAAAAACTGGAAACGCTGCTGCGAACGGCGGGCTACAAGGTCCGCTATGAGAAAGGCAACTTTAAAACCGGCGCCTGCATGTTGCTGAGCAGCAAGGTGGTGGTGGTCAATAAATTCTCGAACCTGGAAAGCAAGATCATCGCCCTTACGGAACTGATCCGTGAGCTGGATATCGATATGAGCCTGCTCGACGAGAAGCAAACGGCATTTTTACACCAGATCAAACAAACACGGCTGCAGTTGTGAAGATCACATTCTTAGGAACCGGAACATCCCAGGGCGTGCCAGTTATCGCCTGCAACTGCGAGGTTTGCACCTCGCTCGACCCGCATGATAAACGACTCCGCTCGTCTGTCCTGATCGAGGCGGAAGGGAAGGTGATCGTCATTGATTCGGGCCCCGATTTTCGTTACCAGATGCTCAGGGCAGGGGTAAAGCACCTTGATGCTATTGTTTTTACCCACGAGCATAAGGACCATATCGCCGGTATGGACGATATCCGGGCCTTTAACTACCGGCAGGAGTCGGCCATCGATGTATATGCCACTGTTCGGGTGCAAGAGGCGCTGAAACGCGAGTTCTCCTATGTTTTTGCCGAGATGAAATACCCCGGTGTGCCGGAGGTAAATCTGAAGACCATTGACCTGAAACCTTTCCGCATCGGCGACGTCCCTTTTACACCCGTCGAAGTTATGCATTACAAGCTGCCGGTATTAGGGTTCCGGATCAACGATTTTACGTACATCACCGATGCCAAAACCATATCGGAGCACGAAAAGCAAAAGATCAAAGGCACCAAAACGCTGGTGATCAATGCACTGCAGATCGAAAAACATATCTCGCATTTTACATTTGTCGAAGCCGTCGCATTCGCCAAGGAAATAGGCGCCGAAAGGACCTACTTTACGCATATCAGTCACCGCCTGGGCCGGCACCAATCGATATTAGGACTGCTGCCCAAAAATATAACCCTGGCTTACGACGGGCTGGTGCTGGAGGTGTAATTACGCATATTGTGATGCTGAACGCAGTGGAGCACCTATTCCGGCATACTAATAACTCTTGGTTTATCATAACCTGCAGCAGTTGTTTGCCGCTCACGACAGGACAAATAATTTCACTGGACAGTCTTAGAGAACGGTAGGTTCACAAGCCTTTTAACTACTTACCCGCTTTATCCATTTTCAACACACTAAAGGCGGTATCAAGCGTGAACACCGCTTGTTGCGGCTCGATGGAGCCGGCGGTATTTTTGGCCCGGTAGGAGTGTGTGATCTTATAGCCCATAAAACTGGATTTATAGTTTTTTTTCAGGCTGTCCATTTTGCGCATGCCTTCCCGGAACATTTTGTCATAAAAGCCCGATCTTTTTCTTTCCTGGTAAACCGCGGCGCTGTCCTTTTTATCGCTTTGCTCCTTGGTGCGCGCTATCCAGTTCGAATAGGTATAGTAATTGTCGTCGTTCATATAGCTCGAAAAGTTCTTTTCCAGCTTGCCGAATGTCTCAGGCTGGTAGGACGCCGGATCGTTCAAGTGACCTTTCAGATAAGCTTTCACGCTGTCGGCAGCCCTTGCGTCTGGCGTGGCTGCTGTTTGGGCTTTTTTTCCGCACGAAGCAAGCAACACTCCTGCGGAAAGTATTAGAATAAAGGTTCTCATGGTCTCGGGGTGGTTTGTATGATAAAGATATGTTTTTTTAGGTCGATAGTCCATAGTCCATAGTTGATTGATTTTTGGCATTGACCATTATTTCTCAACGAAGAATGATGAATAGGTCACCTGATTGGCTATGGACAATGGACCATCGACTATGGACAAAGATCAAACCACCGCCGTCTCCACCTTTTCGTCTTTGTAGCCGCCGAATACGGCAAAGTTCAGGTTCTTATAAATGCAGTCCACTTCATTAAAGCCCGCTTTTTCCAGCATGTGCAATTGTGTATGCAGCGGTGCAAGTTTGTCTAATTTGGTTCGTTCGAACGACTGCACCAAAGCTTCATGATCTAAACCGGAATGCGAAACCGTCTCGCGCCACAGGTATTTGTAAAGGCTGTCAAACAACAGGTTCTTGCCTTCCACCTGGTCGGCGTTGATGAACAGGCCGCCGTCGTTCAAAGCTTTATAAATGTTTTGATAAAGTTTTGCCTTGTCCTGGTGGTCCAGGTGATGGATCGCTAGTCCGGATATAATGATGTCGTATTTTCCCGGCAGCGGCTCTTTTGAAAAATCGAGTTCTTTAAACTCGAAATTATCGCTACCGGCAAAACGTTCGCGGGCCACATCGAGCATTTGCGACGACACATCCACCAACGTAAATCGCAGGTCAGGGTTCGCTTCGTAAATGAACTGCGAGAACAAACCCGTCCCGGCGCCGATGTCCAACACATTTTTGGCATGGGTAAGGCTTTTGACCAACGGCAGGCAGGCTTTATAGAAATCGTCAAAGCAGGGTATCAACTGCCTCCGCTGCGAGTCGTATTTTTTCGAGACATTATCGAATTGCTCTTTTACTTCGTTCATAACATCAATTTAGTATTATTTTGTCAATAACACACCGACGGCTAAATGTTTTGCCGCCCCGGCTATAAAATCATGGTTGACGTGCGGCAGCACACTGGCGACGGTGACATTTTAACAATGTTTTGTTAATTTTTTGCATACCGGCCAAGTTTTTCCGCCGTTGTATTACTTTGCTTTCCGATGAGAAGGATATTAGTTGTATTGACCTGTATAGTGCTTGCCTGTTCCTCGCATGCGCAAACTCCTGTAGCCAAAAACGGCGCATTGCATGTTGAAAACGGGAAGATCGTTAATCAAAACGGCGTCGAACCGCGGCTGCGCGGACTGAGCTTTTCGTGGAGCGTGTGGCAGGGCCGTAAGTACTATACGCCGGCCGTGGTTGACTGGATCGTCAAAGATTTTAAGGTGAGCATCATCCGCCTGGCTATGGCCGTGCAGCCGAAGCATGGGTATTTAACGCAACCCGATTTGCAAAAACAAATGGTGACCGCGCTGGCCGACGAGGCCATTAAAGACGGCATCTATGTACTGATCGACTGGCACGACCATAACGGCGACAAACATATCCCGGAGGCTAAGAACTTTTTTGCCGAAATGGCCAAAAAGTATGCCGGTGTACCTAACGTGATCTACGAGATTTGGAACGAACCGGCCCGTACGACCTGGGACACGGTAAAGAATTATGCGATGCAGGTGATACCTGAGATAAGGAAATTTGATTCGGATAACCTCATCGTTGTCGGTAGCCCGCATTGGGACCAGGATGTGGACGTGGTTGCCGATAGCCCGATAACCGGGTTTAAGAACGTTGCCTATTCCTTCCATTTCTACGCGTCCGACCCGAACCACCAGGAAAAACTACGCGCCAAAGCCGACAAAGCTCTTCAAAGAGGATTGCCG
>JAFDZK010000166.1 GCA_018267005.1 Bacteroidota bacterium
GGTATGGAATACCCGGGCATCGTCTTTGATGGAATAACTGACAAAACTAAAGATCTGTACTGGGTAACCGCGCACGAGATCGGCCACAATTGGTTCCCGATGATCGTGGGCTCTGACGAGCGCCGGTATGCCTTTATGGACGAAGGCTTTAACACTTTTATCGACGTCTATGCAGCCGATGCCTTTAACAACGGCGAATACGGTCCGAAAAGAGATGGAGAATATGCTCCGGGCGGCGGTAACCCGGCCGACGAGATCATTCCGACGATGGCCGATCCCGATGCGCCAACCATCATGACAGCCGCCGACGCGGTGCCTGAAAAATATCGCCACCCGATCGAATATTTTAAGCCGGCGTTCGGGTTAGTATTGCTTCGCGAACAAGTACTCGGGCACGACAGGTTCGATTACGCTTTCCGAAATTATATCAGTAAATGGGCATTTAAACATCCCCAGCCCGACGACTTTTTCCGCTGCATGGATAACGGCGCCGGTGAAGACTTGTCGTGGTTCTGGAAAGGCTGGTTCTACAATAACCTGCTATTGGACCTGGAGCTTGTAGGCGCGGAATATGTGAACAACGACCCGAAACAGGGACTTAAGGTTACCGTAGCCAACCTGGAACAGATGGCCATGCCATTTACGGTCGAGGTAACTATGCAGGACGGCACCAAACAGCGCACGCAGGTACCGGTTGAAGCATGGCTGCAAAACAGGATGGTTTCATTTATCGTGCCGACTACAGGTGAAGTAAAAACCGTGGTGGTCGATCCTGATTCAGCTTTGCCGGATGTAAACCGCGGGAACAATGGGTTTGTGGTGAAATAGTGGATCATGCAAGCCAGCGGAAGACCGGATTAAAATCAGTCCTTTTTTGAAAGTCTCCCCTGCAGGGGGAGATTTAGAGGGGGCTACAATAATCCGGCAATAAACTGGGCGATCCCTATGGCAAACAGCCCGAGGCTGACATACCACAGCGGCTTTTTTTTAGCCAGCAATGATATCGCTGAAATGGAGATGGCTATCTGAAAAAAGGTGACGCCGCGCGCGAGTATCATATCCTTTTCCAGGTGCTCCTTTGATTCTTTTTCAAGAGCGCGCGCCTCTTCCTGTATTTTTTCCTGGTCGTTTTTCAGCTTTGCTTTCCGCGCAGCGGCCATCTTTGAGGTATCCAGCTTTTCGTTTTTCAACTGTAATACCGCATCGGCTACTTCGGCCTTGATACCTTTAGCATTGTAATATGACCATTGATCAGAAGCCTTTACCTGTGTGATCAGGGCCTCGTTGGATTGATGCCCGGCCATCAGGCTGCTTACAGCCGCAAATGCTGCCATAAAGGCGGTGGAGATGGCTACCCACATGGACCATTTGTCCTGGTTGTGGTGCGCGGCCTCGTGTATATGTTCGTGCAGGTGCTCCGTCGGCACTTCCGGTTCTTCCATAATTCGCTGATTACTAAACGCAAATTTACAAAAAATCTATTTCTGCGAAGTAATCCGTATTAACTGCTGATAGAGTTTTTCGGTAGGGAGGCCAACTACATTGGTGTACGAGCCATCGATCCTTTCGATGCCAACCAGCCCGATCCATTCCTGGATGCCATAAGCGCCGGCTTTGTCAAGCGGGGCGTATTTTTCTACGTAAAAGTCGATCTCAGCGTCAGTCAGCTTCCTGAAAAATACCTCCGAAACGTCGTGAAAGAGATTGTAACGATGCTTATAAAGCAGGCAAACACCCGTAACCACGCGGTGAACTTTTCCCGAAAGCGTCCGCAACATTTGTTTGGCGTGCTCTTTATCTTCGGGCTTGCCGAGTATCTGCCCGTCGACGGCGACTATGGTATCGGCTGTCAGCACTACCTCATCATCAATCGTCTCGTCATATGCTTCGGCCTTTTTCCTGGCAATGTAAACGGCTATCTCTTCGGGGCTCAGATCATCCGGGTACGATTCATCGACGTCTTTGAGCACGATGCGGAAATCAACGTCCATCAGTCGCAAAAGTTCCTGCCGGCGGGGGGATTTGGATGCGAGAATTATCTTATGGTTCATTTATGTTTTTGTCCATAGACGATGGTCGATAGTCCATGGAATGTCTATTGCTAAAATATATGAAAATTGGCTATGGACTATGGTCTATTGACTATGGACGCCCTACCAACTATACGCCTCGTCATTTAACCATTTGCCCTGTACTTTCATCACCTTTTCGATCACATCGCGTACGGCGCCGCGGCCACCCGGGAAAGGGGAAATATACTGGCTGATGGCTTTGATCTCCTCCGCCGCGTCGGCCGGGCAAACTGGTAAACCCGCCAGTTTCATGGCTGCCAGATCGGTTATGTCGTCGCCCATATACAAAGTGCTGAGCGGCCCGACGTGCTTCGACTCGAGGTAGGAATTAAAGTTATCCGATTTTTTATGTGCGCCGACCAGGACGTCCATCACGCCAAGACTATTGAGCCGGTAAAGCGACGCTTTGGAACGGCTGCCTGAAATGGCGCAAACATTGTATCCTAATTTTACAGCGAGTTGCAATGCGTACCCGTCCTTAATGTTGAACGACTTGAACTGCTCCCCGCTCTCGGTCACATAAACAGTGCCGTCGGTGATCACGCCATCGACATCAAAAATGAAAGTCGTAATATCTTTTAGCTTATTTAAGAATGATTCCATGTTTGTGATTACACCGTTTATTAAGCGTGATTACACCGATTTTGTTTAAAATTGACAGGTAAGACTGCAAAATAAAAACGCCGGGAGTTAACCGACTATTGGTGGTCACGCCACTCATATACCCAGGCCGACTGGATCTGCTCCAGGTGCCCTTCGTTCGATTCCTCACGTGTGCCTTTGAAATTGGGCAGGCTTAGCACCCATTCCAGCAGATCGGTAAAACGGATACGGTATATTTTCGACTCATCAAAATCGTCGCCGAACTTTTCGTAAAGCTCTATGGCAATGTCCTCGTAGTCGTTCCAGTGGATTGGCAGTGCGTATTTGTCGTCTGTCATGCTTTTTTTGTTGTACGTTATACGTTCGACGTTGTACGTTTTTTGTTTCTTCTAATCTACGTAAAACGTATAACGTAATACGTATAACCTAATTAATGTCCCAGGAAACCCGATTGGTCGGGCAGCGTTACTTCCACGTCACCATCAATGACGACGCATTGGCAGCCTAAGCGCGAATTGATGCGCGGGTTTACCGCGCGGTCGATAAAATCTTCCTCTTTATCCGATATTTCCTGGATGTTGTCCATCCCGTTGTTCACGTAAATATGGCAGGTGCTGCAGCCGCAAACACCGCCGCAGTTATGCTGCAGCTCGATGCCGTTTTCTAAGCAAACATCCAGCACCGACTCGCCTTCGGCAATGGGCAGCTCAATTGGCTCATGACCCTCCTCCTGGAAGCTTATCTTTAATTTATAGATGTCCATTGGCGCAAAAGTAACAAAATTATGCGCCGGCGTGCCCCCTATTTATCCATTTTGATAATCAACTGACTTAACTGCCTGTACAGGCTTTGCAACCCGGCATTGTCGCTCAATAATTGCAGGTGCGCGGCCATGGTTTTGGTATCATTCCGTATCGCCGGGCCTGTTTGAACACCAGCAGGCAGATGTTCCTGTACTTTTTCGGCAGTTTCCAGGATCAGAGGCCGCAGCATATCAAAATCCAGCTTGTGCTGCTGCAAAAGCTCCCCTGCGGCATAGTACAGGTAGTTGGGGAAATTACAGGCGAAAACCGCCGCTAAATGCAATATTTTCCGCTGTTCCGAGTCGACGCGGTAAACATAGTTTGAAACCGTTTGCGCAAGTTCTGTCAACTTTCCCGTTATTTCTTCCGTCGCGCCTTCGATACAAAGCGGCACTTTACGAAAATCCAGCTCCCGTGTTTTACTGAAGGTTTGCAGAGGGTAAAACACACCGGCTTCGGGCGTATAGATAAGCAGATCCTGCAGGGACGTTGCACCCGAAGTATGAGCGATCAACCTGCCGTACTTCGCCAGCTTTTCGGCGAGCATCCCTATCGCGTCGTCATTTACTGAGATAATGAAAATGTCGGTATGCGGATTAATTGCATCCAGGTTATTGACGGGCTCGGCTTTGACATGGTAAGCCAGCAAGGCAGCGTGCTGCATATTGCGACTATAAACCTGCACGATGTTATGCCCGGCGTTTTTGAACGCCGCCGCCAGGTGGGTAGCCACATTGCCCGAACCGATGATGGTGATGCGCATTTCGCGCCAAACTTACGAAGTTGGAGAATCAAACTTACGAAGTTTTGAAAACTTCGTAAATTTCAGATGCATTGCTTATATTAGTATGATCTGAGCCCGCAATCTATGCGATTCACCAAAATTACTTTCCTGATTTTTGTATTGTTCAGCTTCTCAAAGGCGTTTGGGAATGAGAAAAGACAAACTACAGATACAACCAAACATACTGTAAAAATCCATCATAAGATATCTTATAATCGAAGACATGTGTTACCTGACAGCCTGTTATATTACAATGATTGTGTCTTCACGCACCGGTATACCGTTATTCAGAGGCTGGGGAAATATCCGTTCAACAAAGCAGTCAAAATATTAGCTATTTCATACAACGGAGAGCCCGATCCAAATGATGATGTTAAAACAATTGGAGATACGACCACACCAAGAAAAGAAAAGCCGCATGGCTTGTTTTTTCATAACGATACTTTGGACCTTTCGAATATTTTTGAAATAAAGCAATTGACGGCCGAACAAGTTGCTAAACTGACCAACATCATGTTTAACACGAAAGCCAGAATACCTAATTATCATCCCGACCCGGGACGAAAATGCTTTGAGCCGCGTGATGCGCTGATTTTTTACGACAAAAAGGGAAAGGTATTCGACTATATGGAAATTTGCTTTGAATGCATGATGTACGAATCAAAATCAAATAAACTCTTCCTTACGTCGGTGTATTGCAACCAACAGTTCGATCTTATTAAGAAATTTTTGATAAGTCTCGGTATTCAGTTTGGAACAACCACGACTGACGCTTCGAAATACAATTAGACCGCCTTCAACTTCCTGGTGAGAATCAAACTTACGAAGTTTCAAAAAACCTCGTAAGTTTTTGATTATTAGTGCGCTTGCAGGGGGCTTGGCCTTTTGGAAACTTTGTTGGCTTTAGGTGCAGGAGCAACTGTCTTCAGCTCCTTATTCCTTCTCCGTATTGAAAGCACGAAGCCGATAACCATAATGATCGTGCCCGACCAGAAGAAATTGATATAAGGAAATTCAATGGCCTTCATAACGATGTAAGGCCGGCGATTTTCGGGCTGCTGGTAAACCATGATGGTCATTTTACCTTCCTTCGGACTGATCTTTGTAAAACGCAGCTTTAAGCCGGCGTCATCGACCTTGCGCGAAAAATCGAACACATCGCCGCTTTTGATCATATAAACCGGCTCGGCGGTAAAGGAGCGGCCATTGGAAACCACCTTCAATTGGGCGCCTACGGCGATATCATTTTTGGCTAACTGTATATTTTGTACCCTGGCGTTTTTATCCAGCCCTTCCAGCACGATGTAGCCCTCACGGTAGCGGATGGTATCACCGATGGCGATATCATGCGAAATCGGCGCATCGTAATTCTTATCATCGTCAGCCTCGCTATGCCCGTCGTTATCCTGCGGATCGTCATCAAATTTGATGGGCGCCATGGTAACGTGCGTATACAGGTCGTGCAGCAGGTAATGCTTGGTGTCGGGCGACGAAACCAGACCCATTTTCCGGTTGGCCTGTGAATTGGGTTTCAGCACAAATTCTTCCGTCACTTTACCATTAGCGTCAAGGCGCTTGTAATCCACTTTAAAGTAATGGTTCGGCATCGCAATGGAATCGCCCTCATAGGTCACCATATAATCGCCCATTTTTACAGGCGTATTTTTATACAGCATAATGTTTTCCTTCGGGTCGTTACGTTTGGCGAACTCCGCCGAATATTGCTCACCTGTATTGTTGATGGAAACCACTTTGCTTGTGCCTGCGGCTATTACTGCGCCGACCAGGATCAAACCAAAGCCGATATGCGCCACCGCCGATCCTGCCAGCTTGATCTTCCCCTTAAAGGCGTCAGTCAATACCTTGATATTGGATAACACCATATAAATCGCCGCCAGCATGGCGAGGCTAAACACAATGCGCAAGCGATAAATGCCGCTTACATATACCACCAGCGCCGTAATAAGAACCGCCAGTAACAGGTAAACCGCACCGGTGATATAAAACTTGCCGGTATCTGTCTTTTTGTATTTTAAGAATTGCGTAACCCCTGCCAGCAGCGCTACAACTACCGCAAAAGCCGCCTGGAACACATTGTAAAGCGTTACCGGGTTATTGGGCGGGGCTATGTTGGTACCGAACATTTTATTCCACACGGGAATAGAGGTAACGACGGTCAACTGCAGGCAGGAAAGCGCCAGGAAGACCGAGCCTACGAACATCCAGAACTCGCGGGAATACGTTTCCTCCTCTTTTTTATCGATCGGCAACTCCTTCCAGCGGATGATCACCAAAACCAATGCTAAAACAAAGAATACCGCAACATCCACGACCAAATGCCAGAACATGCCTAAGTCGGTAAAGGCATGAACGGACGTATCGCCCAATACGCCGCTACGGGTGAGGAACGACGCGTATAATACCAGAACAAAGCTGACGAGCACGAGGAAGGTAGCCGTAAAATAGGAATGACCGGTATTTTTATAAACGATCATCACGTGTACGCCGCCGATCAGCGTCAGCCAGGGGATCAACGCCGCATTCTCGACCGGGTCCCAGGCCCAGAAACCGCCAAAGTTGAGCGACTCATAAGCCCAGAACGAACCCATGATGACGCCGGTGCCCAGCACCATTACAGCAAACAAGGCGTATGATATAGCCGGCTGAACCCATTCCTTATATCTTTTCTGCCACAAACCCGCGATCGCATAAGCAAAGGGTACCACCATGGATGCAAAACCCAGGAACAGCGTCGGCGGGTGGATCACCATCCAGTAGTTCTGCAATAATGGATTCAGACCGTTGCCATCGGTAATATAGCTCAGGTAATTATGGTACAGGTCGGGGCGGCTGGCAAATATCGGCGCCTGGGCTCTCAGGTCGATGGCCTCCCGAAGCAAAATAAACGGAGAACTGCCGATCCTGGTGCCGAAAATCTCGATACCCAGCAACATGGAAGCCAGCAGCGCTTGTGAAAGACTGATGACAGTCATCACCGGGCTTTCCCACGACTTGGCCTTCCAGATGAGTATATTGCCTAAAACGCCCTGCCAGAAGCACCACAGCCAGAAGCTTCCCTCCTGGCCCTCCCAATAGCTTGAAATGATATAATAAACCGGGAGGCTCCTCGAGGAATGCTCCCAGGCATAATGATATTCAAAAAGATGATTGAAAATGATATAAAAAAGACTGCACCCGATGCCGACAACCGAAGCCAGGTTGGTCATATAGGCGATGCGGCCCAGCCGGCGCCACGAATTACTGAGGCCGGTTTTATCCGTTGTTGCGAAGTAATAGCTTATCGCCGCTAAAAGGGCCGAACCGAACGACAGGATGATAAAAAATTGGCCCAACTGCCCCGGAAAAAGGTGTTCGCCCTTAAAAGTTGTATCCATTAATGTTTATATATCGGCCTTTTTAGCGCTGGCCTCGGTGAACTCCACCTTATCTTGTGTATATTTTGATGGGCATTTCATCTGTATGTGTGAAGCGTGAAACTCGCCGTTTACCATTTCGCCCACCAGTACGATCTGCTCCGAACGCTCGAAATCCTGCGGTTTTGTGCCTGGAAAAACCACCTTGCACTCTTCACCCTTCTTATCCTTCATGTAAAACGAAAAGTAATTAGCGTCTTTCGCCGCATCGTAGTAGAGTTCCTTTTGCTTGTCGAGGTAACCGATTACATGCAGTTCGCCGCTTGTTTTTTTGGCATCGGCAAAAGAACCGTAACTGCTTGCATTAGAGTACAGGCCGATGATAACAGCGATAGCTATGGCTATCACCACTAAACCAATTATCGAACTCTTTTTCATTGCGTTTGCTGCTTATCGGGATACAAAAATACGAAACGCAAAGTTAATAAAGTTTATTGCAAATCATTAATGTTATTTAGAATCGTTATTGATAGCCCGGAAGTCGGGAAGTCCGAAAGTCCGAAAGAGGTCTGTCACTATAGAATTGCTGCAAGCGGAAGGAAAATTCCATCGCCATCTAAAACTTCCGACTTATGCAGACTTTCGGACTATTTTTTCAATTCGGAGCTTATAATGATATAGTGGCCGAGCCCTCCCGGATGTACAGTAAGAATGATAAACGAGGCCGGCGCGATGCTAAACTCCTGGTCGCTGCTGATGGGTATATCCTTGGTAAAGCTGTCAAAGCTGATAGTTACCTTTGAGTGCTCGATAGTTGCCGAAGCCAGCGCTTTGTAAAGAATGCGCTGCTTCAACTTCACCTCGTTATTGCTCGACAATTCCTTGTTAACCCAAAAAAATGCCGCCGTGCACAGACTGCCAAAAAATATAACCGAAAAAAGATAGTATTTGATAGTCCTTTCCAATATGAGGGAGACCAGGATACCGCCTACGATGCCGATAGTTAAAACTGTTGAAAGACTGATTATGGTTACTTCAAACTGTCGCTGCGAATAAAAGAACGACATGATTCCCAGTATATAAAGGATGCCCTTGACGATCCAGATAGCCTTAATTTTTTTAAAAATCCGTTTTACTGTTCTTTTTCGCCTGCGCCTGCTTGCCATAATAAAATTATGCTCTCAGTTTGGTTTATAATTGGCAAAGTGCCATTGATCACTACAACGGCACTTTGCGTTTATGGGCATTGAGTTTATAAAGGCGCGCCATCCCTTCAAAGGACGACCAGGGGATTATGGCCAAACACCCAAATTTTTGTAAGATACGGCAATTTTATTAATTGCACCAACAAACGCCGCCGTTCGCAGCGTATCAATCTTTTCCACAGTATTGTAAGTTTCCCTGATCTCGTGGTACGAGCGGATCATGGTGTCTTCCAAACCCGAATTTACCAGTTCGAGTTCGGAGGCGCCTTTGATAATAGTCGAACGCTGCAGCGGGCTAAGCGCAACGCCGGTTAAGCTTTCCACCATATTCACCAGGTTGGTGTTTGCCGTCTCCTCGAAACGCCTGTTCATGCGGCCAAAGGCTACGTGCGACAGGTTTTTCAACCATTCAAAATAAGATACTGTCACGCCGCCGGCGTTGGCATACATGTCAGGAACGATAATACCGCCCTTTTCATAAAATATCGTTTCGGCAGCAGGTGTGGTAGGCCCGTTAGCGCCCTCGACTATAATTTTTGCCTTGATGTTCCGGACGTTGCGCTCGGTGATCTGGTTCTCCAAAGCCGCGGGAACCAATATATCGCAGGGCTGTTCCAGTCCTTCTCCCGAATTTTTGAATTCGTGCTTTGCGCCCTTAAAGCCCAATATGGTGCCCGTTTGTTTGCGATGCTGAAGAACGGCGTCGACATCCAAACCATCGGCATTATAAATAGCGCCTTCGTATTCACACAGTCCCACGATAGTGGCGCCGAACTCGGCCAGGAATTTTGCGGAATGATAGCCCACGTTACCCAGGCCCTGAACAATGACTTTC
>JAFDZK010000167.1 GCA_018267005.1 Bacteroidota bacterium
GTCCCAAACGGAAATAGCCATAGGTACCTGTAATACGCCCGCAGCATTGAAGGCCTCGAAAAACATACCTTCTGAAGTAGCCCCGTTACCGATCGTACCAAAAGCGACCTCGTTACCGTTCGTAGAAAATTCCTTCAGGTAATCAAGCTCCTTGTTTTCGCGGTATAATTTGGATGCGCAGGCCAGTCCCAGCAAACGCGGCATATGGCCGCCGGTAGTCGAAATATCGGCAGCGCAATTCAACGTCTCCGACTGGTTCGACCATGTGCCATCAGCGTTAACGTACCGGGTAGCATAATGGCAGTTCATCTGCCTGCCGGCCGATGCGGGATCCTTTTCTATATCGGGATGGGCGTATAATTGTGCGAAGAATTCCTTCAGGTTGCTCATGCCTGTGGCGAACATAAAGGTCTGGTCGCGGTAGTAACCCGCACGCCAGTCGCCGGGGCGAAAAGCCTTCGCCATAGCCAGTTGCGCCACCTCTTTGCCATCGCCGAAAATGCCGAATTTGGCTTTGCCCGTCAGTACTTCGCGTCGGCCTATCAGGCTGGCCTGGCGGCTCTCGAAACCGATGCGATAGTCATTAATAACGATCTTTTTGAAATCGTCAAAACTGAGTTCCGCCGTATTGAAGCTACCGGCTGTGTTGATTACAGTTTCGGGCATATATTATTTCGATTAGTGGACAAAATTATAAAATTCTATTTTGCTTTTGTCATACTTAACACACAAACGTACCGTTAACGTAATAGTTTTTTATTTGCCGTTAAACCTATTATATTTGTCATAATCCAATACAGCAATATGAAAACCGCCATGAGCTGTAAAAATAAACAACGGTTCATGACAGCATCATCACCATTAAAAAACAATTAAGCTCGATGAAAAAATTAATGATTCTATGCGCAGTAATTTTAGGTTTCGCCTTTACTGCTTCGGCGCAAGATAATCAAAAACCCGAATTTAAATTCAACGAAGAGAAGCACGATTTTGGTAAAATTCCGCAGGGAACCCCGGTTACCACGGTATTCGAATTTACCAATATCGGGCAGGAACCGCTTATCCTGACCGAGGTTAGGCCGACATGCGGCTGTACGATAGCTGATTACACTAAGACCCCGGTAAAAGCCGGCGACAAGGGTATGATCAAGATCACCTATAACGCCGCAGTTGCAGCTCCGTTCAATAAAACTATCGTGGTGACTTCCAACGCTAAAACGCCAACTAAATACCTGAATATCGTAGGCGAAGTCGTGCCGGCATCCAAACCGGCGACGGCAGGCAGTAAGTAAGCCTCTCCAAAGGAGAGTGAGTTAATATATTAAAGACATCCTGTTAAAGGGTGTCTTTTTTGTTTGGGATAATCCTAATCCCCTCGCCAAAGGAGCGCGACTTTTGATATATCTTTCTTAATTTTGCGCTATGCCAAAGATCTCGAAAAAAGGGCAGCACATGCCTGCATCGCCGATACGTAAGCTTACGCCCTTTGCGGATAAAGCCAAGCTCGACGGTAAGAAAGTTTACCATCTGAATATCGGTCAGCCTGATATCGAAACGCCGGAGGGCATGCTGAACGCGATCAAAAACATCGACTTTAAAGTATGGGCCTATACCGCCTCGGAAGGCACACTGGTTTACCGCCAAAAACTCACCGAATATTACAATAAGCTTGGCTATAACGTTACGCCCGAAAATATTTTGGTAACCACGGGCGGATCGGAAGCCATCACGATCGCGATGATGAGCTGCCTGGATCCCGGTGACGAAGTGATCATTCCCGAACCTTTTTATGCCAACTACAATGGTTTCGCCTGCCAGAGCGATATCGTGGTGAAACCGATCCTGTCGTATATCGAAAACGGCTTTGCACTGCCTCCTATCAGCGAGTTTGAAAAACTGATCACGCCCAAAACCAAAGCCATTTTTGTTTGCAGCCCCAATAATCCTACAGGCTACCTGTATTCGCGGGAGGAATTGGAAGCTTTGAAAGCATTAGTGCTGAAATATGATCTGTACCTGTTTTCAGATGAGGCTTACCGTGAGTTCTGCTACGACGGGCGCACCTTCACTTCGCCGATGCACCTGGACGGCCTGGAGCAAAACGTAGTGGTAATGGACACCGTGAGCAAGCGTTACAGCGCCTGCGGTGCGCGTTTAGGCTGTTTGATCACCAAAAACAAGGATATCTGGGCAACCGGTTTAAAATTCGCGCAGGCCAGACTGAGCCCCGGCATGGTCGAGCAAATTGCCGGCGCTGCCGCGGTTGATACACCCGATAGCTATTTTAAGGCTGTAAATAAAGAATATACTCATCGGCGTGATACACTGGTAAATGCGCTGAACCGGATGGACGGCGTTTTCTGCCCCAATCCCGGCGGCGCATTTTATGTGGTAGCACGTCTTCCGATTGATAACGCGGATAAGTTCTGCCAGTGGATGCTGGAAGAGTTTAGCCACGATAACCAGACCGTGATGATGGCGCCGGCGACCGGCTTTTACAGTACCAAAGGCGCGGGTGAGAACGAGGTTCGCCTGGCTTATGTGCTGAACAATGATGACCTGGAAAAAGCGATGGTCTGCCTGGATAAGGCTTTGAAGGAATACCCCGGAAGGACAGTTAGCAGTTCTGAGTTGGCAGTAGGCAGTTCGCGTTAAGGGATTAACTTCGTTGTTCCCTCCTAACCAGTGAAGGGAACCGAAACACAGCCCGCTCAAGAGAATAGTTCGAACTCTCCCTGCCGGGTTCGAATCGTCAAGAACCTATAAAAATGAAGAGACCGCCCGCTTACCAGCGGACAGTCTCTTCATTTTTGTGGACCCGGAGGGATTCGAACCCTCGTCCAAACATGGTATAAGGTAAGCTTTCTACATGCTTAGCCCTGTTCGGTTTTCGGGAAGGGGAAGGTCAGCGGCTCACCTGTACCGTCTTCCTTAGGTGCTTTATCTCGCCCGGTTATTGCACCCTAACCAAGCCAGTTTCATCTTTCGATGCCCCGTTTGCCGGCCCGATGAAACGGAAAACCGGCGGGACATAGGCTATGCTAATTCTAAATTAGGCAGCCAGGGCGTAGTTATTTTCGCCATTTATAAGTTTGAGCGTTCAGATTAAAGCGCTAATTCACCCAACGCGCTGCATGCTTACCTACTTATCTCCATCCTGTCAATTCCGGTCGAGCCCAGTAGGAATGCAAATATACACAAAACTCAATAAACAGGGTTTACATGGTTTACATTTTTTTGAGTATTTTTTTCTTAACTATTTGATAATCAAATATTTAATTAAATAATCAGCATTTTAGTGTAAACCATGATTTTTACTAACAATATTAGCATATACCGAAAATATTGCTTATCTTTATAACCACGTTTTCCCAACCCCTAAAAAGGCGGTGTCATGGTGAGGCACTCGAACCATGAGCGCAAAGGCCTGCGCCCCCATGTTTTGTTAAAAGCGACATTGCTGAACGCTCCTTGAACAGCATGAGTCCTTGCCCCGCGCTCACCCTTCGAGTACCTCAGGGTGACACCCAGCACATAAGATGTAATAAATAATAGTTAATGAACCAATACTTCGTCTACATTCTTCTATGCTCCGACAAGTCTTATTACACCGGGGTCACCAACGATATGGAACGTCGCATGTATGAACATGAGAACGGTTTGAACCCTGAATCCTATACGCACAAAAAGCGCCCGGTCACCCTTGTTTTCTGTGAACGTTTCACCGAAGTCAACCAGGCAATTGCTTTTGAGAAACAAGTTAAAGGCTGGAACCGAAAGAAAAAGGAAGCCATCATCAATGGCAATTGGGAGTTACTGCCGGAATTATCCAGGCGACGAACATAGTCCTTGCCCCGCACTCACCCTTCCCTTCGACAAGCTCAGGGCAGGCTTGTGCCTCAGGGTGACACCTCTGCTTTTGTATATCCTTAGTTAAAAATGGGTGTCATGGTGAGGCACTCGAACCATGAGCGCAAAGGCCCGCGCCCCCATGTTTTGTTCAAACCGACATTACTGACAACACCCTTTGAACGATGCACCCCATACCCCACGCTCACCCTTCCAGTACCTCAGGGTGACACCCCCTCCTTTTAAATGTATCTTAAATAGTTCTCAGGATAGAAATAAATCATTAACAATTACAACCAAAATAACCCAAACCCACCATGACCAACCTACCCGTCCCCGCCGACAAGATCGAACGGCTCTTTACCCTCGAAAAGATCACCGAAAAAGACATCGAAGACTTAAATGCATTCGAACGCCAGTATTTCACCGAAACTACCAGCCGCACACTGGCCACGCTGAAAGGTGCCGAACGCGACGACTTTTTAGAAAAGATCGATCCTATCCTTCCCGTTAGCACCAAACAAGATATTTGGGAATACAATCACACGCTTATTAACCGCACCGTGTCAGAATACCTGCAGCGAAACGGCGTAATGCCCACCAAAAGCGACCTGGCCCGCAAAACCGGCCTCAGCCGCCAAACTATCAGCAAGCATTTCAAAGAGTTCAGGCAGCACCCCGAACACACCGCTGAAATGGAGCAATTTAAATTTATGGCCCCTAATGTATTGGCCAACGTTTTCAAATCGGCCATCAGCGGCGACATGCGCGCCGCCAAACTCTATTTCGATATGGTTGGCGCAACCGGTAAGCAATCCGCCAATACGGTGATCAACGAGCAGAACAATTACATCCAGATCAACAACACCATCCTGAGCCAGGAAAACCTGAAACAGCTGAGCGCCGAGCAGTTGAATGAGATTGAGAATATTATCAGGAATAAAAAGGCGGGCCATGTTTAGCTGTAGCGGCTTTTTTGTTTTTAATTGTATCTTTATATTATTTTCAGGAGCATTTTTATATGAAGAATATTGATCGCATCACACTGAACCCCGAGATAATGGGCGGTAAACCTTGTATCAGGGGATTACGGATGACGGTGGGTACCATTATCGGTTTGCTTGCTTCGGGACTCACTTCGGAGAAAATACTCGACATGTATCCTTACCTGGAGCCGGAAGATATAACCGCAGCCCTCACTTATGCCGCCTGGCGCTCTGAGGAATTTGAAGTACCGCTTGCCCTCGCATGAAGGTACTTATCGACATGAATTTATCGCCGCAGTGGACAGAAGAGTTCAAATTGCATGGTATAGAAGCTGTTCACTGGTCTGATGTCGGAATATTTGATGCTGCCGATAAAGAAATTATTGCCTGGGCCAAAGAACACAATTATATAATTTTCACACACGACCTTGATTTTGGTACAGCCTTAGCACTTACCAAAGCCGAAAAACCGAGCGTTATACAGGTACGTACGCAAGACGTAACCATATCGCATCTCAGCAACATTGTTCTGCCGACAATTAAGACCCATGCCGCTTTGCTGGAGAAGGGTGCGTTATTGGTAATAGATGAAGACAAAAAACGCATAAGGATACTTCCTGTCTGATTTATATGGTTAGTGCAACCGGTAAGCAGCCCCCAACACCGTGATCAACGAGCAGAACAATTATATCCAGGTCAACAATACCATCCTAAGTCAGGAAAACCTGAAGCAGCTACGCGCCGAGCAGTTGAATGAGATCGAGAATATTATCAGGAAGAACGAATAGAAAGCTATTTTATAACCACGTTTAGGGCTTATTTACATCATAGATTTCATTGTCAATTTCAATCCTTGTAATCGTGTTGTCGGATGCATTATAAGTATAATCTACAGGTACGTCCAGCGGATCGCGCAAGGCTTCTTTCCTATCAATCAAAATCTTGTTCAAAATCGCCTGTCCAATTCTGTCCAGTTTGTTTGTTGGAATGAGTGAACGTAAGGCTGAATGAATCAACGCTATGATTTCTTGTTTAGTTTTTGCGGAATCGATTTTCATAAGATTGAGATTTGCCTCGCAAAGTTAGCATCTACGAAAGATTGCTCGGCTAATTTATGGTAACATTAACAAGAACGCGGCA
Source organism: Bacteroidota bacterium (assembly GCA_018267005.1). Lineage (GTDB taxonomy): Bacteria > Bacteroidota > Bacteroidia > Sphingobacteriales > Sphingobacteriaceae > Mucilaginibacter. Next base: position 5,976 of record JAFDZK010000167.1, read on the forward strand.
ACATCTAGGTCCGAAACTTAAATTTTGGACAGGAAGGAGCATAGGTGCTTAGCCCTCACCCAAAGCTGCGCAGTTGCCAAGACGGAGAATATTCGACAACTAACTAATATCACAGTCCATCATGACATACAGCAATTTTTAAACTTTTTACCGCTTTGACAAGGGCAAGGATCGTTTCTGCCAATCTTAACTTTTCCTTTCATCGGGGTAATCCGTGTGGACTTCATCTTACTCAGTTCTTCTTGGAACTCCACTTCCAGCTTCGGATCGCGTTGCCAGAATTCATCCAAATAGACCAACGTGTCAACTAGGTTCGGGCTAGTCGAAAAGGCTCCAATCCCAAGCCACGCATGGCTTTTGGACAGATACTTCCTGAGCCTGGCATAGGTAATTACTCTATATCCCAGCTCTACAGGATCTGCATTATTGGTTACGACATAGCTTATTCCGAACTGGGGTGCAACGGGTGTTGCAAGGGATTTGAGTTTCCCATCATTCTGCGATTCTTGCTTAATTCGTTTCATATATGCCACGATCTCTTTACGCGCAACCCCAGACCAATCCAACAAATGGAATATAATATCGGTTGTCTTCGGATTGTTTGCCGATTTGATGGCTTCCATAAAAATATCAAATTCTGTGTCTTTATGGCGGTTATGAATTGGGTCATCCTTTTCTACCAAAAAGTGCGTTAGTCCAGTTTTATAAGGGTAATAATTACGGTCTATGAGCCCGCCGAAGTCTGTGTCAATCCCGACAAAATCACAGCCTTCTCTCGGCCAGAGTTTCTGATCAAGGTGGTAGCCTAGATAAATCAATTCTTCATCTGCCCGGAAATATTCCATAAGAGCTGTCCTTTGCCGCACATAATACAAGAAGTCATAGGGGTCTTTCAGGTAATGTGCAAGTAACTCCAAATCGAAAACAGAAACGACTAAGGGGAACGGATCTTCATTTTTTTTGACAAGCATTAAATGAACCTGATGTGCCAGAGCAGGATAATTTTCAGTGGTTAGCCCCATTAAGTATACTTCGTTAATTGCCTCTGGTAAATGAATTTCATTGCCTTGTGCGTTAACAAATTTTGCTTTCCGCTTTAACAGCGCATCTCTTGAAATCAGTCCCTGATCATAAGCATCCTGCACCGCACCATTAAAATCCTTGGATAACTGATCAAAGTCTCCACGCTTGGCAGTCAGTGTCAGTTTTTTGGACTTGACCTGGACGCATAGGGCTTTGTTGCCCAATATGCAAAGGACATCTATATCGGTTTCTCTCTGCCCTTTTTTGATTTCAACCAATACAGACCGATATGTATTCTCTTTGCCAAAGACTTCACACAGCAAATCATATGCGATTTTCTCACCAACATCACCGCGGTGTTTGGCCAGGTCGTCGCGATATTTTTTATCTTCCCACATCCAATAAAACGGACTCTCATAAACCGCCTCGGGCAATAAGTAGCCTATAGGAAGAAAATAACGCTTGTTTTCCAATTCGATCAAAGGATGTGAATTAAGGACATTGTAATGACCCGGTCCGTAATAGTCCTCATTGCTTGGTGGTAAGAAGGAAAAATTATCAAAGAATTTTTTTACTGATTCTGGGTCGATGTTATTCAGGTCTGATGGCTTAATAATGAAAAGGTCTAACAGGTTTTGACAAAAACGTTTCCAGCCCTCACTGTTATCATTAGAAGTATTTTCGGAATCTGGAAACAGCGCTCTGTATCGGTAAAAGCTGGCCGCAATCAAGTTCTGCTTCTCAATCTCATCAATTCTTTCTTTCGATAAATGTTTCTTTAATTTATTTCGCGCCCTCGCTGCTATTTCCGGGAACATCTCCTTGACGTTAATCGGTAGCACCTTCCGTGCCTTGGATGCTTCAACCTGTTTGATCGCACTAACGATCTCCTGAGTTTTGGTGATATCAAAACCCTTATTTTCCGTCAACCATTTTTGATCATACTGATATTTCATTTCCAGATATTCCAGATACTGAAAATCATATACTCCATCACCCGCATAAAACATCGGTTCCACCATACCCCTATCTTTTACAAAAAAATTCAGACGCTCCGCCCAATCATCGTTAAAAACCTCGCCATTTTGCTGTCGTTCTTGCATATCTCTCAGCTTAGCAAATTGTGGAGCGCTGAAAGAGAAATGCAACTCCTCCATAAGTAGGTAGGTTTGCTCTTTTCGATTGAAGGTTAGCTCGGGCGATTCTGGAAAACTGAAATCAATCTCTCCTTGGACTAAAAATCCAATAATTAATGAACATTCTTTAACACTTAATTTCGCTCGATAATCGACTTCATGAATTTTATTGAGGTCGTGATGAAAATCTTCAAAAAGGATTAGACAAAGCGAATAGATATATCCTGGCTTTTTGATAAGGACTTTTAGGTCATCAAGTATTTCTGACGTACTTCTTAACATATTAGTTCCGGTTTAAGTTCTTATAAAGATAATAGCATTTTGTGAAATAAGCCAACCTATAAAAGCTCAATTGAAGCAATATATTGTAGTTTATGGTCAGTGTTTTAACTTGTGGTCGGTGTTATCGCTACACCACTGAACGGAAGCTCAAACGGTTGTTTTTAAATTTGCTCCAAAATACCAGCCTAAATAGACAGCCTATGGCCGGTGATAACAACGACCATAGGCTGAATCGTGTTCCGGCAAAGCCGGCAAGCCTGCAGGCTGTCCCCTAACGCTGGCGCACGCGTGCCGCGTGTGCCTAACGAACTATGCCGCTGAAGGTTTGCTCAGTTCCGCCTCAATATCTTCCTTAATAAACACCCATTGCTTGTTCAGCAGGCATAGCGGTTCCAGGTCATCGTCCGCGTTGGAAAAGTCTGAAAAATTCTTTCTGATCAGCGTTTCATCATGCGTCCATTCGAAGCGGCGGCGGTGCAGCGCGATCATCTCTGCAACGGTATAGTGTTCAAACGCCTGGTGAAGGTCCCAAAAGTCTTTCTTTCGCGCACTCCTGCTTACCACATCTATCTTCATGGCTACGATCTCGTTTATTGTCGCCATGCGTACGCTATCTATCTCAATAGGCGGTTCAATGAACGGGTCCATCGCATAATAGAGATCGAGTTTCACAGCCTTATCCTTATCGTCGCCAATGAGATACGACCTACCATTCCGGGATTAGCGCCAAATTCGCCATCTACATAAGCAAAGTTGTCTTTGAGAAATTTTTCGATCGCGTTAAAAATCAACTGTACCATATAGCGCATCCGTAAACAGATCGATATCGACGGACATGCGGTGTCCCCAATACAGGCTAAGCGCAGTCCCGACTACCAGGCGAAAATCACGTAATTCATCGGCCTGCATCAATCGCAGCAGGTGGCGCTTCAGCGGGTGCGGCGGTGGGCGCCAGAACCAGCAAAATAGAGATCGGCACCGCCGTTATCGATATGCGGTATGAAAACCCGATGTATATGGTGGAAGACGCCGGCGCTGCCGACCTGATCTGGCGGGCGCTTACAGCTAAGCATAAGCCGGGGCTCGCCGGAACAGGTGATAGACGGCTGGCGCCATTTCGGTTATGAACCCTTGCCGGGGGAAACCGATGCGGATATAGGACGCCGGAAAGGGCTGGAGTTTTTTGAAAAGCTGAAAGGCAAGGGTTTTGCCAAGCCTAACCCCTATCCTATGTTTCCCAATTCCGCCGGGCCT
>JAFDZK010000168.1 GCA_018267005.1 Bacteroidota bacterium
AGGCATTAAGCAAAGTAGCGAACGACCGGTAACGCCCGATCATTTTGATGATCCCGGAAGGATTGACGCGCGACCATTCAAATCTCCGCCGGTGCTCGCGGGCCAGCGATTCGGGCAGAACGAAATAGCCGTAAATCGCATTCAGTAAGGCTAAAGCCGCCGCAGCTATAAAAGGAAATTTGATGTTGAGTTCGCCCAGGAATGCCCCACCGGCTATACCGATGATAAACCCAAGCCCGGACGCTGCGCCGAATAGGCCGAAATTGGCCGAACGGTTATCGCCTTCGCTGATATCCGCTATGTAGGCGGTTGCGGTGGCGGATGTGGCTCCGGTGATGCCCGAAATAAACCTTCCTACGAATAACCAGGCGATCGTTGGCGCGAAGGCCATAAAAAGGTAGTCGACGCCAAAACCTAAAAGTGATACCAACAGCACGGGCCGGCGACCATAACGGTCGCTCAGATTGCCTATGACGGGCGAGCAAACCAGTTGCATAAAAGCATAGGTGAATGTAAGCCAGCCGTTATATTCAGATGCCACTGAATTGCCCACATGCCCGAGGGTTTCGAGCAGTTTGGGCAACACGGGTATGATGACGCCCAAACCCAGCACATCGATAAAAATCGTGATGAAAATAAAGCCGAGCGCGGCCGACCGTTTAAGCTTAGGTGTTTCTTTCATATTCGAATAGGTTAAACATCGGTTGAGGCAGGATGTTTGAACCGATCATGCAGAAGGCAGGGTCGCATCGTCTTTTAGCATTTGATTGGCAGCCTGAACAGCGGGCGATCCGTGCTTTCTGAAGGACACTACAGCGAGCAGGGCGCTTAATAGCATCAAAACAGCGCCCAGGATGAAGTGCGCGCCCGGAAAAATAAATGAAGCGTCGGTTTTGGTAAAAAGGTGAAAAACCTTGAACATTACCCACGGGCCGAATATGGTACTCAAGCTGGCCAGGCTGGTCAGGCCACCCTGTAGCTCGCCCTGCTCATTAGCCGGCACATTGTTGCTCATATAGCCTTGTAAAGCTGGCCCGGCTATGCCTCCAAGACAATACGGTATCAGTATCACGTACATCATCCAGCCTTGTGAAGCAAAGGCAAATAGCGCCATGCCTATACTGTAAAGCAACAGGCCGATCCAGATGCTGCGTTCCATACCAAACTTGGGTATAACCACACGGGTCAGGCCGCCCTGCACGGCTGCATAAACTACGCCGACTACCGCAAGCGAATAGCCCACCTGGTTATCGCCCCAGTTAAATTTGTATTTGGTATAAAAGGTCCATACGCTTTGAACGGCCTGCGCCGCAAAGTATATCAGGAACAGCGATACTGCGAGACCCAGTACTGCTTTGTATTTGCTCAATTTCGTTAAGGTGCCAACAGGGTTAGCCTTTTTTAGTTCAAGGCCCCGCCGGTTTTCCTGTGACAGAGATTCCGGTAAAATAAAGTATCCGTAGGCAGCGTTTAAAAACGCCAATACCGCCGCAGCAATAAACGGGTAATGAATATTCATACTGCCCAGTAAACCGCCTATGAATGGCCCTACGATAAATCCCAAACCGAAGGCGACACCGATTAGTCCAAAGTTAGCGGCGCGTTTTTCAGGCTCGCTGATATCCGCAATGTACGCCGATGCTGTTGTGAAACTTGCCCCTGTTATACCCGCCAGTAAACGCCCCACGAAAAGCCAGCCGATGGTAGGTGCAAAGGCCTGGAACAAGTAATCGGCGCAAAAACCAAGCAGAGAACACAGCAATATCGGTCTCCGTCCAAAACGGTCGCTTAGGTTGCCGATAAGAGGTGAGAACAGGAACTGTGTGCCTGCGTATGCAACAGAAAGCCACGCCGCGTAAGAAGATGCATCACTTAAATTGCTATGGATCAATCCTTTTATCAGGTCGGGAAAGACAGGTATTACGATAGCAAAACCCATTACGTCAATCAGTACCGTAGCCAGGATAAAACCTAAAGCAGCTTGTTTTTTCGGGCGGTGCATTTTGAATCGGCTTTTAAAAGTTCGGTTTCAGCACGTATTTATTGTAGAAACGGAAAATATGTTCGGTAGCCTCCTCGGCCGTATCCACCACACGGTACAGGTTCAGGTCGTCGGGACTGATGGTATGCTCTTCGTTAAGCATTTTTTCTTGTACCCAGTTGAACAGCCCTCCCCAATAGTCGGCGCCAACAAAGACGATCGGGAAGCGTGCAATTTTGCCGGTTTGGATAAGCGTGATGGCCTCAAATGATTCATCCATCGTCCCAAACCCCCCGGGAAGAATGATAAAACCCTGCGAGTATTTCATGAACATAACCTTGCGTACGAAGAAATAGTCAAATTCAAGCAGTTTGTCCCTGTCGATATACTTATTATGAAATTGCTCGAAGGGTAATTCGATATTTAAACCAACTGATTTGCCGCCTGCTTCATAAGCGCCTTTGTTGGCCGCTTCCATAATACCCGGGCCTCCGCCGGATATGACGCCGTAACCGCGCTCGGTAAGCAAACGGGCAATGTCTTCGGCCAGTTTATAATATTTACTGTCGTTATGCATGCGTGCCGAGCCGAACATGGATACGCAGGGGCCTATCTTGGCCAGCTTTTCGAAACCGTCGACAAACTCCGCCATGATCTTAAAAATCTGCCAGGAATCGGTAACTTTTATTTCCTGCCAGTTTTTATTTTCAAACGCCTGCCTTATTTTTTCTTCACCGGTCATTACTAATTATCGAATTATTGAACTACTGCTTTATTGATTGGCTGTTTCCGTACGGAAGTGATCAGTAAGCCAACAAATGTAATTAATCCGTTGACGATAATCAGTTCATTGTCGAAAACATACCCCCCGAGCCATTCGGCCGAATGCATGCTTAAAAAATAACAAAACATCGGCGATATAACACAGATGAACGGCACTAGTCTGTCATTTACCTGCCTGCTCTTCATAAATAAACCGAACGAGTATAAACCGAGTAGCGGCCCATAGGTATAGGACGCCACCTTGAATATGGCGCTTACCACCGCGTCGTTATTTATGGCATTGAAAATGACGATGGTAAGCAGCATCAGTCCCGAAAATGCAATATGCACATAATGCCGGGTGCTGACCATTTTAGGATCGTTCAAATCTTTCTTTTTGTCAAATCCCAGGAAGTCGACGCAAAAGGATGTTGTTAATGCGGTTAAGGCCGAGTCGGTGGTCGCAAAAGTTGCGGCTGTCAGTCCCAGCATAAAGACGACAGCGGGTACAACGCCCAAATATTTTAGCGCGATGGTGGGGTACAGGTAATCGGTTTTCTGTACGCTGATGCCATATTTGGCGGCGTAGATATAAAGCAGTGCTCCAACGCTTAGAAAAAAAATGTTGATGATAACAAATACGGTAGTAAAGCTGAACATGTTCTTCTGCGCCTCTTTGATGTTGCTCATGCTCAGGTTTTTTTGCATCAGGTCCTGGTCGAGGCCCGTCATGCCGATGGTAATGAACAGTCCGCCAAGGAATTGTTTACTGAAATGAAAATGGCTGCTAAGGAAGCTATTGAAAAAGAAAATTTTGGAATAGCTGCTGTTTTTGATAGCGTCGGCAGCTTCGAAAATATTCATATTCAGGCTGCGGCAGATAAAGAAGATCGAAAGAAACACGGACGACACGAGGAAGAAAGTCTGCAAACTATCGGTAATGATGATCGTTTTCAATCCGCCTTTAAAGGTGTACGACCAGATGAGGACGAGGCAGATTACCACCGTTACTGCAAAGGGAATGTGATAGCTGTCAAAAATGAACTTTTGCAGCACGATCACCACCAGGTACAGCCTGAAGGCCGAGCCGATGGTACGGCTGATAAGGAATATGCCGGCAGCCGTTTTATAGCTCCATCGGCCTAAAGCATGCTCGATATAGCTGTAGATCGATGTTAGCCTCATGCGGTAATACAAGGGCAGCAATACCAGCGCGATAATAACAAAGCCCGCGGCGTTGCCCAGCACAAATTGAAAATAAGCGAATTGGTCGCCGGAAGGCGCGCCTACTTTTCCGGGAACAGAAATAAAAGTTACCCCGCTCAGCGCCGTGCCGATCATACCGAAGGCCACTAAATACCATTTGGCGTTGCGGTTGGCTATAAAGAAAGTATCGTTATCGGATGACTTACGCGAGGTGAGCCATGAAATGATAAGCAGGACCAGGAAGTAGCCGATGATGAATGATAAAAGTATTGCAGGTGACATAGTTTTTGTCCATAGACCATGGTCAATAGTCCATGGCAGTATTATCTATGGACTATGGTCTATCGACGATGGACTAACGGCGATTTACCCATAATTTCGTAAATTCGCAACATGAACTTTTCGTCGAAGTTGCTGGAGAATGCCGTGGCCGAGTTCGCCAAACTGCCGGGTGTTGGACAAAAAACCGCGCTCAGGCTGGTGCTGCACCTGCTGAACCAGGACAACGAGGATGTCGAACGGTTCAGCCATGCGATCAGCAAACTCCGCAACGAGATACAATTTTGCCGGGTGTGCCATAACATATCCGATCAGCCGGTGTGTGAAATATGTTCCTCGCCTAAAAGAGACCATGCAACTATCTGTGTAGTAGAGGATACACGTGATGTAATGGCTATCCAGAATACTGATCAGTACAGCGGGGTGTACCATGTGCTCGGCGGGCTGATTTCTCCCATGGATGGTATTGGCCCATCCGACCTGCAGGTGGACACTTTAGTTGAGCGTATCAAGGCAAATGATATAAAGGAAGTTATTTTCGCCTTGAGTGCGACCATGGAAGGCGATACCACCATTTTTTACCTGCACAAGAAATTAAAAGATTTCAACATAAACATCTCAACCATAGCACGTGGCATAGCTTTTGGGGGTGAATTAGAGTATGTGGATGAGGTCACTTTAGGGCGTTCTATCGTGACACGTATCCCATATGAGAATTCACTCTCAAGGTAGCGGATGAAATTATCGGTAATCTTTATCAATCACAATTCGCGCAAGGGCCTAAAACTGGCCCTGAATACCTTATTGTCCGGTTCTGCCGGTATCGAATATGAGGTTATCGTGGTTGACAACGGGTCGACCGACCGGTCGCTGGAAATGCTGGCATTTGAATTTCCATCTGTTCGCATCATTTCTATCGCTACACACGAAGGCGTTTCCAGGGCATATAACAAAGCGATCAATTCAGCAAAAGGCAGGTATGTGCTTTTGCTCAGCCCCTATATGCTTGCGAGCGCCGACAGCTTGAAAAAACTGGTCTTTTTTATGGATCAGCATGCGCTGGTTAGCGGGGCGAGTGCGCGCATAGTTAATTATAAAGGCGATTACTTATCGGAATCCAAACACAGCCTGAATAAAGGTTGGGCTGCATTCCTCAAGTTAATTGGAATGGGCTCTTACTTCCCGAGGTCGATCTCAGCTTATAAACGCGGCGATTGGGTGGAAGAATTCGAAACCTCGGAAGTGGATGTGCTGCACGAGGATTGTATGCTGCTGCGCCGTTCAGCGATCGACAGGACCGGACCTTTTGACGAACGTTTTCGTCACTACGGTCACAATATCGATCTTTCGTGCCGGCTGAGGCTAAACGGTTTCAAAACTTACTATTATTCCAAAACATACATCATTCAGTTACCGGGCAGGACGGTAAGCAAATTTAGCTGGGAGTATATCAGCCAATTTTATGGCGCGATGTTTATCTTCGCAGCAAAATATTTGTTTAAATTGCCTGTGATCAATGTTGAAACCATAGGCGAAATTCTCCCTTCGTCGTATGAAATTGAATGATAAAGTCGTCATAATTACCGGGGCATCATCTGGAATAGGCAAAGCGCTGGCCATTGAATTTGCTAAGCGCGGCGCCAGTTTGGTGGTAGCCGCGCGCCAATATGTGGCCCTTTGCGAACTGACCGACAGCCTGATCAGGGAATATGGCATCAAGGCTGTGGCCGTCCAGTGCGATGTTTCGGTAGAGGAGGACTGTGCACACCTGGTCAAACAAACCGTCCTCACGTTTGGTCGTATCGATGTGCTGATCAATAATGCCGGCATGAGCATGAGGGCATTATTTAATGACGTCGACCTGAAGGTGTTGAAAACACTAATGGATGTAAACTTTTGGGGAACGGTGTATTGCACTAAATACGCCCTGCCGCATTTATTGCAAAGCCAGGGTAGTTTGGTGGGCGTATCGTCCATAGCGGGATATAAAGGGTTGCCCGGGCGTTCGGGCTATTCGGCATCCAAATTTGCCGTGAACGGTTTCCTGGACGTTGTGCGCGAAGAGAACCTGAAAAAAGGCTTACATGTACTGACCGCTTGCCCGGGTTTTACGGCATCAAATATCCGCAGCACGGCTTTGTCAAAAGACGGCAGCCAGCAGGGCGAGAGCCATATGGAAGAAGGCAAAATGATGACGGCCGAAGAAGTAGCCAGACGCATAGCCGATGGTGTGGAGGACCGCGCACGCACACTGATCATGACCACGCAGGGTAAGCTGACGGTGTTGTTAAGTAAGTTTGTGCCGGGCCTGCTGGATAAACTGGTTTATAATACATTCGCTAAAGAGAAGGATTCATTGCTGAAGTAAGCGGCTTATCGGGGAAGGCCGTGGATGCAATTCACGGTGGCGCCGCACCTCCAACGTGCCACCAAAGCATAAAAAGTCACTGTCCGTATCGCGGGCGGGAATTTGCAGAATTTACGAGCTTAGCGTAAGTAACGCTATTTATCATCGTCTAATCGCTATCGAAGATCCTTTTGCCTCTTTTAATGATGATGGCAAGGATCAGCACCAGCGGAATTAACGTAATGATCGCTCCTGAAATGGATAGACTCATGCTGTTTTTTCTTATAGGTTATAAATAGGATATATTAAAGTTAAGTACTTTTTGGCTGATTAGCATGCGTAGTTTTACGCATCGGCGCGCGTAGTATTACTTGATTTTCAGAATCCTGGCTAAAAATAAATGTGTCTTTATTTGCAATAATGAGGTCGGTTTTGAGTATATTTGATATATACCAATTGATTTACCTAAGGAGGATCGATCATGAGCCAGCTCAATGAGATCAAATGTCCGCATTGCGGGCACTGGGTTGTATGGAACTGCAGGGTTGACGATAAGTGCCCCGACTGCGGCGAGTACCTGGAAGAACACCGCTTTGTGCATGCCGAGCAAAAGCGAATGGCGGATGAAGCCAAACAGAAAGATGATTATTTTGTGATCAAGGATTCGGACGAGACCATTACGCAGATTTATAAAACCTTCCTGAACATTTTCAGATGGGGTGCTTTTTACGGGATACCGGTTGTTTTCATTATTGTCGGCGCCTTAGTTGTCATCTATGGTCTCGTGATCCTTTAACACAGCAATGTCTGAATTTCCGAAATTATCCCAACCTGCGCTGCGTGCCTTGCACAATGCAGGTATTGCGGATTTGTATCACTTAAGCAAACTGACTGAAAAAGAATTCTCCAGGCTGCATGGCATCGGCCCAACTGCGATAAAAGCTTTAAGGGAAGCAATGGCTGCAAAGGGGCTGACATTTGTTGCCGGTTAATTGAAGGTGAAGCCAATTTGCAGGTTTAGTCCCAGGGTTGGCAATTGAGAATTACCGAATCGTGCCGGCAGCGACAAGGCGACAAAGTAGTTGACATCTTTCGTCCGGGCATAAACCTGGTTGAATACAGGGGTAAATCCATACCTGCCCGATGTCTCAAACGCAAGGCGGGTGATAATGGTAAAGCCGTGGTCAAAACGAAACATGGTACCGGGGTCAAAAAGAAGGTTACTCGCTTTGCTGGTACCACCATTCCATTTTATCGTAGGCGTAAACTCGTAGCTGAAACCAAACCGGTCACTGTACAAAACATTGACGCCCACCGGGAAACCGATACTTGTCGATCCATTGAAATTCCAGGTAGCGACGTCGTGGTTAGCACTCACAAGCGGTATGATGAAACTCACATAACCGACAGCCTTTGGATAGGCTGACCTTACCGTAGTTGGGGCGGCTGTAATCATCTTTCGGCTCGTATCACTATCGCTCTTGCTCTGCCCCAGCGATACCCGGGGCATACTTAAAATTATCAACATTGTTAAAAATAAGGCGGGTATGGACAGCGCTGTGGAGTCGAGTTTTTTCATGAAGTTGAGTTTTATTTTAAAGGTAAAGTATTCAATCGTTATTTCTTTAAAAATATAACGATAGGAAAAAAATATATTCTGACTGGCCCTAATAGCTAAGATTCTTTGTCTCTTTTTCTAAAAATGCTTTAAATCGTTTACGCAGTTCGCGATGGTACTGAATAAGTTCCAAAGCCTCAGGCGTAACGATCGAGCCCCCGCCTTTTTCGCCCCCGGTTTGCGGTATTACCACCGGTGAGGTAGTATGCGCGTTCAGATTGTTGATCAGTTCCCATGCTTTTTTGTAAGACATCTGCATTTCTTTGGCGGCTTGCCTGATCGACCCGGTTTCGGCTATCCGTTCCAGCAACTCTACGGGGCCCGGGCCAAAAAAGCGCTTATCGCCCGACTCGAGCCATAAACTGCCGTTAACGACAGGGTGCTTCGACATTTCCAGAATGTCTTTTACTTTTTTCGCCATATCCGGTTAATAAAAGTATCAAAAAGTTTTCGCGAAGGCAAAACCCGGCATGCCATCCTGGTAGGTCGGCATAATAAAAGTGCTTTTGCCGGAGCCGTTATCGCGGGTAAGCCATTTTTTGACACAAGGGTACACCAAATAAGCCAGTTTGGTAGAGGCGATGCCAATTCCTGCGCCGGCAACCACATCGCTAAACCAATGGTTGTGGGTGTACATCCGCATCGTCCCGGTGACGATAGCGACAGTATATCCTGCAACGGTGTAACCTGGAGAGGTGTCTCCGTATTCCTCGGCCAAAAATTCCGCGGCGGCAAAAACACCAATCGTATGGCCCGACGGGAAAGAACTTGTCTCAAAACCACCGGGACCGGGCCGGCCTATAATGTGTTTAAGGGAAAAGTCGGCTGCTCCTCCAAAGCAGGCTGTAAGGGCTATCAAGGCGGTTCGGTCGACAAAATTGTTTTTACCGGGCACCCCGGCCAGGTTCAATCCGTAAACCGCTGCGATAGGGGTGAAAACCAGGTAAGTAGCCACTGTGGTTTTAATTCCGGGCCTTAATTTGCCGTCTAAGTAGTAGTCAAGCCGGCGGATAGGGTGAACCGCAAACGACAATCCTCCGTAAGCGGCTAACGCGGCAGGGACAATAAATGAGGCGGCTTTGATTGTATCGGCATTTTGTAACCGGCTATGGCGTCCTGAGTCACAAGGTACGGCCGCAACGGATCGCAACGCGATCAGGCAGCATAAAACAGGCAGAAGTTTCTTCAAAAGCAGAAAGGGGTTTAAGGTGTTGTCATTTTCTGCCTTCAAAGATGCAACAATATGCCCTGTTTTTCAAAAATCTGTCGAAAACGCCAGGCCGAAACCGCCGTTTTCGGTTGTCGTCGGCAATAGCTGAGTGTTCCGGAACCTGCTTTTTTTCTTATGAC
>JAFDZK010000169.1 GCA_018267005.1 Bacteroidota bacterium
GTAATGCGCCGTGGATTGCTCGAACAAATGGTAATTGACCGAGGGGTAGCCGTGTGATACCTGCCATAAGATATGCGGAATGAACAGGATGACGGATAGAATCACGATCAGCCAAAATGATTTCCTCGTCAGCAGCCTGAGGTTTGCCAGCAGCGTAAAGCCGATTAGCAATATGCCGTGATATTTGCTGTACAGCAGGCAGGCAATGATGACTGCCAGCAGGAGCGCCCATTTGAGCTTATCGTCCCCGATATACCTTTGATAGACGAAATAGAACAGCGCAGTGAACAGGAACAGCGGCGCATCGGGCGTGGTCATGAAGCCGTAGAGGTGGAAGATGAAGATACCCGAAACGACAAGCACGAACCATTTGGCCTGTACGCCGTATTTTTTAACGATGAGCCAAAGTACATACAGCGATAACGTACTGGAAAGCACCGTCATCAGCCGTACGCCGAATGGGCTGTGTAGCATACTATCTCCGATGCGGATAAAGATGGCCACCATGGGCGGGTGGTCGAAATAGCCCCAGTCCAGGAAGCGGGAATAGAGCCAGTAATACGCCTCGTCGGCGTGGATCTCCTGCACCCAGGCCTGCGTAAGGTTCAGCAGTGTCCAGCAAAGCAGGAAGTACGGGATATACTTGTTTGGTCTGTTTGCGGTATCCGTTACGGGCATGGCTGTTATTGTGCCCAAATGTAGTGATTGGCTTGCTTAAGTTGATGGCGATTAAATATATGGGATTCGGGAGGGGAATCGGCAGACCAACTAAGGTTGGGCGCTCGACTTGCTCATGATACTTACCAGACTGCACAGAAACATAACGAAAGCGCTCGACATCCATAACCAATATCCCAAATTGTAACTGATGATTTTACTTGGAAGACCTGCTTCATTAGTGGCAACAGTGCGGAAAAGCAAAAATGAAGTTGCTGCTAGAGTCGCAAATAAGCTAAAAAATAGTGATGTTTTAGGGCTTTTGTTCCTGTTGATCCAGGAAACTAATAAAAGTGGGTTTGCAAGCCAAATCAAGTTACTTCCTAAGCAAACCAACCCAAGAGGTCCAAAAATTAGGTCAAGAATTCCCAAACCGCAAACATTATCAATTGTACAGAAGGACGGAAGAAATAGGGAGATAATAAAAAGAATAATACTTAGAAACCAGAGACCTTTTTTAAGGTCAATTCGAGGCATTTTACCGCTAAGAGTTTTTCCGATCATAAACATTATTCATCTTACGCTGTTCTGCTGTCCGTAGTCTTCCGACCACGGGTCACTACGCCACGTAGTCTCAGACCAGTAATTTAAACCCCCGAAAACAGAGACTTCGAACAACATAATGAGTTCATTGAATTTTTACTTTGCAGTACGTATTTCCCCTGCGGTTAAATTAAACAGTAGTTAATTTATTAACTATTATGGTGTTCCATAGTGATACCCACATAAGTGGAACGCCCTAAAAAGTGGACAAACACTTCCCCAACGCAAACTCGCTGCCCGTAGTCTCCCGACTACGGGCCACTATGCATGTAGTCTGAGACTACATGCATACCCGTTCGAAGTCAGAGGCTTCGAACAACTCCTGATTTTTCAAAATCATTTCCCCAACGCAAACGCCACATAGCTATCCCCCGACTGCGTTTTCAGCTTCCCCCCGCCGCAGGCGATCACCAGGTATTCCTTACTGGCAATATCGTAAACCGCCGGTGTGGCAAAACCTGCCGCAGGCAGCGTGGCTTCCCAAAGCAGCTTGCCGTCGCGTTTGTTAAAGGCGCGTATCTTGCCATCTTTAGTAGCCGCTATGAATAACAGCCCCCCCGCGGTAACCACCGGGCCGCCGTAGTTTTCGGTGCCGGTATTCGGTCGGCCGGGTTGCGCGAAGGCCGGATCGTTGCCCAGCGGGATGCGCCAAACCATCTTGCCGGTGTTCAGGTCGACGGCGTTCAACGTGCCCCAGGGCGGCGATATGGCCGGGTAACCCTCCTTGCTCAGGAATTTGTTGTAACCGGCCATCTCGTAAGGGATATCCTGGTAAGGGTCGACATTCTTATGCTCGGGCACAAAGGCGGTTTTGCCGCTTGTTTTGTTTTGGGTGATGAAGGATATGATCGCCTGCCGGTCCTGCGTGCTCAGTTGTTTGAACGAGGGCATCATGCGCCGGCCGTTCTGCAATAACGAGTCGATCTGGCTGTTCTTATATTTCTTTTCGATGCTGATCAATGATGGGTAATTACCCGATCCTTCGCGGTTGCGGCCGTGGCAGGTCATGCAATTGGCCAGGAAAAGTCTTTCACCCGCCTGGGCAAAATCTTCATTCTTCGGCACGTTAGCGTTGCTTTGCGACTCGATCATGCTCATCACCCAGGCCATTTCATTGGCATTGATATACATAATGCCCGTCGAAGGATCGTAAGCCGGACCGCCCCATTCGGCCCCGCCGTCAAACCCGGGGAATATGACCGACGGCTTTTTGCCCGGCGGCAAAAACATGCTGCCGTAGCGGTAGCCTTTCAGTCGTTGTAATACTTCCGCTTTAGAGTCGGCAGACAGGTAGGGGTTGATATCCTTGTCGGTCAGCGTTTGCCGGGCAAAGGGTACAGGCAACGTGGGTATGGGCTGTGTAGGCCAGGGCTTTTCGCCGGCCAGTTCCGAGTTCGTCGGCACGGGCGTTTCCGTTACCGGGAACAGGGGCTTACCGGTCAGCCTGTCGAGCACAAAAATAAACCCGTGCTTGGTAGGCTGCGCCACCGCGTCGACCATTTTCCCGTCGTGTTTTATCGTTACCAGCACAGGGGCGGTAGGCAGGTCCTTATCCCATAGGTCGTGGTGAATTACCTGGTAATGCCATATCCGTTTGCCGGTAGCGGCGTCCAGCGCTACCACGCAATTGGCAAACAGGTTGGAACCTTTTCGCTTGCCGCCATAAAAATCATACACCGCCGATCCCGTCGGCACAAACAGTATCCCGCGTTTTTCGTCCATGCTAAAGCCCGACCAGCTATTGGCCGAACCGATGTGCAGGTACGCTTTCGGGTCCTCCCAGGTATCGTAGCCCAGTTCGCCGGGATAGGGTATGGTATGAAATATCCATTTCAATTGTCCGGTACGCACATCGTAAGCGCGGACATGGCCGGGCGCGGCGTCGGCGGTTTCATTCACGCGGCTGCCGACGATATACAGGTCTTTATATATAATGCCCGGCGACGTAGCCGTTATGTACATGTTTTTGGCATCGCGGCCCAAATCGTTGTGCAGGTCTATCTTACCGCCGTCGCCAAACGTGGTGATAGGGTCGCCGGTCAGCGCATTTACTTCATACACGTCCGATCCCGCGCAATACAATATTCGTTTGTCCTTGCCGTCCTCCCAATACGTAACGCCGCGGTTATTATTCATTCCGAAAGTGCCGGGCGCAGAGTTGGCATTGCCCGCCGGATCAAATATCCAGCGCTGTTCGCCCGTTGCGGCGTTCACCGCGAACAGCCGCAGCTTTGGCGTGGTAGCATACAGGAGGCCATTGGCCACGATCGGGCTGCACTGTATCTGTGAAAAGTATTTTACCTCGGCATCGCCGGTGTGGTAGGTCCAGGCCACCTGCAGGTTCTTTACGTTGGATGTATCGATCTGCGTTAGCCTGGAATAATGCTGCGCCGCTTTCGAGCCGCCTGAAACCCGCCAGAAACTGTCGCCGGAATACAAAACCCCGGTGTCGGAAGGGTGCGATTTGCAGGAAAACATAGCAGCCGCTACCAGGAAAAGCGCCGCCCGTTTAGGTATGATCATTGAAATGTCAATTAAGGTAATTGGATAGACGCTAATTTATAACATTAATTAGTATTGTACTACAATTTGAACCCGGGATGAATCAACAAATCGACACGCTGAAAAAAATAAGGGCTTTTTTACTCGAAGGCATTAAAGACCTGACCGCCGAACAACTGAACAAGATACCCGCCGGCTTTAACAATAATATCATCTGGAACCTGGGGCATTTGATCGCGGCGCAACAAGGCATGTGCTATAAGCGGGCCAACCTTACACCGCATATTACCGACGAATTTTGGGAGAAGTTCCGGTCGGGCAGCAAGCCGGCCGGCTATATCGGCGCCGACGAGATAGCTAAAATTAAAAACCAGTTCCTCCACACGATGGACGAATTAGATGCAGATTTTAATAAGGGCATTTTCGGCAACTATACTGCCTGGACAACGCGTTATGGCGTTGAAATAGCTTCGATCGGCGACGCATTGAATTTCCTGCCTTTCCACGAAGGATTGCACTCGGGTGTGATCACGACGATGCGGAAACTGGTATAAAAATTCCTCTGGAGAGGGGGCGCGTTCGGTAATGCGGTTGTAGGGGTGTGTTACTCCATGTAAAGATCACGCGAAGCATTAGCGATCATTCCGAAAAAATAATTATGAACTGGGTCATCAGAAAGAGTTCCAAAATAACTTGCCACACAGTTATAGGAGAAATTCTCAGGCCGCTTGACGATTATATCGATGCATATAATTGGGTATTGGCAGATATTGAAGGCGGAGGTGATCTTTCAGGCCTGCCAATAGGCTATGAACACGAGTATTTTATTCTACCCTCTAAGGAATTTAGGAAAATTATAGATAGCGATTTTCAATTCTACTGGGGAGCTGTCTTAGCCATTCCCATATCTATTGATATCCATCTCGATGAAAAAAAGCTGCCTCACGTGGAGGGCTATCCTTTTATATTTGAAAATGGGCTTATCCAATATCCGGGTGCTGAGATTGAAATTGATTGTTTTGACAGCGGATATACGATCGTAAAATTCACTAACGAAACCATGTCCGATATATTTAAGACTTACTTCACAGAGGCTTTAGCCATTGATACATTCCAATCGAAATATCTCAAATAAAAAAACCCGGCGTAACCGGGTTCACACACTTTCAACATGGGTGCCGATCATTGCGAAGTTAAAATATAGACGAACTCGCCCGGCGAGTCCGCATTTTCAACGATTTGTGAGCCGTCGCTAAATGAACCTGTTAAAGTATCCCATTTCGCCGGAATGCTGTTAAGCATTACCTTATCCGAAGAGGCTGGCGGAGGGTAGCTAAACGATAAATACCCCCAATAATCCCAATAAAGCGTACCTATATTAACTCCGTTCAAATACAGGTCAAAGTTACGGACACCTGCAGCGCTGGCGCTCGAGATATACCCCTGGTCATTTGTCTGGTTCCAGTCTGAAATAACAAAACCGTTATATTTTGAAATGTGTGTAGTGTCCGTTGGTGATGTCTGAACCCGGTAAATATGCAGATGGCTGATATAACTTACGCCATTTAGCTTGTAGCTGATTCTTACACTATCGTTAAGCGAGTTCACCAGGCTTACCCGATTTTTATCGACAATCTCAAATTGAACCTTTGCCGGAACCGTGTCTTTATTAACGCCTGTTTTTTTGCACGAGACCGTGATAAACACCAACAAAAATGTCAAATAACCCAACGTCTTCATAATTATTTATTTAAGGATGAATATTATAAGTCATACTCTGATTATACTGATATACCTCCGTCGTTCCATTTAAAACGCTCCAATAATTAAAATCTTGCCATAGTTCGTCATCACCATTTTCATCATCCCAGCCCCAATTCATGTGCAGGTAAAGGTATCCCCCGCTTCCCCCGGGCGATCCGTTCGAAGGGCACCATGTATAGTTACCTGCTGGTAACCGTCGCAAACCCAAACATGTCCGTGGTAATAATAATGTACACCCAGGATGCTGTAATCGTCGGTTGACGCTGTCAGGATAACAGGTTCACTGGAATTTTACCGGTGGTACGTCAAGGCTTTTTTTAACTTGCAATGAGTCCTTTTTACAGGAAACGGCCAGGGTCAAAAGCAAACAAGCAAGTACCCGGCTGATAAGGAAGGTTTATTAGATAATATATGTGTTCAGATATTTTTCACGCCACAAAAAAACCCGGCATAACCGGGTTATCTAATTAATGCAAGCTTATTTTCGGTTCATTTCACCACGATAGCGCCGTTCAGCACCACATCACTTAAAAAGCCGGTGCATACGCCCTTCACCATTACCGTCGATGCGCGGGGATTTAAAGTGGTGCCGGGTTTCAGCGTGCAAAACACGTTGGCAAACGGATCTCCGCTTTTAAGCGTCAGTGTCATATCGCCCGCCTGGTCCTTTTCTCTTTTCAGCACCACGCCTTTTATCTCGATGGCCTTGTTTAAATACCTGGCATTGGCGGTTTTCTCATTAGCCTCGTAGTCTTTTACGATACGCGCTGCCGAAACCACCACCGCATCTTCATTGGCTACATCCCTGTGATGGGTTTTTGAATACTGAAAGACATAATACCAGCCGCCCAGCGCTACCAGCAGGAATAAAGCTCCTGCGCTTAATAGGATCTTTTTCATAGCTCTACCATTTATTTGTTACATCTTTATGTTTTGCCACGGTAAACACTCTTGATATATTAAATCCGAAGTGCACGCCGCCATTAGCCCAGCGCCCGTCGGTTTGTGTAATAAAACTCTTTTCGTTAATGCCGGTGGAATTGGTAAAAAACAATTGGAACACGTGTCCGCCGGTTTCAATATCGAAGCCAACCGAGGCCGCATTATAATATCCCGTCAACCGCTGGAACTGGTAATAATATTCGCCGGTCAGATTTACACGCCTGGACAGCCTCAGCCGAAAACCTGATCCCACCGAATAATAGTCGTTCAGCATGCCCGAGGTAGCCACAATATTGTAATGGACCATTGTCGGGGCGAACTGCAGCGAAAAATAGTCGCCGAATTTGCGTGCCAGCAATACCTGGTTCACATAGGCCAGGTGGTCGGAATAGCGTACCTGGTAAGGTTCCGGCTGATCTTTTATCGTGGTCGCTACCGCCGTCGATACGATGCTTAGCGATAGCGGCATATTTACCTTTCCTGTCGACTGGCGCAGCACCCGGTATTTGAAAAAACCGTCGAACTCCTTGTTATAAGTGCTTCGCCCAGCCCCGATCTCGAGCCGGTTTGATATACCGTAATCCATACCGATGCGCATAGTCGCCTGGTCGAGCCCGTAAAAGTTATACGAGCCTGAATTGACCATGCCGAAACGGTGCGATATCTTCAGGTCAAGTATACCGGCCCCGGTATTTTCGATGGATTGCCCGTTAATGATCCGCGTAGTTTTGAAGGTCGAAGTCGTAATGTCCGTCTTATCCTTTTTCTCTTTTTTATCCTGATCGTCCTGCATCTTAAACAAGTCGACATTTTGCGCCCGGGCCCTGGGAAAAACCAGCATCAGCCCGATCATAAACAGCGCCGTTCCCGCACAACGCCATACTGCACTTTTCACCGCCATCATCTTTCACTCGTACTTACAATTGACCGAAATTTCAGCTTCCTCCGCTATCTTGGTGCCGATATACAAACCGGTAATACCATAGTCCTTTATTTTTATTTTGAATACCCCGCTTATGTTGGGCCTGCCGCCTGAAATTTCCATGATACCGACAGTACTGACCTTTTGCGAAACACCATGGATGGTCAATGTCCCATCCACATTGACGGGATATTTACCGTCTTTTGAAAAATCGATCGCCGAGACATTTGTTACATATCCCCTGAATTCGGCTTTGGGTATTTTCGAGCTCTCCAGGTAATTTTCGTTAAAGTGATCCTCCATTAGCTGGTTCTCGAATTTGAAACTTTTGATCAGTGCGCTAAAGACGATCTGGCCGGTTTTGTCGACCATTTTACTGTCGACCTGGTTGTTTACCGCTACAACATTCTCCAGGGGGCTGCTCGCATTGAATTTGATCTGGCCGGTTTTGGTCGAAAACAATTTTTGGGCATGAACCTGCAGGCAGGCGCCTGCCAGGGCAAGGAACAGGATGGGCTTTTTCATAGTTTTTAGGGTTCTAGTTATTAGGGGTACCGTTATTGATCCATGTTTGAATGGTTTTTATCTGGCAGGACGAAAGCTGTGCCGCATTTAAGGGCATAGCCGCTATCCCGCCTGTATGGTTGACCGAATTCATTAACTGGCCATTGGCTGCATAAACCTTTAGCCCTGCATACGTATCGAGTTTTATCCCGCCGCCCGCCGCCGCCGAACCGGCGTGACAACTATAACAATTGGCGCTTAAGATTCCGGTTACGCTGGCACTATAGGTTACGGCCGAAACATTGCAGCCGCTGGCCGAATTAGATTGAGGATAAGCCAGGTCGGCATGATCGTAGTAACAACCCGTTCCCAGCAACGATATACCTATGAGGGCGATCAAACATTTCATCGGTTGGGCTATTATTGCGGGCAACCGCTGTTCAACCATTTGGTTATCTGGGTTACCTGGCAATCGGGCAGTTTACCCGACTGTGGCATGTTCATCACCGAACTCGCCGATGTATAGTTTATTGCGTTCAGGAAGGCAGCCTTCAACGACGTGCCTGCAGCCTTGGCGCTTGCATAATTGCTTAAAACGACGTTACCCGAGCCTGGTGCAACACCGTGGCAACCGTTACAATAGGTTGCAAATATTTGCGAAATGCCATTGGTGTAGGTCGTCCTGGTGGTATCGCAAGTTGTAATGGCGCAGGTATTATTTTTCGCACCTTGCATTATCCATTTGGATATGGTGGCCAACTGCGCCGCGGTCAACTGCGGCGAGTTGTTCGGCGGCATTTCACCATCGGTAATAATGTGGTAATACTTGCTTTCGGCGGGATTGCCCGCTGTGATCCCTCGCATAATATTCGTATAGCTGGTTAATACCAGCCCTTCCTGGGCCGAGGCCGCGTCGTGGCAGCCGGTGCTCGCGCAATAGGTTTGGAACAGGGGCAGCACATCCGTCTTAAAGCAGACACTGTCCGGCGAAGTTGTGCCGGTCCCCGTTCCTGTGCCGCTTCCCGTGCCGGAGCCGCTGCCCGAATTGGCGCCTGTGCCTGATGTATTTCCTGAAGTGCCGCTTGTGGAGGGTTTGATCACATCGTGCGTACATGAGTATAGCACAATGAGGAGAACAGCGATCAATACTGTCGCAATTAACAGGGGCTTTTTCATTGGTTTCGTAGGTTAAATCTCTGCCTGCATCCCTCCCAAAATCAACCGATCTTGCTCGCAATACATTTAGAATAAATGTATTACGATGGACGTAACAGGAAAGTTACAATTTAACTAACGGAACATTTTGCAGTAAATTATATCGGCTTATGAAATTTTTTAAGCACAGGATAAAAAATCCGGTGCGCATAGATTAACAATTTGTTCAGTTACTAACCAGGCGCTGGTTCCAGCCCATAAAAAAACCCGGCAAAACCGGGCTTATATTATCAATCAGCGAAATTCTTTAGTCAACAAAGCAGGGGTCAGACACCCAGCAACAATCTCGCCGGGTCTTCCAGCAATTGCTTTACACGCACCAGGAAGCTTACCGATTCCCGCCCGTCGATGATGCGGTGATCGTAAGATAAGGCCACGT
>JAFDZK010000016.1 GCA_018267005.1 Bacteroidota bacterium
TGATCCGGATGAAAACTTCTATGACACGATAGATCACCTGACTGACGCTATCGCCGATGGCAAATACCCTTCGCCGCCGGCACGTAACCTCGGATTCCTGTTCAAGGGCAAACCGCAGAAACCTGAATTGAAAGAGTTTGTAAAATACGTACTTACCAACGGCCAAAAATTCGTCGACGAGTACGGTTATATCCAATTATCAAAACAAAAGCTTGCTGAAGAGCTGAAGAAACTTTAGTTGAAGATGTTGAAAAAGTTGTAAAGCTTGACTATCACCAAAATTAAGCTTTACAACTACTGCAACGCTTACAACCACTATAACCAAATCATGTCCTTTCGTTTATTAAAAGATAAAGCTTATTCCAAACTGATGCTGGTATTTACCAGCCTGTCAGTTTCGATAGTACTATTTATCGGCATCGGCCTTTATTGTAAATCCCTGCCGGTATTACATAAATCATCGTGGGGTTCGTTATTGACCTCGAGCGAATGGAAACCACTCAAAGGATTGTTTGGTTTCTTTCCATTTATAATGGGTACACTTTGGGTAACAGCTATTTCCATCCTTATTGCTTTGCCGCTTTGCTTACTTACTTCTTTTTATATTACCGAATATGCGCCCAACCGGATCAGAAAAATACTTGTTCCATTTGTAAATCTATTATCGGGCATTCCTCCGGTAATCTTCGGGGTATGGGGTGTGCTTTTTATCATTCCTTTAATACAGGATCACATAGCGCCGCATTTTGTTGAGTTTTCCACGGGCTATAGCGTCCTCGCCGGCGGTATCGTGCTGGCAGTGATGATATTCCCGCTCATCGTCAGCATTGTTTGCGAAGTACTGAATACTATCCCGGGCGAACTGAAAGACGCATCGCTTGCCCTGGGCGCCACCAAATGGGAAACCATCCGTAAAGTTTCCGTTCGCAAAGCCACTCCGGGCATTGTGGCAGCGGTTGTGCTGGCCATATCGCGAGCCTTCGGCGAAACAATAGCGGTGCTGATGGTTTGCGGCAACAATCCGGTTGTCCCTCATTCTATTTTCGATCCCGGGTATCCCCTTCCGGCACTGATTGCCAATAACTACGGCGAAATGATGTCGATCCCGCTGTACGACTCAGCCTTAATGTTTGCGGCCCTGCTATTATTCATCATTATCTTATTGTTCAACATCATATCGCGGTTAATACTGGCGCGCGTGGAAAGGAAGCTGGCGGTATGATCAGGCGTAAACTGGAGGAGAATTTCTTCCGCATTCTTATGGCGCTGGCAACTATTTTGGTTGCAGGCAGTTTTTTCCTCATCGTTGGGACGATATTTTATAAAGGCATCCCCTCTATGAGCTGGGATATGATCAGCAAAGTTCCCGGCGGCGGTTTTTATATCGGCAAGGAAGGCGGTGTGCTCAATGCAATCATAGGCTCACTTTATGTGGCCGGCGGAGCCACTGGGCTGGGCCTTTTGATCAGTATCCCGGTAGCGATTTATATGAATATGTACCTGGGCGGTAAAAATATAATTGCCAATGGTTTGCGAATTGCCTTTGATGTGCTGTTCGGCATTCCGTCAATCGTGTACGGTGCATTCGGCTTTTTTATTATGGTTTATTTTGGTATCCGGGCCTCATTGCTCGGCGGTATCCTGGCGGTTACGCTGCTGGTTATCCCAATCCTTGTTCGCACGCTGGACGAGGTAATACAAACCGTCCCAAAAGAATTGCGCGACGCTTCGCTGTCCCTCGGCGCCACACGTTGGGAAATGGCCAAGGTCGTTTTGCGCCAAATCAGGCCGGGAATATTTACCGCCATTCTGCTTTCCTTCGGCCGGGCCATCGGCGACGTTGCGTCTGTGTTGTTTACAGCCGGGTTCAGCGACAATATACCCACGTCGCTGCATCAACCGGCTGCTACGCTGCCATTGGCTATATTTTTTCAATTAGGAAGCCCGGTCGCAGAGGTACAGGGCCGCGCCTATGCCTCGGCGCTGATATTAACCATCATCGTTCTGATTATAACCATTTTATCATCCGTCCTATCAAAACGGTTATCTAAAAACATTAAGTAATGACCAACAATCCGCATATCAGCATACAACATCTGAACGTTTTCGCCGGCGATCAGCGAATTTTAAAAGATATCTCCATTAATATTCCGAATAAAAAAGTAATATCGATCATAGGCCCGTCCGGATGCGGCAAAACTACTTTGCTGAAATGTTTTAATCGCTTATTGGATGATACACCTGATATAAAAGTGACCGGCAAAGTTTTAGTCGATGGCGAAAATATCTATGATCCGAAAGCTGAAGTAACGCATATTCGTAAAAAGATGGGGTTGCTTTCACAGCGGCCCTATCCCCTGCCGATGTCCATTTACGACAATGTGGCTTACGGCCCGCGCATACATGGCACGCGTAAAAAGGTTGACCTGGATAAGATCGTAGAAACGCAATTGAAAGCAACAGGGCTATGGAACGAAGTAAAGGATCGGTTGAATGCGCCGGCAACACGATTATCTATCGGTCAGCAGCAACGTTTGTGCCTGGCGCGCGGGTTGGCAGTTGAACCTGAAATTATTTTAGGTGATGAGTCCACCTCGGCGCTCGACCCGGTTTCAACCAGCATCATCGAGGACCTTTTTATAAAACTGAAAGAGCAATATACCATAGTGCTGGTAACCCACATTCTCCGCCAGGCGAGGCGGGTGTCCGATTACATCATCTTCGTGTATATGGGCAAGATCATCGAGTTCGGCCCTACAGAAGAGCTTTTACTTAATCCGCAGGAGGAGCTTACGAAGGAATATGTGAAAGGGTTCATTAGTTAGGATTTCACCGATTCCAATCACGATTTCACTGATTTAAGAGCTCGGAAGCGAAATATTGACATTCGAAATTCTGCTATAACTCCCACCAAATAACTATAATTTCTTATAATTGAGGCCTAATTACTCCTGCCTCATGGCCTTCAACTACCACCGCATCGTCGTCAAGATCGGCTCCAACGTGCTGACCAAATCCAATGGACTGCCCGATTTGGCTCGCATCGGACATTTGGTTGAACAGATGGCCATTATCAGGAAACAGGGTATTGAGATAATTTTGGTATCGTCGGGTGCGGTAGCTTCAGGACGAAGCATGATAACCATTTCCGAGAAATCGGATGCTATTGCCGCGCGCCAATTACTGGCCTCTATCGGGCAGGTAAAGCTGATCAATACTTATGCTGATCTTTTTGGCAAGCACGATATGCTGTGCTCGCAGATATTGGTGACTAAGGAAGACTTTCGCGACCGCCTGCATTACCTCAATATGCGCAATTGCCTGGAGGTATTGCTGCAACACCACGTGATACCTGTTGTTAACGAAAATGATGTAGTATCGGTAACCGAGCTGATGTTTACTGATAACGACGAACTTGCCGGGCTGATCGCTTCCATGCTGAACGCGCAAGCGTTGATTATCCTGACCAACGTCGACGGAATCTATGATGGCGACCCGAAATTACCCGGTTCGAAGCTGATCACCGAAATTGACGGTGCAATTCCCGCACTTTCATCATTCGTGGCCTCGGGGCGCTCGCAGTTTGGCCGCGGCGGCATGGCCACCAAGTCGACTATGGCGCAAAAGGTGGCGCAATTGGGCATCGCGGTGCATATTGCCAACGGAACAAAAGAACATATCCTGACTAAGGTACTTAATGGCAGGGCAGTTCATACGAGCTTTGTGCCTGATAAAAGCAAGTCGGGCAAAAAGAAATGGATAGCGCACTCGGCACATGCCGCAACAGGTGTGGTAAAAGTGAACGAAGGCGCAAAGACTGCGCTTACTTCCAGCAAGGCAACGAGTTTGCTTCCCGTGGGTATTACTAAGGTCGAGGCCGATTTCAATAAAGGCGAGATCGTTAAGCTGGTTGATGACCACGATAAACTGATTGGCCTGGGTATAGCTGAATATGGTTCGGACAAGGCCAAAGAGCGGATCGGTCAAAAAAATCAGAAGCCGCTGGTGCATTATGACTATCTTTACCTGTTATGACGGAAACAGCGGCAACATACAGAAACTATTTTGAGGACGCACTTGCGGCGGGCCGGAGCATAGCGGGAATTTCGCCTGAAACGATCACTGCCGTGCTAAAAGATCTGGCTGAAGCTACTATTGCCCGGATAGATCATTTGTTGACGGAAAATCAAAAAGATTTGGACCGGATGGATCCGTCTGATCCGAAATACGACCGGCTGAAGCTAACCGAAGTAAGGGTAAAAGACATTGCAAAAGATATCCTGAATGTAGCCGGCCTGCCTAACCCGCTGGGACATGTTCTTTCTGAAAAAACGATGCCTAATGGCTTGCAGATAACCAAAGTAAGCGTGCCCCTCGGTGTCGTAGGCGTAATATACGAGGCCAGGCCCAATGTTACGTTTGACGTGTTTGCGCTTTGTTTTAAATCGGGCAATGTATGCGTTCTAAAAGGCGGCAGTGACGCGGAATATTCAAATAACGCCATTATAACCATCATTCATGAAGTGCTGGAACGACATGGTATCAATAAAAATACTGCCGTGCTTTTACCAGCAGAGCGGGAAGCTACCGAGGCGCTCTTCGAGGCCGTTGGTTACATCGATGTACTCATCCCGCGCGGCAGCCAGCAACTGATCGACCGGGTACGCCAGCAAAGTAAGGTACCGGTAATTGAAACCGGCGCCGGTATCGTTCATACCTATTTTGATGAAACGGCCGATTTGCGGAAAGGCGCCGAAATTATCTGCAACGCAAAAACGCGCCGTGTTAGTGTTTGCAATGCCTTGGATTGCCTGATTATACATTCGCTACGCATTTGTGAATTGCCGGAACTGGCCAGGCCGCTTGGCGAAAAGCACGTGGAGATTTATGCCGACTACCCGGCTTTTGCCGCTTTGCAGGGGCATTATCCGAATGAATTATTGCACAAGGCCAAACCTGAACATTTCGGCACTGAATTTTTGTCGCTAAAAATGGCTGTTAAAACCGTAGATGATCTGCAAGAGGCCCTGGATCACATCGCTCAATATAGTTCAAAACACAGTGAAGCGATTATTACAGAAGACGCCGCCGCCGCCGCTGAATTTCTCAACAAGGTGGATGCAGCGGCTGTATATGTAAATGCCTCAACCGCTTTTACCGATGGCGCGCAATTCGGGCTCGGTGCGGAGATCGGAATAAGCACGCAAAAACTCCATGCCAGGGGGCCCATGGGGCTCCCTGAACTTACAAGCTACAAGTGGCTCATCAATGGCAACGGGCAGGTGCGCAATGCCTGATCAGATCATATCCTACTGATATACTGTCTGTTAATTTTAACAGGCAACCTAACTTTTAATGTCAGAAATACGTATAAAAATGTGCTTATAGTATTCTATCGCACATGAGGCCTGGCGCACTACGGATCGCCCTGATCTATTTATCTGTCTCGCTGGCATGGATCGTATTCAGCGACCACATGCTATCGGTATATCAGCATTTGCTCAGTTCGTCGGCATTTGACATGTTCAGCAATTCAAGAAGGTTCGTGTTCGTGATCATCACCAGTTTCCTGATTTACAGGCTGGTACTGATAGATGAGAAAAAATTGTTTAAAAGCGAACGCGAAGCACGACGAAGGGATAACGAAGTAAAAAGGCTTGGCCGCATCATAACTAAGGTAAACAACATCATTATCATCACCGACAAGAATAATTTTGTTACCTGGGTGAACCAGGCTTTCACTGATTTTACAGGCTATAAGCTCGACGAAGTTGCAGGCTACGCTGCAGCTACTTTTTTCGCCGGGGAGGAAACCGATATGGAAATGCTTAGCGCTATCCAAAAGCGTAAAGCAGCGCTGGAATCATTTTCGGTCGAGGTACAATGTCACAAAAAAAATGGCCAGAAGTTCTGGGTACATGGCGAATACACGCCATTATTCGACGAAAATAACGAACATACCGGATACATCGCGGTCTATAACGATATTACGGTTACGAAGCAAAAGGAACAGGAAATTACGCGGCAGAACGAGAAGTTGAAGGAAATTGCCTGGCTCAGCTCGCACGAGATACGGCGGCCCCTGGCCAATATCATCGGGCTTGCCAATATGATGAAAGTTTCGTCCCTGATGGAAGAAAAAATAAGGATATTGGATAACGTCAATAAGTCGGCGGAAGAACTCGACCAGATTGTTCATGCCATTAACTCCAAGATAGGTGACCAGGTTGAGAATATCCATCAGCCTGATGAAAAATTGATTAAAGCTTCCGAAAGGTCATAGTTCCATTTTCTAACCTTTTTTATCATTAACTGTTTTATTTTTGAATAGTAAAGCGGTTATGAGCATCATTTCGATCAATCCAGCCAACGGGAAAATCATCCAGACTTATCGGTCTCACACCCCAAAACAGGTCGACCAGAGAATAAAACAAACGCATAAAGCCTGGTTAAGCTGGCGAAACTCCCCAAACCATGAGCGCAGCGAACGGCTGACAGAGATGGCGGCTATACTTCGGGCACAAAAAAAAGAGCTTGCGATATTAATGGCACAGGAAATGGGAAAACCGGTCAACCAGGGAGCGGCCGAAGTAGAAAAATGCGCGGCAGTTTGCGACTACTATGCTGCCAATGCCACATCCTTTCTGGCCGACCAGCTTATAAAAACAGAGGCTTCAAAAAGTTATGTCAGTTTTCAGCCTATCGGTGTGGTATTGGCAATAATGCCGTGGAATTTTCCGTTCTGGCAGGTTTTTCGCTTTCTCGCTCCCGCTCTTGCCGCGGGTAATTGCGGTGTATTAAAACACGCATCCAACGTGCCCGGATGCGCGTTGGCTATCGAAGAAATAGTAAGACAAGCCGGGTTTCCCGACAATGTCTTTCAAACGTTGATGGTTGGCAGCTCAATGATTGAAAAAATAATCGAGAATCCTTTAATACAAGCCGTTACGATAACCGGAAGTTCTTCAGCGGGTCAACAGGTGGCGCAAAAAGCAGGATCGCTGGTGAAAAAGACGGTACTTGAGCTCGGCGGCAGCGACGCCTATGTTGTGCTGGAGGACGCGGACCTTGAAAAAGCTGCAGAAACTTGTGTTAATAGCCGTATCATCAACAGCGGGCAAAGTTGTATTGCAGCTAAGCGATTTATTGTGGTTAAGCCGGTTCAAAAGGAATTTACCAAACTGTTTCTCGCAAAAATGAAAGCGAAAAAACTGGGGGACCCTTTGGATGTGAAAACGGATATTGGTCCCCAGGCCCGCGTTGACCTGAGAAACGTATTGCACGACCAAGTAAAGCGATCAATAAAAAAAGGCGCCAAATGTATCCTTGGCGGCGAAATCCCTAAAGGTAAAAACGCCTTCTACCCGGCGACGGTACTTACCAATGTAAAACCCGGAATGCCCGCGTACGAAGAAGAATTGTTCGGACCGGTTGCAGCGATCATTGTTGCTAAAGACGAAGCAGATGCGATACGTATAGCCAACGACAGCAACTTCGGTTTAGGATCGGCTGTGTTCACACGGAATATTGAGAGAGGTGAAAGAATCGCTGCGACGCAGTTACAAGCAGGCTCGTGCTTCGTTAACGCGCTCGTAAAATCAGACCCGCGGCTGCCATTTGGCGGCATCAAACAATCGGGTTACGGGCGCGAATTAGGCTTGTTCGGCATACATGAATTTGTGAATATTAAGACTGTTTTTATAGGATGATGCGCGTTGTGAATGGCCAATATTGAATGGTCAATTGAGGATTTATCCGGCTTTTACTTATTAACTATTGGTTAATTTATATTGATAATCAATATATTAAATAATTTACATAACTATTTAGTTTAAATAAAACAGCATACCCATTGAGCATTCACTATTGACTATTCACTCGCACAAATTACCCTACCCTGACCTTACACCAATTTTCAAAACCGTATCTTTGCGCCCTGTATGAGCAAGCACGGCAGGATATTGGTTGCGATGAGCGGCGGGGTAGACAGTTCCGTGGCATCCGTCATGCTTCATGAGCAGGGTTACGAAGTGATCGGTCTCACCATGAAGACCTGGGATTATGCTTCATCCGGCAGCAATTCCAAAGAAACAGGCTGCTGCAGCCTCGATAGCATCAATGATGCGCGGGCGCTGGCTGTTACTTATGGCTTCCCTCACTACATATTGGATATACGCAGCGAATTCGGCGATTTTGTGATCGATAATTTCGTGGACGAATACATGGCCGGCCGCACCCCTAACCCATGCGTTTTATGCAACACCCATATCAAATGGGAAGCGCTGCTGAAACGTGCGGACAAACTCGATTGCGAGTTTATTGCAACGGGGCATTATGCAAATATCCGTTTGCATGATAACGGACGCTATGTCGTTTCCAAAGGGCTTGATGAAAACAAGGACCAGTCGTACGTGCTGTGGGGCGTGTCGCAAAAGAATTTAGCACGCACGAAATTTCCATTAGGCAGTTTTACGAAGAAGGAGATCAGGCAGATGGCACTGGAAATGGGTCAGGTCGATCTGGCCAACAAAAGTGAAAGCTACGAGATATGCTTCGTGCCGGATAACGATTACAGGGCTTTTTTAAGGCATAAGGTTGAAGACTTAGACGACAAGGTTGCAGGCGGCAATTTTGTATTGACTGACGGGACTATTGTGGGCAAGCATGAGGGATATCCTTTTTACACTATCGGCCAGCGTAAAGGTTTGGGCATAGCTTTGGGTCAGCCGATGTTTGTTAAGCGTATCGAACCGGAAACAAATACTGTTATCCTGGGTACTCACGACGAATTAGAGCAAAGAACAGCCTGGGTAAGGAACCTGAACCTGGTTAAGTACGAAAGTATAACCGAACCTATTGAGGCGGTTACCAAGATCCGCTATAAGGATGCGGGGACAACAAGCACCATCCAGCAAATGGGCGAACACATGAAGGTAGACTTTCATCATGCCGTATCGGGTATAGCGCCCGGCCAGTCGGCTGTGTTCTACGAAGGCAGCGACCTGCTCGGCGGTGGTTTTTTGATGTGATTTTTTGTTGGAATGTTGTAAACCTGGAAAATTAAATTAGCAACACAGCAATAAAACAATACGACAATTTAGTCTGCCAGGCCGTCAATTTTCCAACCTTTCAACGTTCCAACATTACAAGATCCGGAAGAAAACAATTTGCGTTTACCCTACTTTATATTTTATTTGCAAAAAATAACCTTACTGAATGGCTAAGAATTTACTTATAGTTGAGTCTCCCGCCAAGGCGAAAACCATTGAAGGCTACCTTGGTAAGGATTTTACCGTGAAGTCGAGCTACGGGCATATCCGCGACCTGGTGAAGTCGGAAGACGCGATAGATATCAAAAATAACTTTGCACAAAAATATGAGGTGCCTGCCGATAAAAAGCAGGTCGTAAGCGAGTTAAAAAAACTCGCCAAGGAAGCTGAAATGGTTTGGCTGGCATCGGATGAGGACCGTGAGGGTGAGGCTATTTCCTGGCATCTGTTCGATACTTTGGGTCTGAAGGATGCCAATACCCGTCGGATCGTCTTCCACGAAATAACCAAACCGGCTATTTTAAATGCGATCGAAAATCCAAGGAAGATCGATTACAACCTGGTGAATGCGCAGCAGGCTCGCCGTGTGCTCGACCGGTTGGTCGGTTTTGAGCTCTCCCCTGTTCTCTGGAAAAAAGTAAAGCCTTCTTTATCAGCCGGCCGTGTACAATCGGTTGCTGTCCGACTTATCGTCGAGCGTGAACGCGAAATCAATAAGTTCACGGCTGAAGCCGCATTTAAAATAACAGCCATATTCGGCAAAGGCAAAGAGGCTTTTAAAGCCGAACTGGCCGAGCGCTTTAGCAAACAGGAAGACGCCGAGAAGTTTTTAAAGGACTGTACCGGCGCTGAATTTAAGATCAACTCGCTGGAAACCAAACCGACCAAGCGCTCGCCCGCGGCACCGTTCACCACTTCCACCCTGCAGCAGGAAGCCAGCCGAAAGCTGGGTTTTTCGGTGTCACGCACCATGACCGTCGCTCAAAAGCTGTACGAATCGGGAAAGATCACTTACATGCGTACCGACTCAGTCAACTTATCCGACCTGGCGCTGAATACTGCCGCAAAAGAGATCAACTCGGCATATGGCGAAAAATATCATCAACTAAGAAAATATAAAACGAAAAGTGCAGGTGCACAGGAAGCGCACGAGGCTATCCGTCCTACTTATTTTGATGCACATACAATCGATGGCGATTCTGCCGAAAAACGCTTATACGAACTGATCTGGAAACGCGCCATAGCCTCGCAGATGAGTGAAGCTCTATTTGAAAAGACCACTGCAAAGATCAGCATATCAACCCGCAAAGAGGAATTGGTAGCGAACGGCGAGGTGATGAAATTCGACGGTTTCCTGAAAGTTTACCTGGAATCGTCGGACGAAGATGACGATCTGCAAAATGGCGAAGAAAACGCCATACTGCCGCCTTTGACGAAGGGCCAGGTACTGAGCTTACAGGAAATGACCGCCACTGAGCGTTTCTCACGGCCACCTGCGCGTTATACCGAAGCCAGTTTGGTGAAAAAGCTGGAAGAACTGGGCATCGGCCGGCCATCTACCTACGCTCCTACTATTTCCACTATACAAAACCGTGGCTATGTGGTTAGAGAAGACCGCGAAGGCAGACAACGTAATTTTAGAGTATTGACACTGAAAGGTGAAAGCATTACTAAAGAAGAACGGTCGGAAAATACCGGCGCCGAACGCGGTAAGCTATTTCCGACCGATATCGGTTCGGTGGTAAATGATTTCCTGATCCAATACTTTAAGGAGATTGTAGACTATCATTTTACAGCAGGCGTCGAAAAACAGTTTGACGAAATAGCCCAGGGACTGGAGGAATGGACGGATATGATCCGCAAATTCTACGGCCCATTCCATAAAGGCGTCGAAAATACCATCGAAAAGGCTGACAAAGCTACTGGTGAGCGCGAATTAGGCGTCCACCCTGAAAGCGGCAAGAAAGTTTCCGTAAGGATAGGCCGTTTTGGTCCGTTCGTACAGGTAGGCGATAGCGAAGACCCCGACAAACCACAATACGCCAGTTTACGGGCCGGTCAGAGCATCGAGACCATTACGCTTGACCAGGCGCTCGAACTATTCAAGCTGCCAAGAAACATCGGAATATTTGAAGATAAAGATATGACGGTGGCCATTGGTAAGTTTGGTCCGTATATCAGGCACAATGGCGCGTTCTATTCGCTGCCAAAGGATGTGGATCCGCTGGATGTGACCGAAGAACAGGCGGTAGAAATTATACATGACAAGCGCAAACGTGATTCGGAAAGAGTGATCAAAACTTTTACTGAAGCACCCGACGTGAAAGTTCTGAACGGCCGCTTTGGCCCCTATATTGAATTCGGCAAGCAAAACGTTAAAATACCTAAAGGCAAGGAGCCGCAGGCGCTCACCTATGACGAATGCAAAGCCCTGGCCAAGGCAGAAGCCAAAGCTCCGAAAAAGGCGAATGGAAAGAGATTTGTGAAGAAGAAATAAGCTGGAATGGTGCAAGTTGTAAGATTGAAATGTTGAGCAAATCAATAACCCTCACAACTTGCAACCTTTCAATTTTACAACCAAAAACATGATAAAAGACCTCCCGGAAAATATAGTTAAGGATGTTGCTATTGCGGTTGCCCTTGAAGGCGAGAACATTCACAGCAAAACCTGGTACGTATACCTGATCAACCTGAAGAATGAGCCGATAGAAAACGTGCTGATCACCGCAAAAGGCTATGGTGAAAAAAACGGCGAACAGATCAAAACGTCCACCTTGCGCCACATGTTCCCCGTTGTGAATGAAAATGCCTTTGTGCTGGTAGAACCGATAGACGAAGCTACATTTGGACTAAACAACGAATACTGGCTCAGCTATTATATCGGTAAAGATATTTACGATAAGAAGTTCATTTTCCTGCCAGAAAGCATCGTCGAATCCAATTTTATCAAATTACCTATTGTGAATAAACCGGGAGTGATGATCCGGTAGTGTCAAAAAATATTCTTCCTCGTTTGGATAATTTATCACCGGAATTTGTATAAATTTCAGAGATAAATAAACCTGAACGATGGACAAAAAACCTAACCCTGCCCCTTTCCGGAAATTGCTGTCTGTTACTGTCGGCACAATTGTAATCCTGGTTTTGGGCACATTCCTTATCTTTCATTTCCGACACAGGAACAACGCGGTCGACCAGGCTTTCAGTAAATATATCGAGTCCTATACCACAGGTGTAATATCTAAGGAAAATACCATCCGCATCAGGTTAGCCAGCGAAGTGCCGACAACGCACGTACAAAATGACCGGCTTCCTGACGGCATTTTTGACTTTTCTCCTGCCATAAAAGGCAAGGCCTATTGGGTTGATGAACGAACAATTGAATTCAGGCCCGACGGTAAATTGACTGCTGACCAGGGCTATTCAGCCGATTTCAGGCTGGACAAAGTTATCGAGGTTCCTTCGCAGTTTGATGACTTTAAATTCTCGTTCCAAACCATCAAACCCGATTTTACTGTTTCGTTCACCGGTTTACGAAGCGCCACCAACACTTCCCTCGATAAAATGAAAATGGAGGGTGAAGTGCAGACCGCTGACGCCGAGGAATCTGCTAACGTTGAAAAACTTATCAGCGCGAATTATGCCAACCCGGTTCATATTAGCTGGCAGCACAACCCAATTACACGCACGCATAAATTCACTGTGACCGAACTCAACCGTGCCCGGGCCGGCGCCAGCCCGCTTACAGTAAGCTGGGACGGTAGCGGTCTAAACATCGACAAAAAAGGCAGCAAAGACTTTGAAGTACCCGCTATCGGTGATTTCAAAGTCCTTAATATACAGGCGGTACAGGATAACGATCAATATGTACTGGTACAATTTTCCGACCCGATCATGGTCGGGCAAGAGCTAAACGGCTTAACCGGCATAAAGAATATAGGCGAGCCGTCCTATACGATCGAGGGCAGTACGGTTAAACTTTTTGCTCCTGAACGTCTCGACGGGAATTATACGGCGTTTGTAAATGAAGGCGTGGAAAACATCGTTCATAAAAAGATCCCCCGGGCATATACAGCCAACGTTTTCTTTGAAAACAGGCTACCCTCGGTGGAAATACCCGGCAAGGGTGTTATACTACCTGATTCGGGCAGACTATCCATGCCCTTTGAGGCGGTAAATCTGAATGCCGTGGATGTAAGCATCGTTAAGATCTACGAGAATAACGTTCCGCAATACTTTCAAACCAATGATTTTAATGGCAGTAATGAACTGCGTATGGTCGGCCGGCCTATATTGCAGAAAACCATCCGTCTTGACCAGGATAAAAGCCTCAACCTGAATAAGAAGAATCGATTTATGCTCGACATCGACCAGTTGCTGAGAGCCGAACCCGGAGCCATCTATCGTGTTATTATTGGTTTCAGGAAGGAATACTCGCTGTTCAATTGTAAAGCCGGCACGGTAACGGCGAAAAGTGATAATAGCAGCGATGATGAAGAAGGCAGCGATGTTTCTGACGGACCGGCCTATGACCAAAACAATAATGGTGTTCGGGACGACGACGACGATTTTTGGTCGAGGTATGACAATTATTACCCTCAGAATTACAAATGGAACGAGCGCATGGACCCCTGCACCGATTCTTATTATACCAGGGATAAGTGGGCCATGCGTAATATTCTGGCATCCAATATCGGGCTGATCGCTAAACGCGGAACCGATAACAGTATGACCGTGGCTGTAACCAACCTGCTCACCGCTAAACCCATGGAAGGCGTTTCGCTGGAGCTGCTCGATTACCAGAAACAGGTGATATTCCAAACAGCATCGGATGGCGACGGCATGGCCAGGTTCGACCTGAAGCGTAAAGCTTATTTATTAGTTGCGAAAATGGGCAACGAACGCGGCTATTTGAAGCTGGATGACGGTAATTCACTGCCTCTATCCCGCTTTGACGTCAGCGGTGAATTTATACAGCGCGGACTGAAAGGCTTTATTTACGGTGAGCGCGGCGTATGGCGGCCCGGGGACTCCATTTTCCTAACCTTTATTTTGCAGGATAAGCTAAAAACGCTGCCTGCCGACCATCCAGTCGAGTTTGAGCTTGACGATCCCGAAGGCAAGATATACAAACGCATTACGTCAACTAAATCTATTGACGGATTTTACAGCTTCCACACCGCTACGGAACAATCCAGCCGCACCGGCAACTGGACCGCCAAAGTAAAAGTCGGTGGCGCATCCTTTGAAAAAAAGGTCAAGATCGAAACCATCATGCCCAACAGGCTGAAGATCAACCTGAGTTTTGGTAACGCAAAAGAGCTGACGAAAGGCGATGGTGTGACCGGAACCCTCGAATCGCGTTGGCTTTTTGGCGGCATTGCGCAGAATCTGAAGGCTAAAGTGGACGCTTTCCTGTCGCCGCAAACGACCGCTTTCAAAGGTTATGAAGGTTACGTTTTCGATGACCCGACCCTCGCGTTTACCACACAAACACAAACGATATTCGATGGCCGGCTGGACGAGAATGGCAGAGCTGCGATAAAGACGGACATCAACCTGGAAAAGCAGGCTCCTGGTCAGCTTAAGGCCAACTTCCTGGTAAAAGTATTTGAGCCCGGGGGCAATTTCAGTATACAATCCACCTCGATGCCCTACAATGTGTATGACAGTTACGTCGGTTTGAAAACACCCCGGGGTAATGACAATATTTCAGATATGCTGTATACAGGACGTGACAACACAATCGACATTGCAGATGTAGACACGCATGGAGGGGCCATAAACGGCAGTCGCGATGTGCAGGTTGAGTTGTATCGTATCCAATGGCGCTGGTGGTGGGACAATAGTGGCGACGACATGAGTAATTTCACACAGGATGAGTACAACAAGCTCATAAAAACTGAGAGCGTGCGGCTTGAAAATGGACGTGGCAAGTGGACCCTGCATGTCGATCCGGACGACTGGGGCCGTTACCTCATCCGCGTAAAAGACGGAACGAGCGGGCATTCATCCGGTAAGATCGTTTATATCGATTGGCCGAACTGGGCCGAACGACTGCAGCAAAGCAACTCTACCGAGGCTGCAATGCTGTCCTTTACATCCGATAAGAAAACCTATAAGGTTGGCGACGAAGCTACGTTAACAATACCGACAAGTTCGGACGGCAGGGCGCTCATCAGTATCGAGAATGGTGTTAAGGTATTGCAAACCAACTGGATCGATACTAAAAAGGGCCAGACCCGGTACACGTTCAAAATAGAACGGGGCATGGCGCCGAACGTGTTTGTCAATGTAACGTTGTTACAACGCCATTCACAAACCGTCAATGACCTGCCAATCCGCATGTACGGAGCTATCCCGCTGACTGTTGAAGACCCGGAAACCATACTGAAACCAGTGATCAGTATGCCCGATAAGCTGCGGCCGGAAACGAGATCGTCCATAACGGTATCGGAGGCATCGGGCAAGGAAATGACCTATACCATTGCAATCGTCGACGAAGGCCTGCTTGATATTACCAACTATAAAACACCCGACCCGCACGAGGCTTTTTATGCCCGCGAGGCGCTTGGCGTGAAAACCTGGGACCTGTTCGATTACGTGATCGGGGCTTATGGCGGCGGTTTAGAACGAATATTGAGCATCGGCGGCGACGGGACTAACGGAACAAATAAAAACGTCACCGTTAACCGTTTTAAGCCTGTTGTTAAATTTCTCGGGCCATTCCACCTGGCGGCAGGCGACAAACAAACACACAGCTTTACGCTTCCTCAATACATTGGTTCCGTAAAAGCCATGGTCATTGCAGGACACGAGGGAAGCTATGGTTTTGCAGAAAAGGATGTAACGGTTAAGAAACCATTAATGATCCTGGCGACATTGCCAAGGGTGTTAGGTCCGTCCGAAAAAATACAATTACCTATTACCGTATTCGCGATGGAGAATTATGTAAAGACCGTTAACCTGCAGGTACAGTCGAACGTGTTCAGCAACCTGGCTGGGAATAACCAAAAGACCGTTACTTTTGATAAGCCGGGCGATCAACTGGTTACCTTCGACCTGGATGTAAAGAATTTTGTAGGAGCGGGAAAAGTAAAGGTAACCGCGCGAAGCGGCAACGAAACAGCCAATTACGATATCGAGATCAATATCAGGAACCCGAACCCGCCGATAACCAAAGTAACCGAAAAAGAACTGGCGCCTGGTGAAACCTGGAGCGCTGATTACACGCCTGTGGGTATGATCGGCACGAATAAAACCACCCTGGAAGTTGCCAGCATTCCACCACTGAATTTGCAAAAGCGACTCGACTACCTGATCGAGTACCCGTACGGCTGCGTGGAGCAGACTACGTCTTCTGGTTTCCCGCAATTGTATTTGAGCCAGATCATGGACCTGACGCCGAGACAATTGGCCGATATCGACCATAATGTAAAGGCGACGATCAATCGGCTGAAGGATTTCCAGGTGGCCGACGGCGGTATGAGCTACTGGCCCGACGAGGCGGAATCGGATGAATGGGGCACCAATTATGCCGGGCATTTTATGCTGGCTGCTCAAGCGAAGGGGTATACCCTGCCGATAGGTTTCGTGGAGAATTGGAAAAAGTACCAGAAACTAAAAGCCCTAACCTGGGGGCCCGATACGCGGAGTTTTTATGGTTCGGATCTGATACAGGCCTATCGCCTTTACCTGCTGGCCCTGGCCCATGTACCTGAATTAGGCGCGATGAACCGTTTGAAGGAATTTAAATACCTGAGCGATGACGCCAAATGGCGATTGGCGGCTGCCTATAAACTGGCGGGGCAACCTAAAGTTGGACAACAAATGATAACCGGTTTACCGTTGACTGTCAAACCCTATAGTATGATGTACGGCACCTATGGCTCCGATCTGCGCGACGAGGCGATGATATTGGAAACACTGACCATTCTCGGGCAACAGCAAAAAGCGTCACAACAGTTCAGGACGGTCGCTTACCGTCTTTCCGACGACGACTGGTATAGTACACAAACAACGGCCTATTCGCTGCTGGCGATATCCGAATATTGCGGCATAACGCGTACGCAGAACAAACTACAATTCAGCTATAATTTATCGCCGGTAAGTTCAAAGTCGTACCTGTGGCAATCGGTGATGTCGCCCAATACCGGCAAAGTATCGCTTAAGAATAATGGGCAAAATAAATTGTATGTCAGGTTGATACAAAAAGGGCAGCCATCATTTGGGCAGGAACCTGACATAGCCAATAACTCCGATCTGCTGGAAATGCGCGTGGGTTATTTTACGCTGAACGGGAAACCTATCGACCCGACCAGTTTGAAGCAGGGAACCGATTTCATGGCGCAGGTAAACATCAAAAACCCCGGAACGCGCGGTGACTATCAAAACCTGGCGTTGACACAAGTCTTTCCATCGGGCTGGGAGATCATCAATATGCGGCTAATGGATAATGATAATTCGTTCAAAGATGAATCGCCATCGAATTATCGTGATATCAGGGACGACCGCGTGAATACCTTTTTCGGTTTGGAGCCCGACAAGGAAGCGACCTATTACGTATTGTTGAATGCAGCCTACGCCGGCAAATATTACCTGCCTGCAACTTATTGCCAGGCGATGTACAATAATACCATCAGTGCATTGGAAAAAGGGAAATGGGTGGAGGTTGTGAAGTAGTGGTTTGTTGATTGGTGACTAGTTAATTAGCGATCCCTTGCGAAGGTTGAATCTTGGGATGATATTTCAGATGAAGGAAAACATAAGAAAGTTATTCCTGAGCAATAGAACAGCATGATGCTTTAGATATTCATCTCAAGATTCTGTGCCGTCGGTTATGACACAACTATCAAGTAAGCTAAAATATCCGATAAGGCAAAAAGTAACTTCACGTCACTGTACCGCATAATTCCGTGAAGAATCTTTTCGCTTTTGAGGATTGCCCGAGACTTGTTTAGGTTGCAATTGGGCGGTTACCTTCATCTCCTTTTTTACCCTCCCGAAATCGTGCTTGATATTATAATCAAGTGTTCCGGCGTCCCAGTAGCCACAGTCGATCAAACGCCGTATGGTCATTAAAGGATCACCGGGGTCGCGTGCGTCTGTCAGTTGAAAGGCCGCCGCAAAACCAAGCCTATGCAGTTCGGGCAGGTTCTGCGAATTCCACAAGCCGTAAGGAAAAGCGAAGTATTTTACCGGTTTCCCGGTAATGGCTTCCAGTTTTTTTGCCGGCTTATCCACCTGGACTTCCCAGGCGCCGCCTTTCAGCTTCTTAAAATTCACGTGGTCCCTGGTATGACAGGCGATGACGTTGCCTTCGTCGGAAAGCTGTTTTAATTGCTTTCCGTCCATATAATATTTGTTTTTTTCAATATTGGTCGTAACAATAAAAAACACGCCCTTAAAACCATATTTAATTAATTCCGGGCGGGCTACCTTGAACCCATCTTCGTCGTCGTCATCAAATGTAAGCAGGATTGGTTTGTCGGGTAATGAACTGCCGTTGACCAAATATTCATACAACTGGTCGGGCAAAATAGTATGATAACCGCTATCGGCCAGCATCTTCATATGGGCCTTAAATGTCGCCGGCGGGATGATGTAATCCTTGTCGATCTGCTTATCGCCAGGCCGCCAGTCACGTATCTGGTGGTAGCATAATATCGGCACTTGTTTACGTGTCAGCACTGCGGCATTGTCTATAGCCTGACCTGATGAAAATTGAACCCAAAAGCAAAAAAATGCGACCGTAAAAAGACGTTTTAACACAACAAATAGTAGTTTCCCCAAAAATAAAAAAGTATTTTTCGTTGTTCAAATAAAATATATAAATAATTGTATATCAAATATTTATATATATTTAAAATTTTTTCCTTAACCAAGCTGACAGGAATCATAAATTTGATATAACGTACTATTAACCAGCATGCCATTTTTGTCTCGCATATCGTTGGCGCCTTTATCCGGCGCAAATTATGGTCATCAAATTCCGAGTCTTAACAGGGGACTACAACTCGAACTAAAAAGCAACGTAACTTTTTTCGTCGGTGAGAATGGATCGGGCAAGTCAACCCTGCTGGAAGGCATTGCCGAACAATGCGGATTCAATCTCAGGGGAGGCAACCGTAATCACAATATGAATACCGGGTGGCGTTTCGAAGGATATGAATCAGAGCTGGCCAAATACTTACAACTCTCATGGACGCCACGACGGATCACCGAGGGGTTTTTCATGAGGGCCGAAAGCTTTTTCAATTTCGCTTCTTACATCGATGAAATGGCGATGAATGATTCACGGCTCTTAAGAGCATATGGGGGCCGATTATTACATAAGCAGTCGCACGGCGAATCGTTCCTTTCGTTATTTAACAATCAGTTTGAGTCGGGAATATATATTCTGGATGAGCCAGAGGCAGCATTGTCGCCTGCGAGGATAATGGCCTTTATGTCTATTATTTATGAGCTTGAGCGCAGCGGCAGGGCACAGTTCCTGATCGCCACCCATTCACCAATGCTTATTTGCTATCCCGGAGCAATTGTTTATTGCTTAGAAGATGACGGCGTACGGGAAACAAGCTATGATGACACCGAGCATTTTTCTCTCACCCGGGCGTTTTTAAATAATCCGGGATTATATCTCCATCATTTAACGGACCGCTAACCAGGTAACAAGTAAGGTATTAGCAAAACAACCAGTTTTCTGAACCCAGACCGGCAATATTCAGTGCTCTGGTCGGGCAACAGCGCATAATGTTAACTGATTTGTATTTTAACAATAACCAGAGCTATTTTCTTAACATAAAAATAATATTAACTTTATATCTATAACATCTACTTTTGGTTGTAAACTCCGTACAATGAAGACAGATAAACAAGTATCGCCGCTAAAGGCCTTAAAGAAAAGGACCAAAGAATCGATCCATAAACGCCTGGCAAAAGCACTCAGGTCGATCACTGCCGAACTGGGCCAGGACGAAAAAAATCTATCCATCGATATTGAGAAGGAATCAAA
The DNA here is from genome assembly GCA_018267005.1 of Bacteroidota bacterium. Taxonomy (GTDB): domain Bacteria; phylum Bacteroidota; class Bacteroidia; order Sphingobacteriales; family Sphingobacteriaceae; genus Mucilaginibacter. Next base: position 20,065 of record JAFDZK010000016.1, read on the forward strand.
AAAGCTCGCCAAAAAGCTTGTTAAAGGGATGATCGTAAAACCGGAGCCTGACAAAGAAAAAGCCGCCGTTCCTGCCAAAACAAACGCTCCCGCTGCGGCAAAGCCTGCCGCAAAGAAAACGCAGGCGCCCGCTCAAAAAGCTGGCCCCGAAACCAAAAAGGCCGAAACGGCAGTAAAGAATGGCGCCGTAAAGCATAGTGCGCAAAAAGCTACCAAGAAGTAAAAATTCTCGATACGTTAGGTATTAAAGGTTTGCCAACTCTTGTGAACGTATACCAAATAATTACTGGTAGTTTTAGCGTGCACTTGAGAGTTCTTTTGCACTTACTTTCAGATCAATAAATCTGGCAACAGGGCCTACCACGCATAAAGCATAAAACGGAGCGTAAATAACACCGTCCAGCCTCAACGCAAATTCCACCAGGGCGACCAATATTACAACTACGATCTGCCATTTCTTCTTAGATACTGTAGTGCCCGGATCTGTGATCATGAAAAATATAAACAACTGGTACATTGGGCCAGTGAGCGGCGATATTTCAGCAAGAAAGGTGTCGCCGGTTATGAGGCTGCGAACATACCCCAATACAATAAAGCTTATTACATAAACAAGCGTCACATGCAGCTTTTTAGCCCGGTAAACAATACCTAATCCTAAAACCCATATCACCACCATAGCCGCCAGGTTACTCCCCCATTGCATGCTTAACCCTGCAACATAAGAGGACGCCATCAACAGCATCCAGGAAACACCAAGGTTGGATGGATTCCACAAATGCCGGCCTTTATAGCGCAAAACATATTTTGACATGATCGATATTAGCGCCGTGACGATATAAGGCCACAAAACATTAGAGCGAATCAGGATGCCAACACTTATGCCGGTGATGTAAGCACTGGCGAGATTCTTTCTGCTTCCAAGCACAAACCTGGATAACAGCATTTCTGCCAGCACCGACGTGGCTATAGCCCCTATAACGTTGATATAACTGTCGAGAATACCAAAACTAACCTGGCCGATCAGTAAGATCAATGTGATAAAAGCAGGCGGCACATAAGAGAAATAGCTTTTATCGAAAAGAGATCGCGATGCCACGGTGGCCGCTTTTTTGTTTTCAACTGCTTCTATCATGCTTTGGCCTTATTTTCTTTAACGATATGCAGCTGGTCAGCCTTGGGATTGGCCAATTCTTCACGCTCCCCGGAGGGCCAGTAAATTATGGCCCGGTCGACCTTTGCTGTTTTGCCTAAACCAAAATGGAGCCGGTGCTGGTTCTGGGCGGAGAAACCCATTCCGGCAGTTACCACCTGCACTTGTATCTTTCCATTCCATTCCAATTCAACCCTGGCCCCGACAGCGCTGGCATTACTGGTTGTGCCGTGCAAGTCAAAGTCAACCCAATGGTTGTCATTACGCTGTTCGTTTTTGTAAACCAATGGTATATTATCCTGGTTAGCCACAATGACATCCAGCACACCGCGGTTCCACAAGTCGGCCATGGCAACCGCACGGCCATCGTAATCCTCGTAAGGACATACCTTGTCTGAAACGTCCTCGAATAATCCGGAACTGTTATTTAACCAAATCTTATCTACCTGGTATCCTGATTGGCTCTTACCTTTCATATCGGGCCAGTTTTTGGCATCGCCGATGATAGCGGCATTACCACCGGTAACCTTTGAGTAATCGTACCAGTATGATGTGCCTTTTTGGGCTGAGACAAATCCGTTTGCTACATACAAATCGGGGTACCCGTCGTTGTTCAGGTCGCCGAACTGGGAACCATAGGCCCAGCCGGCATTTTCAATACCGGCTAATTGAGCCAGGTTCGCAAACTTCAGATCATGGCTATCGGTACTCACCGGTTTCCAGTAATTATCTCCCTGTATCAGTATGCCCTTTTCGGTGATGTTGGTCGTATAGAAACCCAAAAGGCCGCTGTCATCAATGTCGGTTAGGGCTACGCTCATGCCGCTCTTGGGTATGAAGCCAACGCCGGCCTGTCGTCCACGCTCAACAAACCGCTTTCCGTGGTCATTGATATAAAGTTCGTCAACATTATAGTCGTTTGCCAGGATCAGGTCCGGATACCCGTCGCCATTCAGGTCGGCGGATGCCGCAGCTAAAGTCCATTTGGTGGAACTGATGCCGTATTCGGCCGTTACGTCTTTAAACTTGCCGTTACCCATATTTTTAAGAAGGTACTTTCTGCCGCCGTTATTGGCATACCGAAAGCTCTCGGGCATTATTTTTGTGTCTTTTAAATGGCTTAGATCGATATTTTCGTTATAATAACCGCAAATCAGCATATCAAGCAAACCATCGCCATCAAAGTCAAGCCATATCGCCGAATTGGCGTTGACCCAGCCGGGCAGCCCGCTGTCTTCAGTTACATTTACAAATTTTTTACCCTGTTCATTGTGATATAGCTCCGGCCTGCCCCATTTGTATACCAGCACGTCTTCATAGCCGTCGTTATCAAAATCACCCCAAACCGCGCCCATACATTCACCCGTTCCGTTCCGGTTTAAGTCGGCCAGGCCAGCTTGTTCTGCCACTTCTTCAAACTTACCATTGTGCATATTCCGGTATAGCGCATTATGACTGCCGGGGCGGCTGTTAGTGAAATAAATATCGTTCCAACCGTCATTATCGAAATCGACAACGGATACCGACGCTCCCATCGACGCGATCTGCCGTTCAATGTGCTTTAGTTTGGGGTCAACGGTCGGCGGCTCATGCCTGAAATGAATACCCGCCTCATCATTAACAAGTTTCAGAAAAAAACCGTATTGAGAAAGCGACGCATCTTCGCGTTGCAACGAGTTGCCGCTTCCGGGTAAAAGATTCTGCCTGGATACCAGCGCGCTGCCGGTGAGCAGAATAATAAACAGGATAATAGTAATTATCTGGGGTATGCGTTTGGGTTTATTCATTTTGGCTGGGATCACTACATCAATTTCGCTGCCGACGGTAAATATATCGCAAAAATGCAGTAACTGGAAATTATCATTCACATGGAGTTACGGTAATTATTTATACCTTAGTTGGTCGTATCCCACATAACCGCGTCTTTATTATGACCACCTCTGCCTATTTCCGAAAGGAATTTATTTACTATCTTCTTTCAATTTATTTGCTGACACTTTTCGTTGTCTTTTCAGGCTGTAAGCACAAAGCCGGCGATACCGGCAACAATCAAACTGATCCCCGGTCGGCCGCTTTACTTTATATGTCGCAGAATCACTTGGATGAAGCAGAAGCTTCCTTTCAAAAGGCCATAGAATTAAATCCGGACGAGATACTGAATTATATAGACCTTGTTAAGTTGTACATTCTACAGAAGAATTATGATAAGGCCGTTGACGAAGCCCGTGCAGGACTTAAAGTTAAGCCCCATAATTCAAACCTGCAATTGATCCTTGCTGAGGCGCTCGAAGACAAACATGACAAACAGGCTGCCATAAATGAATTGCAGGAAATATTAAAAAACGATCCTAAAAATGTAAAAGCCCTCTACAAGTTATCAGGTCTGGGGCCTGATGGTTCCGATTTAACCTGGAAAAAACCTTACCTGCTTAAAGTGCTTAACTACGCACAGGCGAATATCGTCCTGCGTTTACAATTAGCTGAAATTTTTGCAGGCAATAACCAGGCTGACTCCGCACGATATTTCATGGAAAGTGTTAAAAAAATATCGCCGAGTTTTTCTTCCGCCGCAAATACTTTTTATACACGTGCTCTGTCTCTGTTACAAGCCAACCAGCCGCTTAAGGCGCTTCCGGATATTAAACAATTTCACCAGTTAATCAAGATCACACCCTTGTATGACGCCAATCACGATGAAGTTGAATTTCCGAAGATGGTTGCCGGTTATCCGGGCTTTATCATCAACAACGATGAACAAGTAACCGAGAGCCAAAGCAGAGATTTTAAACGCGTAACATTTGCAGATGTTACTCATGTCGGACTGCCATTCGACAAAGGATTGAAAGCAACCAAATCCGTGTTAGCCATAGCCGACCGGGAGGCCAATGGAAATTTATACGTATATGCCAGCTATATGAAGCCCGACGGCAGTTCGCAGTATAAATTGTGGGTAAGTAAGATCGGCGGGTTCGAATCGTGCTCCGTTACGGGCGGCATTGAGCATGAGGGCCGCGATTTGGCGGCGGCGTTCGCCGATTATGATAATGATGGTTACCAGGATCTTTTTGTATCTACGGACAAAGGCACGATCATTTACAAAAACCAGGGCGACGGAAGTTTTACCAGGGTGACAGATAATACGGGTTTAAGCAATACCGGTGAGGCTCAAAAATTGTTATTTGCTGATTTCGACCAGGACGGTGACCTGGATATGTACGTCGCGGAAAAAGACGGAGCCAACAAATTTTACCGTAATAATGGCGACGGAACTTTCACCGAAAATGCTGCCGTAATGGGTCTTGAGGCAAATGCCGGCGGTACGGGTGATATGGATTTTGGCGATTGGGATTCAGACGGCGATTTGGATATTGTTATGCTCACCCAAACCGGTCATCTGCAATTATTAAATAACGACCGTCACTCCCATTTCAATGACGCTACCGCCTTGGCCGGTTTACAGGATCCGGCCTACACGGGCAGTGCGTTGGCCCTGGGCGATTACAATAACGATGGTTTGCTGGATATCCTGGTTGCCGGCGGAAAAAGCGGCAGGTGCTTGTTTCTTAAAAATACGGGGGAAAAATATGTTGCCGATCCCGTTCCGGGCAACCTTTCCGGTTCGCTGAGAGGAATCGACGTGAAAAATGCGGCGTTTATTGATTTCGATAACGACGGACACCAGGATTTACTTGTCGCCGGTATTAACAGCGACAACGGTAAAAGTGGTATTAAGCTTTTTCATAACGATACTACGAAAGGTTTTAGTGATGTTTCCAACCTGCTTCCAAAAACGGCAACCCAGGCTTATTGCGCGAGAATAGGCGATTTTGACCAGGATGGCGATGAGGACATCTTCTTATCAGGACCATCCGGCGCTCAATTGCTTCGGGATGATGGCGGAAGCAACAACCACAACATCCAGGTACAATTACAGGGTTTGGCGTATGGCAATAACAAAAACAATCGCCTGGGTATTGGTGCACAAGTTGAACTGAAGGCCGGCGACCTTTACCAGGTGAAGACGGTGAAGGGCCCGATCACTGAATTTGGTATGGGCGCCAGGAGCAAACCGGACGCGATCCGCATCATCTGGCCAAATGGTACACCGCAAACTATCGTCGACCCCGGCAGAAAGGACCGTATATTGGAACTGGAAAAATTGAAAGGCTCCTGCCCTTTTCTTTTTACCTGGAACGGCCGAAAATATGAATTTGTAAAGGATATGCTTTGGCGTAGCGCGCTGGGCATGCCTGTAGCCATTAAAGGGCGGGATACGGCATATTCATTCTCTGACGCCTCTAAAGAATACCTGCTCATCCCGGGCGACAAGCTGGCGCCCAGGAATGGCAGGTACGACCTGAAAATAACCGAGGAGCTTTGGGAGGCAGTTTATGTAGATAAGGTTGGCCTGACGGCGGTAGATCACCCCGATTCGGTAAATGTGTTTGCTGACGAGCGGTTTGTGCCGCCGCCTTTCCCGGGCAAAAAAGTTTATTCTGTAAGCAACGAGCATCTGCCTGTTTCAGCCACAGACGGCAATGGCACTAACCTTTTACCGCAATTGAGCAAATACGATTTTCAGTATGCTTCAAATTTTACCCTCGGCAAATACCAGGGGCTGGCTACCGGGCACGATCTTGTCCTGGACCTCGGCCCGCAGGCGATTACGGGGAACCTGTACCTGTTTTTGCGCGGCTGGGTTTTCCCTGGCGACGCCAGCATTAATACAGCAGAAACACAGAGCGATAAATACCAGCAACACCCGCCCGAACTACAGGTAGTTGATTCCAGGGGCAATTGGAAAACCATCATACCGAATATAGGCTTCCCTATGGGCCGGGATAAGATGGTGGTCGTAAATCTTTCCGGGAAGTTTTTGACCAAAACAGATCGCCGCGTTCGTATCCGTACGAATATGCAGATCTATTGGGATCATGTATTTTTCTCCACCGGTCAGGCTAAGGCTCCCATACGGATGAGCGATCTGACCATGAACGAGGCCTCATTGAACTTCAGGGGATATTCCGAATCCTACCGGAAAGGCGGCCCTTACGGCCCTGAGTGGTTCGATTACGATAATCCAACTACCGGACAAAAATGGCGCGACCTGACAGGTTATTATACCCGCTATGGTGATGTGCTGCCGCTGCTGCAAAAAGGCGATGATGAATATATTATTGCCGATGGCGGGGATCAGATCAGCATTAGTTTTGACGCCACCCGTCTACCGGCTTTACCTAAAGGATGGAAACGCGATTTCCTGATCTATAGCGAAGGATGGGTGAAAGACGGCGACCTGAACACTGCCAGGGGGCAAACGGTAGAGCCGCTGCCTTTCCATGCCATGCCCTCTTACCCTTACGGAAAAAATGTACAATACCCGGAGGATAAAGAGCACCAGGAATATCGCCGGAAATATAATACAAGGAAGATTACTACCTCGGATTTTAGAAATGCTTTGAGGCTGGGCTATTCCGATCAGTTGAAGGTTCGGTCCAAACAGGCTATAAAATAGCCGCTGTGTGACGATACATGTTTTTTAAAGAAGGATCGAGCAGATTTGCCGTATTAAAAGGCTCGATCCTTGTTTTTATATTTTCAGTGAACCGGCGAATGCCCTCTTCGGACGCCATACGGTCATTAATTGTTTCGAGGAGTTCCTGGTAAGACGTCTGCACCATTTCCCTGACATCGTGGTTGTCTGCGCAAAGAAAATACCCATGCACCTCCTTTTTCATCAGGTTTTGTTCGTGGGCGATGGTTGCGGCAAAGTAAAGCATGGACCAGGCATTAAAAAGGCCGAAACAATCCATGGTTTTATAGCAGCCGGCGACCAACATATCGATCAGTTTTAGCTCCTCGAAAACCGCATTTTCATATTCCTTTAGCCCTGCATAGAGCGAATGATTATCATTCCAATTCGCCTGAATGATATTTACAAGCTTTTCTATGCCCGACAAGGTGTGTGCGATACCCGAACTAAATAAGGGATCGACAAATCCAACCGTGTGTGGCAGCGCAGCCCAACCGGCACCATAACATTTATCTAACCGTCGCTGCAAACGTTCGGATCTTATCATTTTCCCGGGGACAGCCGATAAGGAAATATCGCTCAATATCTCCCCGAGACCCGGATATCTTTTTAAAGTATCTTTCCATATCTGTTCCGCGGATAAGCCTGCATAATCAGATTTACAAAGGTCCAAAACAAAACCCAGACTGGTACGCCGGTCGTTAAACCGCAGCATCCACATCCATCCTTCATCCAAAACCTGGTGCAGCGCGGAATGGTCAGGATCATACGGAAAATCTCCCGTTGAAATTCCATCCCGGCATAGTTTCCCGGTCCACCTTGGTACATTATCGAAATGCGAAAAGACTGCGAATGAATTGGTCAGGAAACCTTCGGCGGAGGACTCGGTACCAAACAACCTGCCTGACAACGCTCCGCTGCCGGTTGCGTCTATAATGAAGCGCGCCTGGATCGAAATTTCTTCATCCGGTCTTTTCACCCCAATTTTCCACTTATCATTCCATTCGGCGCTAAAAATCTCAGCCAGGTCAACATAGCTTATACCCGCTTCTTTTACTTGGTCCACCAGGAATGCGTCAAAATCGGCACGCAGCCAGTTGGTATCCGACTGCCGATCATTTACACTGGCTGCTACCAGCAACTCGTTAGTATGATTGGCGTCAGTAGCGAAATTCTGTCCGGGATAATGCTTAAAAAAGCTGAATCCTCTTTTTAAACCACATACAACTTTGGGGTGAGACGCCTGCCAGGTTCCATACCGCGAAAAATCGCGTAACCAGGGCAGGTTATATTTTGAAGCGATCTCACGCAAAAGCAGGTCTGCCACAGGCGTCGATGATTCGCCTATCGCAAAACGGGGATGCCTACCTTTTTCAATGAGGCACACCTTAAAATTTAGATTATTTAAGATCAGAGCTGTGATGGAGCCAGCAAAGCCACCCCCGGCAATGATAATATCAAATTGATTGTCGGATAGTTCAGGCATAAACAGGATGGCAGTTGCAGATTATTTTCGGATGGATAGTCTGGTCAAGATTCATCGCATCTAAACGGGCTTTCCGGGCGTCAAAGCAACTTGGGCATAGCGATAAAAATCCTATATCCCAGGTATCGGCGAACACCCGTCCTTTTTTTAACGACAGCGCCTGCTCAAACACTTCTTCCAGCATATCCAATGACGGAGGAGTGTATTTATCTTCCTGTTGTAATAGCTCCATCACACCGTTACCCGGACGGGTTGAGATGACGGAACAGCAAGTTGCACCGTTTTCGAATGCAAAATCAATGGCCGCAACAGCCCATTTTATATTTTCATCCCGATCCGTAAGATGAGGCGGGTTAAGCAGGATAAACGCCCGCACATCAATATGATGACTGACCAGAAAAGATGACGCCTTCGCAAAATCCCCAGTGGTCATTTGTTTATTCAACAAAGACAGCACGTGCGGATGAATGGTTTCAAGCCCCATGGCGATTTCCAGCTTTCCGTCCAATTGCCTGCCGAATTCAACACAACCCTCACCACAAAGATTAGGATGGTTCTCTACTACCACTCTTTTATAAGACTTGACACGTTCGATAATACCTGGATAATCTTCTGGCGGAACTGCCTTTGGATCAAAAAAATTGCTGCTGTTATACAGTTTGATCACATCGGCTGCCGGCAGCCGCGAGAGCGCATAATCTAATTGTTTGATGATAGCACCCTTAGGTGTCGGCCCGTTTAGCGTGTTTTTCCAAAGATCGCACATCAGGCATTTGAATGCACACTCCTTGCCCGTGAGGAATATCGTATTCACCCGCTGGAGCCTGCCGTGTTCGTCCGGTTCC
>JAFDZK010000170.1 GCA_018267005.1 Bacteroidota bacterium
GTCAGCAGCAAATGGAAGCGGAGTTGGAAAAAGCCGGGATTATTTAGATCTTTAACATACAATCCAAACAAACCGATTACGATGAAATCAATTAAAGCCTTTTTCATTGGCTTAATTACAGCCATGTGTATAAGTGTGTCTGTACGGGCCCAGGTGATCGTCCTGCAGAAAAATGCTCTCGATAAAATAAAGAACGGACATAGTCATGTTATTGTTACGTCGCTGAATTTTCCAAGGGCCCACGAATTCCTGGCCGTTTTTAAAAAGTACTGGACGGTGACTAAGGGTGTCGATTTGCAAACTGCCCAGGCCACCGATGGTAACCTTGTGTCCGGAGATTCCTATTTTATTCTCGAAGAACATACGGTGAAAAATAATTCGGGTGCATCGGCCGTGTACGTTTATCTTAATTTCGGGATACCCTCTGAAAGGGCCGTTAAAAAGAAAAAAGGCTGGAAGGAAGCGGTGGCGATTTCGTTAGCCCATATCGAACTTTCTGCCGATCTGAACACGATGGTGGTGGGCTATCTTCGCGGAAAAGAGCTTGGGTTTGATTTTGATGGCGGAGGGCACTTGTACCACTGGGGTCCTGGTTTTTTGAAAAATTACCTGATCCAGTTAAATGCGATGATACAAACCAGTAAAGAGAAGGATTTCGCTGAAGCGGTAACCGATAAAAAGCAATTGCAAAACCTGAAAACGCAAACACTTTATTGTCCCGGCGATAATCTTTATAGGATGGGCATTTTTGTTAAAGGGGATAAAGCATCGGATATTAAAGAGCTCTTTGAAGATTACAAGTATCCATACCGGGAGGTGACTGATGATGAACTTGACAAAATATTACTTGATGACAGCAAGGAAATTTATTACCTGCTGTTTGTCAGGAATGCCACAGGCAAATTAGTCGCTGTGGTTAACTCTAAAACCGGTGCGATTATTTATTCCAGATATAACGAAGGTACATTTTCAATAAGCAGTAACCTTAAATCCGGCGACCTGAAATATCTTTATAAGGCGATAAATAAAAACTGATCGTATAAACTAAAGGTTCAGCAGCAAAGGAGGTAGAGTTGGAAAAAGCAGGGATTATTTAGATATTTGGTCACAAACCATATCACAATGCAAACTTTAAAGAAATCTTTTCTTGTCTCATTGATTCTCACTTGCTTTGTTGCCAAAGTAAACGCTCAAATACTAATACTGGAAAAGGATGTCCTCGACAAAATAAAAAACAGTAATACCCATATTGTCGTCTCATCAAATAATTTTCCGGATGCAGATAAATATTTTGACGTATTTAAGAAATACTGGACTGTAACCCAAAGTGTAGATGTTATTACCACCGAAGAACTACCAGATAAATTGATTGCAGGCGATACTTATTTTAGCCTGGAGACTAAGATATTGAAAAGCGATATGAATTCTGCTATGTTCTTCTATCTGAATTTATGGACCCCTAGGGATAAAGCTTTGAAAAGAAATAAAAGATTTTCTGTCTACGATGAATTGTCGTTAGCTCATATACAAATTTCCACACACGGAAAGCCACATGAGCATTTAATCCCGCAATTTAACCTGGACGGGAACGGTTATACCAATAACTGGAATCCTGGTACTTTAAAGAACTTTCTTCAGCAATTAACCGCATTGCTTCGAACTGGCAAGAAGTTTTTGGGCAACGACATTACTGACAAAGAGCAATTAAAATTACTGAAAGGATTGACGATATATTGTCCAGAAGATGATTTCAATACAATGAACGCGTTTGGTAAGTCTGACAAATATACCGATCAGGAAATCTCAAAGCTTTTTGATGGATGCAGCTTCAGTTATAAGATTTTATCTAATGAAGAGTTGCAAGACAAAATATTGGAGGATAAGGAACCATTTTACTATCTCCTTTATTTGCGGGGACTGGAAGACGGCAAGATGATAGCAGTCGTCAATTCTCGTACAGGCCAGTTAGTGTACTCTACGACAGAGCGGTCATTTTCTCATAACATTAAATCAGGCGACATTAAAGATTTGTCCAAGGCGATAAATAAAAACTGATCGTACAAATTGAGGTTCAGCCGCAACTGGAAGCGGAGTTGGAAAAGCAGGGGTGATCTTATTTGCGACGGTTAAATTAGCACCTGTAGTTTTAATGATTTGAACCTTAAACTTTTATTCATGCGTACGTCCTCAAACCAAACGGCGGTAAACATACTATCTTTTTTACTATTGTCAATAGTTGCGGTCTCTCCGGCTTGTTCAGGTAATGCATCAAGGCAAAGTAATAATGGTTTAAATAATGGCGGTGCTATTACTGGGACAAAAATCAATTCCGACTTTAAAGAATTTTTGAAGAAGTTTCAAATAATGTCGCTTCCATTAAGTATTAAAACTCTGGAAATTGTTGCGGACTCTTCGAAAAAGTTAAGTCAAAAAGATAACTTGTTTATTAAATCAGATTATCCAAATGGAATATATGCCTATAGCATGTTACCAGATACTGAAATTAATTACAAAATCATTTGGCTTGAACCTGCTGAAGCAGAGATACCAGTTTTAACAATATTTACAAAGGATGGAAAAAAAGTGGATCAAAAAGAACTTGGTGTAGGTGGTTGTGGCTCAGATTGCGGATTTAACTGTTCGGAGTCGATTACTATCAACAAGGGACTTACTATATTCTCCTGTGATTCCATCGAACGTACCACTTGTGATACGGACGGGAACCCTATAAAAAATACAACAAAAAGATATTTAAGATTTAAAACAGGTGAAATATTACGCGATGGGAAAATTGATATGACGCGAATACAACAGAGGTCTATTAATTGAGTGTGTTTATAACCGTCTGGAAGTAAGAGTTAGACATTTGGCATAACGGCGTGGATGATATTTACGAAAATACCACCATCCGTTCCGGATATTTCATGGCATAACCCGACACCATGTTCCTGATATAATCATTGCCCGGATAGGGTGTAAGGTGGTTCTTCAATTCGTCCAGGCCGTTTACGTCCAGGTCGTGCGAAACATAGCCCATACCGTAGAACTGCCCTTTTTCGATCAGGATACAGCTATGTTCGTCATAATTGCGGCCTTCATCGCGAATGGCAAAGGTGGGCAGGTGATCCCTTAACCGGTCGACGGCCCATTGTACTTTCCGGTTATAGTCTTCCGGGTTTTCGATGCCCTCGCAGGCGCATAAGTGCTGCATTGCCCCCGAGCAGGGGCCGGTATTGGTTTGAATGAAGCACAGCTTGGGGCAAAGCCCGAAATCGTCTATCAGGCGTGTCAGGATATTGCGTCCGTCCAGCAGGGAATTGCAGGTGTAAAGCGGGGTGGTCATCCGCCGGCGCTTATCGACGGCGAGGCGCATGTAACCGCGCTGGTCTTCAAAAGCATAAATACCGTAAGCATGCTCGTAGCGCTTTAACGAACGGTTATACTTTGGCCATAGCCGTTTGATCTCGATGGCTTCCATTACGAAGGCCGCTAACTCGTTGCCGCAATCCTGGAAGGAGATATGATGGATATTCTTTAAAAACTCCTGTCGCTGCAAACCCGTATTGTTCCCGGTAAAATGGCTACAAACCCGCTGTCTGATGTTTCGTGCCTTGCCGACATAAATCACTTTGCCTTTTTCATCGTGGAAATAATAAACACCCGGCGTATAAGGCAATCGATCAATATCTTCCTTAGGCAGGTTAGGCGGCAAGACTTGTTCCCTTGAACGCTGTTTGAGCGCCTCCTGGATATGATTGCCGGTATCGCTCTGCAATAACAATGAGAACAGCTTGGCGGTAGCATCTGCGTCACCCGCGGCGCGATGGCGGCTTTCGTTGTCTATACCCAAAAAATGACAAAGCTTCCCAAGACTATAGGAAGGCAGGCCCGGCATTATTTTACGCCCCAGCCTTACAGTGCACAGTTTTTTACATTGCAGATCGTAGCCTGCCATGGAAAGATGATGCCGTACAAAGGAGTAATCGAAATTGACATTATGCGCAACGAATATTTTGCCGTGAAGTAAGTGATATATGTCGTCCGCAACGTCTTCGAAGGGCGGGGCGTCTTTCACCATCTCATTACTGATGCCGGTCAGCGCGCGGATATAAACAGGAATGTCTCTTTTGGGATTGACCAGCGTGCTGTAACGCTGTGTGATCTTTTTGCCATCGTGCAGGCATATCGCCACCTCCGTTATCCCGTTGGCGTTGGCATGCCCTCCGGTAGTCTCGATATCGACAATGGCGTACATTTTTCAAATTTAGTGATTTTTTTAAGTCCGAAAGTCCGCATAAGTCGGAAAGCCCGCAAGATGAAATTAATGTAAAATTAAAGACCCGGTATCAATTACCGGGTCCTAAAATTATATTACGGACTTCGCGACTCTGAAAATTACTTTTTCTTACCCTTCGCTGCCTGTGCCTGCTGTTGCTGGCGCACCATTTGCTCCATGCGCGCCTGGAAGCCCGATTTCTTTTTCTTGTCTTCGGGTTTCTTTTTGTTTTCCTGTATCTGCGCGTGTATCTTCTTGTCGTCGACCATCAGCCGGATCACATATTGCTGCCCGAAGGTGAACATGTTTGCCAGGAAGTAATAATAGTTCAAACCTGCCGGGTAACTGTTCAGCGCGCCGAGGAAGATAATAGGCGTAATGTAGCCGATATATTTCATCTGCCCTGTTGCGCCCGATATCTGGTTGTTGAAATAAGTATAGATCAGCGTTGAAGCGGTCATCAGCAAACACATTAAGCTGATGTGATTGCCGAGGAACGGAATATGCGCGTGGAATGTAATAAGCGTGTCATAGGTGGACAGGTCGTGCATCCATAAAAAGCTTTGTCCCCTGAGCTCGAACAAACTTGGGAAAAAGCGGAAGAAGGCAAACACGATAGGCATTTGTATCACGAGCGGCAGACACCCGCCGAGCGGGTTTACGCCGGCCTTTTTATACAATTTCATGTATTCCTGCTGCAGCAGGGTAGGGTTATCTTCGCCGACTTTAGCTTTGATCTCGTCCATCTCCGGCTTCAATATTCTCATTTTGGCCATCGACAGGTAAGATTTGTAGGTAAGCGGCGATAGCACGATCTTCAATATCAGTGTCAAGCCTAAAATGATCAGGCCGTAATTTGTCGTGAACTTAACGAGCAGGTTAAATACCGGCAGCACGGCTATCCTGTTGATCCATGCGAAAATCGCCCAGCCCATATATATCTGCTTTTGCAGATCATAACCCTGTGCCTTTAGAATATTGAACTTGTTCGGCCCGAAATAGAAGGTAAGCGGGCATGAGCCGTCGACTTTCCGGTCGATGTTTAGGCTGGCGCTCATTTGCTTGCTGTGCAGGCTGTCGGCCGGATCGGTGCTGATGTTCAGGTCCGATTTATTGAATCCCTTGTCGGCAATGATCACGCCTGAAAAAAAGTGCGCCTGGAACGATACCCAAACCAGTTTCTTATCGGTTACTTCGGCATGGTCGTCTTTATTGGCGCTCAGGTAGTCTAAATCATCGTTTGTATTCAGATCGTAAATGGTGCTGTAACGTCTTTCCTGCTCCAGGTCCATTTCCTGCTTCCGCATATTCGCCTGCCAGTTAATGTTCAGGCTGTTGCTGTTGTTGATCACGCCGTCAAGCCCCACCGGTTTTATGGTTAAACCGAGTTTAAACCCGGTGCCCTTAAGCGTGTAAATGTAATCGATATATTGCGTAGGACTGTAGCTGAGGCGCATGGTTACGGAGCCTGAGTCCGCTGCGGCTACGGCCAGGTTTTGCGTACTTGGCTTAAAGTAAAGATCATTGGTATTGATACCCTTATCGCCTGCCCTGAAATTGAGCCCGAATGCGTTTTTATCACCGTCGAAAAGTATCAGTGGCTTGTGGTCGGAAGTTTTATAATTCTTCAGCTCGACCGAATAAACGCGGCCGCCTTTGGTAGTCAGTTTTACGCGAAGTTCCTGGTTCTCGAGCGTAACGAATTCGTCCTGGCCAACCGTCGCCGCGCCGAACGGGGTTTTCAGAATGGCGGAGTCGATTATGGCCGTTTTCTTCGTGCTGTCGAACTTAACGTTTTTGAGGTTTGATGTTTGTTTAAGCTCTTTTGCCCTTTTTATTGAATCCTGCAGAAGCTGCTCCTTTTTAAGTTCGGCACTGGAGGGCTTCAGCAGGAAATAAGATCCGAGGATGATTAAAATGATCAGGAAAAACCCTGTGTATGTATTTTTATCCATTGTTTGTTATGGTACTTTGTCACTTCCTGCGTGCATACTCCAGCGAAGCGGCGACAAAGTTAACAAAAAGTGGGTGAGGATTAGCAACTGTTGATTTTAATTCAGGGTGAAACTGCCCGCCGATAAAAAACGGGTGTTTTTTCAGCTCTATGATCTCAACAAGGTTATTATCAGGGTTGATGCCTGATGGCAGCATACCGGCTTCTTCGTATTGTTTAAGGTATTCGTTATTGAACTCGAAGCGATGGCGATGACGTTCTGAAATATGCGTCTTACCATAAATGCCGTAAGCCTTTGTGCCTTTCTTAACATCGCAGGAATACGCTCCCAAACGCATCGTGCCGCCTTTGTTCTTGATCTTTTTCTGCTCTTCCATCATGGCAATAACGGGGTAAGGCGTAAACTCGTTCATTTCCGTGCTGTTGGCATTGGTGAGCCCTAAAACATTGCGGCCAAATTCCACTACGGCGCACTGCATGCCGAGGCATATGCCGAAGAATGGTATGTTGTTTTCGCGAACATACCTGATGGCTTCTATTTTGCCTTCAAAGCCGCGTTCACCAAAGCCGGGCGCTACTAATACGCCGTGCAGGCCTTTTAAACGTTCGACGGCATTTTCGGGCGTTAGCTGTTCAGATGGGATATAGGTTACCCTTACCTTGCACTCATTTTTCGCGCCGGCATGTATAAAGGCCTCATTGATGGATTTATAGGCGTCGGGCAATTCAACATATTTGCCCACCAGGCCAATGCGTACTTCCGATGTCGGGTTCTTCAGGCGGCCGAGGAATTCCTTCCAGCTCTCCAGGTCGGGCTCATTCTTATGCGAGAGCCTTAATTTAGTCAATACGGTTTTGTCCAGTTGTTCCTTCAGCATGAGCAGCGGAACGTCGTAGATCGTCGAGGCGTCGATAGATTCGATAACCGCATTGACGTTTACATTGCAGAACAACGCTATCTTCTTGCGGATATCCTGGTTAATATGATGCTCCGTGCGGCAAACCAATATATCGGGCTGGATACCGTATTCCAGCAAAGTTTTTACCGAGTGCTGGGTAGGTTTGGTTTTTAGTTCGCCGGCCGCGGCAAGGAACGGTATCAGCGTAAGGTGTATGACCAGCGAGTTGCTTGGCCCGATCTCCCACCTGAACTGGCGTACGGCCTCCACAAAAGGCAGCGACTCAATGTCGCCGACGGTGCCGCCAATTTCGGTGATCACGATATCGTAATTGCCGCTTTCGCCCAGGATGCGGATATTTCTTTTGATCTCGTCGGTGATATGCGGCACCACCTGTACAGTTTTGCCTAAAAAGGCGCCCTCACGTTCCAGGTTGATCACATTCTGGTAAATACGACCGGTTGTGATATTATTTGCCTGTGAGGTCGGTGTATTCAGGAAACGCTCATAGTGGCCCAGGTCCAGGTCGGTCTCGGCGCCGTCTTCGGTTACATAACATTCACCATGCTCATAAGGATTCAACGTACCCGGATCGATATTGATGTACGGATCGAATTTTTGGATGGTTACGCGGTACCCGCGGGACTGAAGAAGCTTTGCTAACGAGGCTGAAATAATGCCTTTCCCTAACGACGAGGTAACGCCGCCCGTCACAAAAATGTATTTGGTCATGATGATCAGTTATTGTTGATGCGGGCTTTTACACCGGCATCAAATTGTTTGTGTACGGGATACAAAAGTAGCAAAAATTTCGGAACTGCGACGAAGGCAGTCACAAATGTTGAAAAGGAAATGTAATGTTGAAAATGCCCGGTCGAGGGTAGGGAATTATTTTACGTCGCCTGTTGTAGTATGCTTATTATACTCTCGAATGTAGTACTGAAGCCGCTTCAGACTGAAATCGTTGTCCGCTTCAAACTGCGCCTTCAAAGGCTCGTCATCAGCTATCATGTCGCTGAACATCTTTTTTCGCTCCTTGCGGCTTCCGTCGGTAAAGAGCGTGGTGGCTTTTAATTCTTTCAGCACCCCAACGCCTTTATTGACATACCAATAGTAAGTTGTTGTACTTCCATACCTGGAATAAGTAATCACGACTTTTTCATACATATTGATTTTGCCGCGTTCGAGCAGATTAACAAACTCAGGATAGCTTTGATCAGGCAAAAATGTCGCTACGACTGTTGCCGAGTCCTTTGTATTATAATATTCCTTAATATCATTGGTGGTGATTTTTATGAATTTATCAGATCCTACGGGTTTGTATCTTAACATACCCATAAAAGGTCTTCTGAAGTCGCATTTAATGGTGTCGCCATTAGTGGTCAGCACATAGTTAAATGAAGGATTTTGGGCAAAAACACTGTAAAAAGGAAAGCTCAATAAGGTCAGGGTAATAAAAACAGGGCGGGGAATTTTCATCGTGATTGTTTTAGGTTATCGCGAAGCTAAGATTAAAATTTCAATTTCCCCAAATCTTCGGGTGTATCTATAGCAAAAGTTTCCAATTCAGTTTCCGCTACTTTGATGCGGTATCCATTTTCAACCCAGCGCAGTTGTTCCAGACTTTCGGCTTTTTCGAGCGGGGAAACGGGGAGCTTTGTTATTTGAGCGAGGACGTCAGCGCGGTAGCCGTAAATGCCGATGTGCTTATAATAAGTAAAGTTCTGCAGCCAGTTTTCCGGCTCCTGTCCGCGGATATGGGGCAGCGGTGAACGCGAGAAATAAATGGCTTCAGAATTTTTATTGACGATGACCTTGGGCGAGTTGGGGTTGAACAATTCTTCGTTGCTCTGTATCTTTTTTACCAGGGTGGCTAACTGGACATCCGGTGTGTCAAAGCACAGGATGACATTACTGATCTGTTCGGGACTAATATAAGGCTCGTCGCCCTGGATGTTGATGATGATGCCGAACTCAGGATGCATTCCGGCCACTTCAGCGCAGCGGTCGGTTCCGCTTTGATGGCTCGTTGAGGTCATTATTGCTTTGCCCCCAAAGCCGGTTACATGCTGGTAAATGCGTTCATCATCCGTAGCCACGATCACATCATTTAACAAATGGCATTTTTGTGATCGCTCGTAAACACGCTGTATCATGCTCTTGCCGGCAATATCAACCAGCGGCTTACCGGGAAAGCGGGTGGACGCATAGCGGGCGGGAATAATACCGAGGATTTGCATGGTGGTGAGGTTATACGTTCGGTGTTATACGTTTTACGTTATGGCAAAGAAGCAAAAAATGGATCGAAGAATAAAAAAACGTACAACGTAATACGTA
>JAFDZK010000171.1 GCA_018267005.1 Bacteroidota bacterium
TTCTGAATATATTCAGAAGGCTTTATTCTTTTATTGCACCTTTACATTTAAGTTAGTAATGCTTTAAGTGGTATCAGTTGGCTAATTGATTTCATATTTTTGCTTACTAAATTTGGCATGCCAAATGCGATCGTTTAAAATCGAACAGCGTCCGTCCGGTTCCGTTATACGCTACAAATTAATGCCCGTGTATTGGCTGTTTGGCAGTTATTTATCATTTTGGAATAAAGATTGAAACCATTAGCCCGATTGAACTTAACATTATATCATATTCCCCCTTATCAACTGCTCTGCCTGGGGACACTATTTACCAGTCTCGCACTTGCCATGTTGTTGTGGTTTGCAAAAAAGAAAGAACAGGCCGCAAACCGGCTGTTGATCCTGGCTATAGGTGTCACGGCACTGGAAGTCGCCGGGCTGCCTTTCGCAATATGGCTCACGCTCGGTCCGCTGCTATACGGCTATGTACGGAGGCTTACTTCGCCGGAAAGGCGGCTTAAATGGCGCGATGCACTGCACCTGTGCCCTTTACTGGCGGGTTACTGGCTCCCGCAGCCGCTCGTTTTGCTCTCTCTTATTACCTATTTGTTCCTGTCGCATCGGTTAATACAGCGTTTTTATAATCGACTGCGGCCCGTCCTCATGGACAGGCCACGGTTTGCCTTCCGGCGGCTTGACTGGACACTGCTTCTACTTGGCGTTTTTGGTTTGTTAACAATGTTAAATACTGGGTTCCGTTTGGCTGTTGCGCTTACTTTGATCGCCATGGCTGCGAAAGTCCTGTTAAAAACGGATGTTGACGCGAAACTGGCCACGGACAACTTTGACGAAAGAGAGAGAGCCAGGCGGCTGAAGGAAGCAGTGGCTGTCGGCCGCTTGTATCAGGATACGGAATTAACTCTGGCTTCGTTGGCGGTTAAACTGGGCATCCACCCGCATGATCTGTCGCGGATTATTAACATAGGATTAAAAAAGAACTTCAACGATTTCATCAATGAATTTCGCGTAAGGGAAGTGACCCGCAAAATGAAAGACCCGGCGTGCGAGCGGTTTACGCTAATAGGCATTGCTTATGAGTCAGGGTTCAACTCTGAAAGAACTTTCCATCGCGTTTTCAAAAAGATGACCGGCAAAACCCCTTTGGAATACAAAAGTAGCCTGAGAAAAGAACTGCCAATTGATAAGTTGGCCGCTATGTCATCAACGCGGCCGGTAATATTGCGTCATGAAACCCATCCTACATGGGCTCCATCGAAAATAAACCCAAACGCGATGTTTAAAAATCATTTGAAAAGTGCCTGGCGCCATATCATGCGTCATAAAACCTATTCCGCCATTAATGTGATGGGACTTGCCCTGGGTATTTGCGGATGCATAGTGGTTTACCTGGTTGTAAGCTATGAGTTCAGTTTTGATTCCTTTCACCCGGATAAAGACCGGATCTATTGCATCGACATCAATATGACAGGCGCTTCGAATGGATTTTTTAATCATTGGAACTCGGTTCCTGCGCCTATGCCGGACGCGATGAGGAGGGAAATGTCAGGGCTGGGGAAAGTGGCCGCCTTTCAGCATTTTAAGCCAAAAGCTAAGATAAAGGAAGGTGAAAAGATCATAAAAACGTTTGATGAGACGAACGGGATCATTGCCGAAGCCGACTATTTTGATATTTTGCCTTATACCTGGCTAAGCGGTAGTAAAAAAACAGCATTGAATAAACCATTGAGTGTCGTGCTTACCCTGAGCCGCGCTAAAACTTACTTCGGCGACTTACAGCCTGATGAAATGATCGGTAAGACGATTACTTATAATGATTCAATTACAATGGCTGTAACCGGTATTATACAGGATTGGAATAAAAACTCCAATTTCAACTTCTCTGATTTTATTTCCTACAGCAGCATTCAAAGCAGGTTTTTAAAACAACAGTTCCAATTGGACAATTGGGAAAATTTAGATTCCCGTAGCCAGGAGCTTGTAAAACTACCTCCAGGGGTAAATCCTGAACAAATTAATGAACAATTTCCCTCTTTCGTTAAAAGGCATTTTGACCCTCAATCACATTTGCAGGTGCAATTGCAACCATTTACCGGTATTCATTTTCATCGCGAGTATGGTGGCCCGGGTACGAAAGCAGATTTATCTGTACTGTATATTTTATCGGCAGTTGCTATTTTTATTTTGCTCATCGCAGCCATTAACTTTATTAACTTATCTACGGCACAGTCAGTACAAAGAACAGCGGAAATTGGTATCCGGAAAGTACTTGGCAGCGGAAGAAGCGCTATCCTTTTCCAGTTTTTGACCGAAACCTTTATTTTGGCTTTGCTTGCAGTGGTTATTTCGGTTGCTGCTATAAGACCCTTGTTGAATTTATTTGCTGCATATATCCCTCAAGATGTAAAATTTGACTACCAGGACTACGTCAACTGGGCATTCCTTGCTGGTATCGCTATTTTTACCACCTTATTAGCGGGTTTTTATCCGGCAAGGCTGCTATCCGTATTTCGGCCGGTTTCGAGCCTTAAAGGTGAAATAAATGAGAAAACTGCTAATAAGGGTTATCTGCGCAAAAGCCTGATTGTGTTTCAGTTCTCCATCTCACTTATTTTTATTATCGCGACCATCATGATTGGTAAGCAGGTTAATTATATGCAAACCAGCGACCTGGGCTTTAAGCCAAGCAAAATTATCACGTTAAAAAGTCCTCGGAATGATACCACGGGAAAAATAAAGGTGTTTGCCGAAAGAGTGCGGCAATTGCCTGGTGTCGGCGCGGTGATCGCAGAAGCCTTCCCACCGATGGGTTCCGCACATAGCGTCAACCAGATGCAATTGCAGGGCGGGAAGCAGCCCATCCAGGTTTCCGAACATTCAGGCAACGAATCATATGTGCCGTTTTACGACATGAGGATCATAGCCGGTCGTAATTTATTGCCTTCCGATACCGTAAGAGAATACCTTATCAATCAAACAGCAGCGAAGGCGCTGGGATTTAACAGCCCGCAACAAGCTATAGGTAAGCTTTTGACATTCGGAGGTGGTAAAAATGCGTATCCTATAGCAGGTGTAATAGCAGATTTTTACGAGAATTCGTTTCACGAGCAGATCATGCCGGTGATTATTGAAAATGATCCTAAGTTTCAAATGGACATCGCTTTAAAGCTAACGCCGGCTGAGTATCAAAAAGGTGACATGGAATTACTGGTAAACCGTTTGGCGAAGGAATGGAAGGCAATTTATCCCGAGGAGCCCTTTAATTATACCTTTTTGGGCGACTCTATAGCGAGGTTATACGATAGCGATCGGCAAACACAATGGTTGATGAGAACGGCAACGCTAGTCACCATCTTTATTTCCTGTATGGGTTTGTTCGGTTTGGCTATGTTTACGACTGAAAGAAGAACCAAAGAGATCAGCATCCGGAAAGTGCTGGGCGCGAGTGTGCCCAAAATACTAGTTATGCTTAATAAGGAAGTATTTGTACTTATCACTATTTCATTATTGATCTCGTCACCAGTCGCCTGGTTATTTATACACAAGTGGCTGCAGAGTTTCGCCTATCATGCCAACCTGAATTTATGGGTATTTATAATGGCGGGTGTGGGCGCCATGCTAATAGCGCTGGCAACTATTAGTTTCCGAACGGTTAGGTCAGCTATGGCAAATCCTGTAAAAGGGTTAAGGAATGAATAAATCATCAGCAACTTTAACCTAACCGCCTAAAGCTTCTGAATATTTAAATGACTGTTATTAAAATCTTTAATTTGCTTCCTGTGGAATTGGTTCGATATATTGAATATCAAATAGTTATCATTGTAAAATAAGTTTTGAGCCAATAAATTACACTTTATTCTCTTGTATTTCATTGATAATCAATAATATAGTTTGTAAATGTTCAAATATAGTCCCTCCTTTCGCACTGAAACGTTCGTAAGTTCCGAATACTTGCGAACGTTTTTTTGTTTTGCCGTGGGTATTAGATGCGATTTTTAAAATCGGACAGTAATCCATTATGCTGTTTTGCCTAAGCTCTATTTAAATCAGGAATCACTGTAAACTAATTATTTGACACCAAACAATCCATACTTCAAAATACACCAGATGGCCCAAACGCCGTCCTTCCACCCTATTTTTTTGCCATCCTCATATGTGCGGCCGTAATAGGATATGCCGACTTCATAAATACGAATTTTCGGCACGCGGGCTATTTTTTGCGTCACTTCGGGTTCAAAGCCGAAGCGCTGCTCGCGCAGTTTGATGGATTGAATAATTTTAGTATCGAAAAGTTTATAGCAGGTCTCCATATCCGTCAGGTTGAGGTTGGAAAACATATTGGAGAAAAAGGTCAGCCACCGGTTGCCTATCGTGTGCCAGAAGAACAGTATCCGGTGCGGATTGCTGCCCATAAACCGCGAACCGAAAACCACATCGGCAAAACCATCGCAAATGGGTTTCAGCAGGTCATTGTACTCACTCGGATCATATTCTAAATCAGCATCCTGTATAATCAGATACTCGCCGGTAGCTTTAGCTATGCCAGTATGCAGCGCGGCGCCCTTTCCCCGGTTAAATTCGTGCTTAAAGTATTGGATATCGAGATCAGGATTGTCGGTTTGATAGCCGATAATGGCTTCTTCGGTATTATCACTGGAGCAGTCGTTTACAATGATGATCTCTTTTTTAATATTGCCGATCAGCGATACCGCTTTGATCCTATTCAGGATCAAATGGATGGTTTTTCCTTCGTTATAGGCGGGAATAATGATAGATAATTTTTCTATTTTCATGCGATCTATAAACTACTCCGTACAAGTATCTACGGGTTGAACGAACATGCAATCAAGGCTTACACGGGCAAAAAACTATCTCAAAAAACCAAAAGTAATAATATTACTCATTTTATTGCTGGCTTCCTTCCTGTGGTTCTGGTTCTGTTTGCCTGGAAGATTATTCAATTCGCCAACTTCTTATGTGATCGATGATGAACATGGACAACTGCTCGGAGCTTCGATCGCCAACGATGGCCAATGGCATTTTCCCTATGATGCCGACGTGCCTGACAAATTCAAGCAATGCATTATGGCATTCGAGGACAAGCGCTTCGAGCACCATATTGGCGTTGATGTGCTGGCTTTGGCGCGCGCCATCAGGCAAAACCTTCGTTCGAAACATGTAATAAGCGGTGGCAGTACCATCACCATGCAGGTGATACGCCTGGCGACCAAGCATAAACGCACATTCTGGAACAAACTGAGTGAGATATTCATGGCGCTGCGGCTTGAAATAACCCTCAGCAAGCAGGAAATTTTAGCACTGTACGCCAGCAATGCACCATTCGGCACCAATGTGATCGGATTAGATGCAGCATCATGGCGGTATTTCGGACGAAGCCCGGATAAACTATCCTGGGGCGAAATGGCGGCCATGGCGGTGCTGCCTAATTCGCCTTCATTAGTGCACCCGGGCAAAAACAGGCTGATCCTGGCGCGCAAAAGAAACGAACTGTTGGATAGACTGTATAAATCACATGTCATCGATAGCACAACAGCCAGGCTGGCCAAACTGGAACCTGTTCCCGATCAGCCCATGGCCCTGCCAAACCTCGCTCCTCACCTGCTGCAGCGGTTCAAGGACGATCATCAAAAGAATCCTCAGGTACTCACGCGGATAACTACAAGCATAAAATCAACCTTGCAGCAACAGGTAAACCGGATACTGGAAAGACATCATGAGGTTTTAAAAGATAACGACATCAACAACATTGCTGCTGTTGTGCTCGATGTAGAAACCGGCGCTGCATTGGCTTACACAGGGAATATCTCGCACCGGGAAGATCCCGAAATGGAAAGCGACGTTGACGTAGTGAATGCACCGCGGAGTCCTGGCAGTACATTAAAGCCGCTGTTATACGCCTCGATACTGCATGACGGCCTGATATTGCCGAATAGCCTGATACCTGATATTCCAACGCAAATTGCTGGCTATCACCCTGAGAATTTTGATTTAGGTTATGACGGCGCAGTACCAGCATCGAAGGCGCTTGCCCGTTCGTTAAATGTTCCGGCGGTAAAAATGCTGCAGCAATTTAAGTATGAACGTTTTTATGACTTTCTTCAAAAAGTAGGTATTACTACGCTGAAGCAACCGGCCGACCATTATGGCCTGTCGCTGATCCTGGGCGGTGGCGAAAACACGCTTTGGGAACTAAGCGGGGCTTATGCCGATATGGCGCGGGTGCTGAATCACTATAACAAAACCGCCAAATATAATACCGCCGATTATCATAGTCCGGTTTATGCTTATCAGCCTGCAAAAGAGAGTCATCCCGAAAAAAATGGCTTGCTGGACGCGGGATCGATCTACTATACCTTGCAGGCCATGGAAGAAGTAATGCGGCCAGGCGAGGAGATGGTTTGGCAGCAATTCAGCTCGACGCAGCGCATCGCCTGGAAAACAGGCACCAGCTACGGCTTCCGCGATGGCTGGGCCATTGGTATTACGCCCCGGTATGTTGTTGGCGTGTGGGTCGGCAATACGGACGGTGAAGGCCGGCCAGGCCTGACCGGGATTAATACCGCCGCTCCTATCCTGTTCGAGATATTCCGGCTGCTGCCTGTGTCGCACGAATGGTTCCCGATGCCGATGGGCGAGATGGTTAAGATCAAGGTTTGCCATGAGAGCGGCTTCCGCGCCGGCGAATTTTGCGATAAAACGGATGACATGTGGGTGCCGAGAACGTGTTTGAAAGCCCCGGTTTGCCCCTGGCACCAGTTGGTTCATTTAGATGCAACAGGCAAATGGCAGGTAACCGGTGACTGCCAGGCGCCATCGGCTATGATCACCAAAAACTGGTTCGTGCTGCCGCCTTCGATGGAGTATTATTACAAGACCAAAAATTATCAGTATCATGTGTTGCCGCCATTCAGGCCCGACTGTGCATTAACGGAGAAAACCAACCCTATGGAGGTTATCTACCCCAAGGAGGGCGCTAAGGTATATGTGCCGCTTGAAATTGACGGCACGCGCGGCCGGATGATCTGCAACGCCGCGCACCGCCAGCCTGGCATGAAGATATTCTGGCATTTGGATGAAAAATATATCGGCGAAACAACCGATTTCCATCAAATGGCGCTTAACCCGGCTGTGGGCGAGCACCGGCTTACCCTGGTCGATGCCAACGGCAATACCGTGCATGTTGATTTTGAGATACTGGATAAATAAGTTCTCGGCGGATAGCGGGCATAGCCCCTATACACTGCAAACTGCACACGGGTAACTGCCAACTTAAAAAACTGTTGTAGCAGTCGGTAATATCGCTCCGAATAAATTAAAGTCTACACATCTCTCCATCTTGTCGAAACAATTTGCTGCTGCGTCTACTTCCCGAAAACTGCATTTGTTTGGCGTTTAGTTTTGTCTTAATGATCAACGCTTCATAGCACGAAGTAACCGTGTATAAGCGCTATGAAACAAATATTGACAAACATTAAAAAGCAGGTCATGAAAAAAACAATCAGGTTTGCAGTACTATTTTCATTGATTAGTACTGCTCTTTTTGCTGAAATCCCGGAAAGCAATATCAGTCAGCATACTCCTTTAAAAGATGCGGTTAGCTTCTCGCCACTATCTCCCGGGAAAGCGCTCGATGTGAAGATTGAAAATAAAGCGCCGGGAAAAGCAATTGTATTTATTTACGACAAATATGGAAATCAGTTGCTAATGGATATCCTGTCGGCAGGCGAACCCACAGAGAAGATCTATCTGTTTAACAAACTCGATAATGGAGATTATATCGTTGATGTAATCTCGAACAAACACGAAGCGAGGAAAATTATTTGCGTTTGCGATGAAAATATCACGATCAGGGAATGACCAAACATATTCAGAAAATGTGCAACGAAAAAATATGAACGTTCAAAAATCCGGCGGCTCACTTTATCGCGTTGCCATGGGCATTGTCATTTTCCTGGCACTAATCGGTATCGCGGCGGTACTCCGGCGAACACTGACCCTCACCGGTATTATTAAAACACGTGTTAATCCCAGGTTTGGACAATTTGATATTGGCCTAACATTAAATCCGGTACTTACCTTTGTCCACATTATGGCCGGCGGCCTGTTTATGATCCTGGCACCATTGCAGTTCGTGCCAAAAATCCGGATGAATCATCTTTGGTTTCATCGGTTGTCCGGACGTATTTTATTTATCTCGGGGTTGATAATCGGGATTTCGGCCCTGATTATGAGTTTTAAAACGACGATCGGCGGCGCAACTGAAACGTCAGCGACATTATTTTTTGCAATCCTCTTTTTGTTCTCGTTATTTAAAGGACTTTATCATATCCGCCGTCGTGAGGTGGCGCTACACCGCGAATGGATGCTCAGGATGTTCGCCATCGGGCTGGCAGTCGCCACCGTGCGACCTATTGTTGGGATGTTTTTCGCCTTTTCAAAGCTGTCGCCGCACGAATTTTTCGGCATTGCATTTTGGATCGGCTTTACTGCTCACCTGGTAGTTGCGGAAGCATGGATAAATTATACGCGCAATAGCCAAAATCAGAATGCGACATTTGTAAAATGAAAATAGCTGTAAGCTTTAAATATATCGGTTATGCTCTTCACGTGCTCATTTGGGGCACGTTACTTTTGTTGCCCTACCTGGTTTCCAGCCCGGCAAACGGTTATCGGATCGGAGTTATACCAGGTTCGTTCTTTACAGCAACAGTATTCATCAATGCGGTTATCTTTTATGCCAATGCGCATTACTTGTATCCCAAACTATATAACAGGCGTTTTTGGTTTTTTTATATCATTGCCTGTATTCTGCTAATATTTGGGTCGGTCTGGCTGAAATTTCACATCATAGCGGCGTGGTTTCCCGGCATGACGAGAGAGGCGGCAGCCTATCGGTATATCGCTGCTCCGTCGGTAATTATCTTTATAATCAGCATTGTATACCGAAGGGTCATCGACAAATTCCGATTCGAGCAGGAACAAAAGGAAAAGCAGTCGGCACAGCTATTGACCGAACT
Source organism: Bacteroidota bacterium (assembly GCA_018267005.1). Lineage (GTDB taxonomy): Bacteria > Bacteroidota > Bacteroidia > Sphingobacteriales > Sphingobacteriaceae > Mucilaginibacter. The sequence goes on from JAFDZK010000171.1 coordinate 9,036, forward strand.
AAAGTTTCTTCGTTCGCAGATCAGCCCGCACTTCATGTTCAACGTTTTAACTAATATGGTGTCGTTGGCAAGAAAAAAATCAGATCGGCTGGAGCAATCACTTATAAGCCTTTCCGACTTAATGCGGTATATGTTATATGACGCCCGTGAAAAAAAGGTTGAACTCCGCAAAGAAGTTGAGTACCTGGATAGTTATATCGGGTTGCAAAAACTTCGCTTTGAAAATGAGGTCAGTATCAATTGCACGATCGATCTCAACGATGAAGACGGCCGGTATGCCATTGAGCCTATGCTGCTGATTCCTTTTGTTGAGAATGCATTTAAACATGGGGTTGGACACCTTGCACATCCTTATATTTACATTAAATTGCTCGTACACCAGGACTCATTAATTTTTGAAGTGCTGAATAATTTT
>JAFDZK010000172.1 GCA_018267005.1 Bacteroidota bacterium
CACCGGCATGTTTACCTCCAGTTCGGCTGAGATATTATGTTCCAGTCCCATCGCTACTTTTTCTTCAAGCTGATGCACATCCAGCACGGTCGTGCCGTCGGGTTTGGTTACATGGACTCTGTCGGGCGATTCGTGAACGTCGAAATCCGATGTAGCTTCGGGCCGGTTGGCTGTTAGCCGCAGTCTGTGCCCTTCATAATCGGTTATGTCCGCATCGATGGTTAGGACCGCGCGGGGCTGATCCGGTGGTGTTTCCTTTTGGATAGAAAGTATTCTTAAGAAACGATTGCTTTGATCACTGCCGACATAGCTCAAGGTATTGCCGGGAACAACAAACGCGTTGGATCCCATAATGAATGCGTATTTCATGATTTTCCGGTTTATATGATAGAAAAGCTTGGCGGCCCAAATTGTTTTAGGCGCTATGTTAAAATTAGTGTGCGCGCGCCGCGTAAAAAATGACGTAAATCAATATAACCTTCGCTGTTTGCTTTTGTTATCCTTAAAAAAGCAAAATATGGTACAGGTAGCGTTATTGGCTTGGCTGGAGGCAAAGCCAGGCATGGAAAATGAATTGGAGTCGTTGCTCAAAAGCGCCCTGCCGCTGGCGCAGAACGAGCCTGCCACAGTAAGCTGGTACGCGTGGCGGATAGACGATGCTGTATTCGGAATATTCGATACTTTCGAAACCGAAGAAGGACGCGAGGCGCACCTGAACGGAGAGATCGCGGCTGCGCTGACGGCCAATGCCGGCAGGTTGCTGGCGAAGCCGCCGGTGATAGAAAAGTTGAAAATACTCGCAGCAAAATAAGCAAGGGCTTTCTTCCTGGCGCTGCGAACGCAGCCAATCATAGGCTGTGCTTTTAATTTTATTAGGTTAATAAGGTATAAAGGTTATATTTGGTAACCTCAACTATAAACCTAATGAATAGAAAAGTTATTTTTTGGTCAGTGATCATGGCCCTTGGCGGATTTTTGTTCGGTTTCGATACCGCTGTTATTTCCGGGGCCGAGCAGGCCATCCAGAAATACTGGAACCTTACCGACCTGCAGCATGGTTTTACGATCTCTATCGCATTGATAGGCACCGTAACGGGCGCATTTTTCGGGCGTATACCTGCCGACAGGCTCGGCCGTAAAATATCGCTGGTCATTATCGCTTTTATATTCCTGTTCGCTTCCCTGGGTACTGCCGTGGCTACCAACTGGTACCTGTTTGTAACGCTGCGTTTTATAGGCGGACTGGGAGTGGGAGCGTCGTCGGTTATTGCCCCTATCTACATCTCCGAGATTGCGCCGGCTACGACGCGCGGAAGGCTGGTAATATTGTTCCAGTTCAATATTGTTTTGGGTATCCTGGTATCGTATGGTTCCAATTATCTTATCGGCCTGCTATTCCAGGATTCATGGCGGCTTATGCTCGGTATCATGGCCATTCCCTCGCTGCTGTTCCTGTTATTACTCCGGTTCGTGCCGGAAAGCCCGCGCTGGCTTATCCTGCACAGGTCGCAGCATGATGAGGCACGCCGCACGCTTCAACTGGTAAATCCCGAAGGTTATGAGCAGGAAATGGAAAACATCGTCAAGGCGAAAAACGAAGAAGAAAAAGATACCAATGCCGAAAGCCTGTTCACTAAAAGATACCGGCTGCCCGCAACATTGGCTGTATTGATCGCTTTCTTTAACCAGGTTTCGGGTATCAACGCTATTATTTATTATGCGCCGAGGATTTTCGGCATGGCGGGCCTGGGTAAGAATGCTGCATTGCTGTCTACAACAGGCATAGGCGCGGTAAACCTGGTGTTTACCATGGTGGCTATATTTTTTATCGACAAAAGCGGTCGGAAGACACTGATGACCATCGGTTCCTTCGGCCTCATCATTACACTGGGTTTGGTTTCGTATGCCTTTTACGGAGGTCACATCAATGGCTACTTGGTAACGGTTTACCTGATGGCTTATATCGCCTTTTTTGCCTTTTCGCAGGGCGCGGTTATCTGGGTGTTCATATCCGAAATATTTCCCAACCAGGTGCGTGCCAAGGGTCAAACGCTGGGTAGTTTTACGCATTGGGCCATGGCTACGATCATTGCATTTTCATTCCCTTACATAACTGACAAATTGGGCGGCGGCAACACCTTCCTGTTTTTTACCGTGATGATGGTATTGCAGCTGATTTTTGTATGGAAGCTGATGCCGGAAACCAAAGGTAAGTCGCTGGAACAGATTGAACGCACTTTGACGATGCACTGATATGATCAAAAGGTTTGGCTATGCAATTGTGATCTGCCTTTTTGCGGCGACAACCTTCGCGCAGAGGCCTTATCACGAGCAATATCGTCCGCAAATACATTTTTCACCTCCTGCCCATTGGATGAATGACCCGAACGGCATGGTTTATTACAACGGCGTTTACCACCTGTTTTACCAGCATTACCCCGACAGCACCGTTTGGGGGCCGATGCATTGGGGTCATGCCACCAGCACCGACCTGATACATTGGACGAACAAACCCATCGCCTTATTTCCCGACAGCCTGGGCGATATTTTTTCGGGCAGCGCGGTTGTGGATGTAAATAATACAAGCGGCTTTGGAAAAAATGGCAAAGCGCCGCTTGTCGCTATTTTTACCAATGCCCAACGCGTTGATGCCAAAGACGGGGTTTACTACGACCAGAACCAAAGTCTGGCTTATAGCAACGACGGGGGGAAAACCTGGCGTAAATACGCGCATAACCCGGTGTTGCGCAACCCGAATATCAAGGATTTTCGCGATCCGAAGGTAAGTTGGTATGCGCCTGGAAAAAAATGGATCATGACGCTGGCAGTGAAAGATCATGTCGAGTTTTATTCATCGCCAAACCTGAAAAAATGGACTAAAGAAAGCGAGTTCGGCCAAAACCTGGGTGGGCACGGAGGCGTGTGGGAATGCCCCGATCTGTTCCCCTTAACCGCCAACGATGGCAGAAAGATGTGGGTGCTGATCGTTAATATCAATCCCGGCGGCCCGCAGGGAGGATCGGCTACGCAATATTTCACCGGCAGTTTTAATGGCAAAGCCTTTACTCCAAACAATACGGATACCCGCTGGATCGATTGGGGAACGGACGAGTATGCCGGCGTTACCTGGAGCAATACCGATGGCAGGCGTATATTCCTTGGCTGGATGAGCAATTGGCAGTATGCGCAAAATGTACCTACCAAAACCTGGCGCAGCGCCATGACCCTGCCGCGCGAACTGAAATTAATAAAGACCGGCAATGGGTATAACGTCGCATCCTGCCCTGTAAAAGAGTTGCATTCCATTGAAGGCAGCCCGATTACGTTGATTGGCATTAAAGGTGATGCCAATCTGAGCAAGCTTATTGGGCGGACGGACGGGCAATACGAGTTAAATCTTTCATCAGCGCAACTGAAAAACTTTTCGCTTACGTTCTCAAACGCAAAAGGACAGAAACTGATAGCAGGTTACGATGACAACAGCAACTCCTGGTATATTGACCGCACGCAGGCGGGCGAGTCGCGTTTTAATCGAGATTTTGCCAAAAAGTTTTCGGCGTCGCGTATATCCAAAAATAAAGGCGCCGATCTGAAGCTGATCATTGATGCTGCGTCGATCGAATTGTTTGCAGATCATGGTCTGACAACAATGACGGCTATTTTCTTCCCGGACCAACCGTTAAGCACGATATCGTTGAGCTCTCCTCGTCAGTTCAGGGCGGACAGGATCAGTTATACTCCGCTCAAAAGCATCTGGCATTAAAATAAAAAAAGCCGGACTCCTCGTCAAGCCCGGCTACCATCAGTCATTCAATACTTATTAAACGAGGTTCTTCTTGATATAATCAATGCTTTGCGTGATACTCACAAAAGGATCGCCGGGGCACATATCCTGTTCTACAAAGAAATACTTCAAACCGGCTTTTTTATTGTGCTCGAATATTCTTTTAAAGTCGATTGTCCCATTGCCCACCTCGGTAAACATCTTTTTCGGCGTGTTGTCCATATCTTTTACATGCCACAGCGGGAACCTGCCGGGGTGCTTTTCAAACAGGGCCACCGGATCTTGCCCGGCCTTGGTTAGCCAATAAAGATCGGTCTCAAATTTCACATTGTTTTTATCTGTGTTTTCCAGCAGGATGTCATACGGATATTTTCCGTCCTGCTGTATAAATTCAAAATCGTGGTTGTGGTAGCAAAACTGTATGCCCGATTTCTTGCACACCTCGCCGGCCTTATTGAAGTCGTCGGCCAATTGTTTAAAGTGATCCAGCGAACCGCGCTCTTTCGGCGCCAGCCAGGCGCACACCATATATTTCTGGCCTATCGACGCGGCATCTTCAACCGCCTTGTCCCAGCCCGTTAATATGGTACCGGGGATATTTTGGCCTTCACCGAGTGTGTAGTGGCAGCTCGGCATGATCAGGCCGTTTTGTTTCAGTATTTCTGCAAATTCCGAAGGTGTTTTACCGTAATATTTTCCGTCGCCGTAACCGGCTTCAACAGAATTGTAACCTATCTGCGCAACTTTGGCTAAAGTACCGGCTACATCTTTGCCCATGGCATTGCGTACCGTGTACAGTTGCAGGCCGATATATTTTTTATCATAGGCAAATAGCTTTGGAGCTACCATTAAGCCCGCCGAAATAAGGGCCGAGGTCTTTAAAAACTCGCGTCTGGTGGTCATAACTTGGTTGGTTTAATTGGTGTATTGTGTAAAATTAACACATTGCGCTATTAAATAAAACTATATTTGATATTTCCTGTCAGATCTGCGAGTAGGTAGTCGGTACGATGAAAGTCGACGTGATTTTCGATACCAGTTTAGCGTCCGCATAATTCGGGTCCGAACTGATCTTTTTCCACTCCGGGTCGCTGCCGAAGGCTTGCCAATGGCTGTCGTGTGCAGCCATGTCGTCGAACGTTACCATGTAAGTCAGGTTGGGGCGCAGTTCCCCGATCAGCGTTTCAGCAAAAAAGACCGGTCTGAAACCAAGGCGCCTGAAAATATCGATCTCGCCCTTATCGTTGAACATCTCAATTTTCTTTTTTCCCGCGCTTTCGCTGGCGCTCTGGTATTGCCGTAGTTCAAAAATCCGCGCATTTTTTCCGGGCAGGGCCAATTTCGGCGCATGCGCAAACGCTTCGAGCAATGAACTTTCAATACGTTCATAAGCGGGGTCTGTAGCTGGCGCATTTAAATAGGCAGCGGCTTTCTCATTGTAGATACCGTCTTTATCCAGGCCGGCGGTCATTTTTAAGAAGTCATTCATATTACCGAATGGTATAAGCACAAATATCCTGGTCTGGCCTTCGGGTTTCAGTTCGGTAAATACTCCCACATTTTTAATGCCCAGCGTGTTCAATGCAGGTATGGCGGCATTTTTCCAGTAATCTTCCACCAGCGCCTGCTGCCTGGCGTCTTTTAACTGATAGGTTCGCAGTTCGTAAAATTCTCGCGCCGCGCCCTGTGCAGCTATCGACGCGAACCCGGCAGCCGGCGCGGCTATGGCGGCGGTACCCAATAAGGATGTTTTGACAAAATTTCGTCTGGAAGGCATGGTCAGTTTATCGATTGGTGATGCGTAAAAGTAATGGATTTGGCGCATTTCTATAACAGGAAATTCACCGAATGGTTTAGCGGAGACCGATAGCTGGCGACGGGTTGGTGTTGATAGCATGGCGAAATAAACCCTCAGCCGTTATCCTATGATTGCTTCGCCTCGATTTCCGAGGTAAATGTTGAGTCGTAAACAATTAAGTTGCTTATATGCAATTGTTTAAACATGCATTATGTTGGCTAATATTTTTAGTAATATTCTTTATTGCCGTTTTTAATTATTTATATTCGCCATAACAATCAAACCCATCCAATGACAACAGCAGCACCAATAACCCACAAATCCGGCGTTTTGGCCGAACCCGGCCCGAAACAACGTATAGCATCCATCGACATTTTGCGCGGACTGGTGATGCTGATCATGGCGGTAGATCACTGCAGGGATTTTTTTCATTACCATCATTCCGAACCAACCGACCTGGCCATAACCACGCCGTTCCTGTTCTTTACGCGCTGGATCACGCATTTCTGCGCGCCGGCATTTGTGTTCCTGAGCGGTATGTCGGCCTACCTCGCCGGCACAAGGCGGACTAAAGGCCAGTTCAGATCATTCCTTGTTAAACGGGGCTTTTGGCTGATCGTTGTTGAACTGCTGCTCATCAACCTTGCCATAACACTCGACCCGACCTACCACGTACAGATATTACAGGTTATATGGGCCATTGGCGGAAGTATGGTCATCCTGGGCTTATTGGTGTGGCTGCCTCTGCCGGTTATCGGCGCTATAGGTGCTATCCTGGTACTCGGGCACGATATTTTCGACCCGCAGAATATTTCCAGCCATGCGGTTCATGACAGTTTTTTGGGAAAACTGTTCTTATCAGGCCGGGGTTTCGGCGATTTCTGGCCTTACCCGGGGGCGGAAAATAGGGGAGTGCTGGTCGCTTATGCGCTTTTGCCCTGGGCCGGCCTGATGATGATCGGCTATGTTTTTGGCTCGATGTATGTCAAAACCTATGATGCTGTAAAGAGGCGCAAGACTTTATTGTATTCCGGATTGATTGCGCTCGGGATGTTCGCGATACTGCGTTATTTTAATATCTATGGCGATCCGAACCCGTGGGTGCCGCAAAGCAAACCCACACTCAGCATAATTTCGTTTTTTAATGTAACCAAATACCCGCCGTCGCTGCTGTATACGTTAATGACAGTCGGCACGGCATTGCTTATATTGGCATTTACCGAGAATATAAAAAACCGGTTTACTTCGATTTTATATGTTTATGGTAATGTGCCGTTTTTTTATTACCTGTGCCACTGGTACCTGATCCGGTTTACTACCGTCGCTATTTTTTTTCGTGTCGGGTTTCAAAACCAACCAGATCGTCAATCCCCACCAGGGGCCGATATTGTTCCAGCCGGATGAAATGGGATTCAACTTATTTGGGGTTTACGTTGTATGGTTCTGCATCATACTTATCCTCTACTGGCCCTGCCACTGGTATAGCAAGTATAAACGCACGCATAAGCAATGGTGGCTGAGCTATTTGTAGAAACTAAATAAACTGCCCGACGATTTGCTTAAGCTGCCCGGCCTGTACCACGCCGCTTTGCCGCCATTTGGTTTCGCCTTTCTTGAATATCATCAGCGTAGGTACGCTTTGAATGCGGTAGGCATTGGCTACTTCGGGATTTTTATCAATGTCGATTTTGATGATGGTCACCTTGTCACCAACACTGTCTTTTACCTCTTTCAATATGGGCGGCATCATTTTACATGGCCCGCACCATTCGGCAGAAAAGTCGATCAATACCGGTTTTTCTGAATTGATGATTTCCTGGAAATTTGCCATATTCTTTGTTTGAATGCTGCAATGTTGTAAAGTTGAAACGTTATTTTATTACTAATGTGTTGAATTATTTTTGTTTTCAGCCGACTTCAATTTCTTCAATCCAAACTTTACAACCTTCCAACCAACCTTAATTGATCTTCTTCGGCCTTTCGGGCAGCGGCTTAAAGAAATTATTATCCTCCAGCCAATTGGTCAGCAACTGCGGCCAGGTATTTATCGTTTTCAGTTTCGACCGCTTACCCATGTTAAAACCATGACCACCGCTTTGCAGGATATGCAGTTCGGCCGAAGCCTTGGCTGCGCGGTAGGCTTCCAATAGCTTGATCGTCGGTAGCGAGCAACAGGTATCGTCATCGGCAGCCAGCAGGAAAATAGGAGGCGCATCTGCGGTTACCGAATCGGGAACGTACAATGGTCCCGGATATATCTGGATCACAAAATCGGGCCGGTAAGGGGTTGAGTCTATCGCGTCGTTCTTCGATTTGTCTGCCGTGTCTTTATCGAACGCTACCCGGTCGACTATTTCTCCCCCTGCCGAAAATCCCATGATGCCTATGCGGTTCGGATCGATACCCCATTCTTTGCATCGGCTCCTCACCAGCCTCATCGCCCGTTTGCCATCATTTACACCGTCTTCGATCTTAAAATATGGTGTCGTGGTGTCGCGGCCAAGCCGATATTTGAGGACGAAGACCGTTACGCCAAGATCATTTAAATAATGTGCCGGATCGACGCCCTCCGCATTAAACACCAGCAACCGGTGGCCGCCGCCGGGACAGACGACAACAGCGGAGCCGTTGGCCTTGTCTTTTGGCGGCAGGAAAACCGTAAGCGATGGGTTATTGATATCCTTTACCCAGTAATCCCTGGCTTCTTCAGGCTTATCCTTTAGCTTTTCAAAACCGGGCGCGCCGTTGGGCCAAAGCGGAATAACAAACGGCTGTGTCTGCGCGAACGCCACGGCCGGAAGCAGGAAGGCAAATAATAAGAGTTTTTTGATCATGATGATGTATTTATTTTATCAGCGAAGGCTCGAACAGGCTTTTGTCAACGGGGCCGCCGGCGACAATATCATGGTACTTTTCGACCTGTAAAAGCTTATCGTTGATATAAAATTTGCAGTATGTTTCGCTCCAGCCGCCCTTCAATGCTATTTGCTCTTCCATTGTACCTTCTTCTTTGGTACTGGCGTCGTACTTAATAAAGCGAATGGCCACCAGCTTTTCCTTGTCGATCCACAATTGGTTTACTTCTTCATCGGCGTTATTAGCCCCTATCACATATACCGGCTTTCCTTTCCATATATCCTCGTGGAATTTTGAGAGATCGTAGTTGAGAGCCTTAAAGTGGGCCAGCACCTGGTCGAACGGCACAAAGTACATCCCACCCAAAAAGAAGATCAGTTCGTTTTCGCCTTTTAGCGACCTTGCCAGCTTATGTTTGCTGATGACATAGGTGGAATCGCCCCTGAAAAGGACGCCGTTGCCGCTTTTCAGGCTGTCAAAATCTATCCTTAACTTATCGGGGTACAAAATATGTTCATACCAAATCTGCGACTTGACCAGGCTATCGTTTTTATACCTTTCCGTGGTTTGATTAAACGAAAGATTGCTGTGCCATTTGCCATGATAGCGCGCGTACATTTTTTGCAGCAATGTTGTGGAATCTAAGGCATGATGTGGCATGAAAGGCAGGAAAAACAAAAGAATGACGAGTGATATCTTCATAAGATTAAGTTGTACTGAATTCCTGGTAAGCGGCCTCGAGGCTGCGGTTAATACCGTCGCCCTGCCAGTCGGTTACGCCGGGTATGGCTGTGGCTTTTAATATTTCGTCTTTGGTTTTGCCGGCTTTGATACTGGTTTGTACAAATTCCGCCAGTTTTTCCATGTAATTTTGCATCGCCTTCAGGTCGTCCATCGTACCGGTGACCTTTTGCGGATCAAAGGCATGGCCGAACACGAACAGGCTGTCTTTGTCGAATTTCTTTTGAGCCTTCTCCAGCGCCACGGCCCAGTTGGTGATGGA
>JAFDZK010000173.1 GCA_018267005.1 Bacteroidota bacterium
ACGCGGCTTTATTCGCTCCCTGCTGTTCGAGCACCTTTAACCTGTCGAGCGTTTCCTGCTGTACAGAAAGTGAAGTTTTGCTTGCCGATAACAGCTCCTGGGCATCCAGTATAGATAAATAATTGGTAACCACGTTTACAACAACTACATCCTTTGCAGCCTGGAAATCCATCTTTCCTGCCTGGTAAGCAAGCGAAGCTGATTTTATGGCGTTGATCAATGCAAAGCCATTGAACAATGTCATGCTTCCGTTAGCTCCATAACTGTCGTTGGTTTGTGACTGATTAACATAAGCATTGGTAACCGGGCTGATACCGCGGCCCTGGTAGAACGAACGGGTGGCACCGGCGGTTATCGCCGGCAACAGGTTCTCCTTCGCCTGGCGCAGATCGATGGCTGCCGATTGAGCGCTGCGGTCACTTTGCCTTACCTGCAGATTGTTTTTAACAGCTATATCGATGCACTGCTGCAGGGTCAATACAGAGTCAGTTTTTTGCTGGCCATAAGCATAAATGCCTGCAGCCAGCAGGGTAAAAGTTAGAAAATATTTGGTTATTCGTGTCATTATAAATGGGTAATGGTATGTCAAAACTTGCGCGAGGATTCGATCTTCCCGTCTAATAAATTAATGATCCGCGTTCCGTACTCGGCATTTTTTTCGGAGTGAGTAACCTGGATGATGGTCACGCCGTCCTCCTTGTTCAGTTTCCTGAAAAGCTCCATGATGTCTTCTCCCTGTTTTGAATTCAGGTTGCCTGTGGGCTCGTCGGCAAGGATAAGTTTCGGACTGGCGATCAGCGCACGGGCAATGCCTACTAATTGTTGCTGTCCGCCCGACAACTGTGCCGGGAAAAGGTCCTTTTTACCTACGATCTGGAAACGATCGAGCATATCGGCAACCATGGCCTTGCGCTCTGAACCTTTTACATCCTGGTAGATCAATGGTGTTTCGATGTTTTCATAAACGGTCAGTTCGTCGATCAGGTGGTACGCCTGGAATACGAAGCCAATGTATCTTTTATAGAGTGCCGAACGTTGTTTCTCCTTTAATTGATGAACGGCCTGGCCCATGAAGTAATGATAACCTTCATTCGGTTCATCGAGCATGCCGATAATGTTCAAAAGAGTGGATTTGCCGGAGCCCGAAGGACCCATGATGGATATAAATTCGCCTTCATCGACCTCAAGACTGATATTATTTAGTATAATATTCTTATTCCCGCCTACCTGGTAATATTTTGATATGTGCTGTAGCGATAACATTTGTTTTGGGTGTTAAGTGAATGAATTAGCTGTTTATTGATTTAATTATACTAATTCATTTTGGCATTCAGTAGTCAATAACATACCAAAGTTTCAAGATGCTATTTATCAATAAGTTACAAAGGAATTGCTTTTCGGCGGTGTCCGCTTACGTGACAAGGTGCGTTCGGTTATGATACAGTCGGTAAATGGTCAATAGTGAATGGTCAATGAGTTAAATAATTGACTATTCACTATTCACAAAATCACTCACTCCTGAGGCTCTTCACCGGGTTTGCCAGCGCCGCTTTAACGGCCCGGTACCCCACGCTGATCCAGGCGATTACAACAGATGCCAGTATGGCTAAAATAAATATATCCGGCCCAATCGTGATCCTGTAGGTAAAATCAAGTAACCATTTATGCATGAAATAATAGCCGAGCGGACCTGCTACCAGGAATGCTACACCGATTAGCACGGTAAACTCCTTCGAGAACAAATACACGATATGCCCAACCGACGCGCCCAACGTTTTCCGTATACCAACTTCCTTGGTTCGCTGAACAGCCATAAAAGATACAAGGCCATATAACCCTAAGCACGAAATAAATATGGCGATCCCCGCAAATATTTTATACAAGGTCGAAAGCTCGTTCTCGCTTTTGTAAAAATTAGCGATTTTGTCGTCCAGGAACTGGTATTCATATATTCCATCCGGGAAGGTGTTGTTCCATAACCTTTCAACGGATGCCAGGGTTTGGCTTACATTAAACGGTTGAATTTTGATGTTTATCTTCTGGTACACGTCCTTCCAGGGAGCCATCAGTACGGGGGGTATGGGGTTGCGGAGTGAACCAATATTGAAGTCCTTGACAACACCCGTTACCCGAGCATATTTTTTATTATCGTCCCATAGCTTTATGTATTTGCCAATAATATCTTTTGGATTGTGTACACCAAGCTTGTTCATTAGCACCTCATTTACAACATATCCGCTTATAGTATCGGTTTTATTGTAGGGACTTCCTGCGACGAATTGCAGATTATACAGCTTAAAATACTCCGGGTCGGCCCACTTTAACTGCGCATTAAAATCGGTTGGCTTCGGCGCATTATTGTATTTAAAGTCGCTTCCCCAGCCATTATTATCCGACGGGCTGGCAAAACTAAAGCTCACATCCTTGATACCCGGCTGTTGAAGCAATTGATCTTTCAATGCATTGATTCTTGTGCGACTGATGCTGTCACCGGGGAACGGAACGGTAATTACGGCATCCTTAGTAAAACCTAACGATTTGCTGTTGAAATAATTCATTTGGTAGATCAATACCAGCGTACCAATGACCAAAACCTGTGCAATACAGAACTGCGCTACCACCAGTACCCTTCGCAGCGAGATCCCGCTTGAGCGGCCTGCTTTAATCCTGTTTCTCAGTGCTTCGATAGGATTAAAGCCCGAAAGGACCAGGGCCGGGTAAAATCCCGACAGCAGGGTTACGCTAAATGTAACGCACAATAAAAATAACAGTAATGCAGGTTCGATGATAAAACCGGTGCTTAGTCGTATTTCGAGAAGACTGTTCAGCATAGGCAATACAACCTCGGCAAGGCCAACGGCAAGTACTACGGCAAACAGGGTTATAATCAGCGTTTCGCTAATAAACTGCATCACCAGTTGTTTGCGATTGCTCCCGAGCACCTTGCGTATCCCTACTTCTTTCGACCTGTTTACAGCCTGGGCCGTTGCCAGGTTTATGAAGTTAACGCATGCAATGATGAGCAGGAACAAGCCGATCAGACTGATCACATCGATCAGTTCCTTACTAAACGGGTGGCCGCTAAATACACTAACTTTGGTATTATAGTGCATATCGGCCAGAGACTGTAATTGAAGTCCATCCTTGGTATATTGTGCAGGCTTATGCTTTTTTACGAAGGCTACCAAAGCCTTATTAAATTGGGAGACACTCATATTGGACGGTAAAACGATATACGTATTGTGATCGCCATACACGCTTACCCAATCATTAATATTACCATACACATCGCCGCCTTTACTAGTCGCTGTCAACCACGAAACCACCAGCCTGATCGGAAAATCAGTATTCGCGGGTGTGTTTTCAATAATTCCCGTAACTTTCAGGTCTTTGCTGTTTTCGTATTTTACTATCTTTCCTATCGCCTGCTGCCAGTCGCCAAAGAACTTATTCGCTTCATCGCGCGAAAGCACCACTGTATTCGGTTCAGCCAAAGCAGCTTTCTTGTCACCGGCAAGCCACTTGAAGTCAAACGTTTCAAAGAATTGCGGGTCGGCAAAATACGCTTCATCTTCTTTAAATTTCTTTATACCGGTTCCCTGTCCGCTGCTTCCGACTGAATAATGGCTGCCACCATTTTGCAAGATGTCCGACACTACCTTTAATTGCGGAAAATCCACCCTCAAGCCGGTTGATAAAGGAATGGGTGACCCGCTTGACGGAAACACGCCGTCGGGCGTATGAAAGACCGTAATAACCCGGTATATCTGGTTACGTTTCGCATGGAATTTGTCGAAGCTCGTCTCAAACTGAACAATAAGGAATATTAGCAGACAGGCAGCTATCCCGATAGCGAGGCCGGCAATATTAATTGTGGCATAACTCTTATTACGTAATAAACTACGCCACGCGGTTTTGAAATAATTCTTGACCATGATTTTGCGATTTGATTTCTTTTCGGTCCACTTTGGAGTGGTTTCCGGGTACGAAATTAGCGGCGCAAAACGAGCTCGGGGTTCCAAATTATAAGATGGGAGTTCTTTTTTCAGGTCGGTTTTATATTCCGCCGGGCTTTTACCCGTCATTTCCTTAAATATACGGTGAAATGTGGTTTTAGAGTTAAAACCGGATTCAAACGCAATGCCCTGCAGCGTTATATGATCATAAGCAGGGTCCTGCATTTTTCGCGCTGCTTCCCCGACGCGGTATTCATTGATGAAATCATTGAAGCTTTTCCTGAGCGATGTATTGATGATTCGCGACAATTCATTGGGGTGCAAAGCAAGTTTTTCAGCCAATGAACGCAAATTAAGTTCAGGATCCTCGTAGTAGCGCTTTTCTTTAACGGTTTTCTTCAGCCATACTCCCTTTTGCTTCAGATCAGCAGGCAATGGTTGTTTAAATACCGGTGTAGCATCTGCCGCAAAACCAGCTTCAGGCCTCAAATACGCTGCGGCTGCCATCCGGATGGTGAGCGCTGCACATACCAGGTACAAAAGGTTATAGGGGCCTGTCCCTAATTGACCATGATAATAAAAATAATCAAAAGCGCTAAGCGGTATCCACAATACCCAGCACCAGCCGAAACCGGTTAGTAAGCGATGCAGCCACCGCAGCCCAGTCCGATACCGATCGCCATGAATAAACTGTATTTGACGATAAAAACGACCGACTGCCCTTTGGGACAAGTATAAATATGAAGCTACTGAAAAAAAAGCCAGGACAGGTAGTACCCAGTTTAACTTGATCGCAAATATTAAAACAACCTGTTGCAGCAGCACCGGCACAAAATGCAGCGAGCCCTTCCGGCTTAATTTTCGGTCGGGCTGTGTTAGTTTTAACACGTAAAAATATAAGAGAGGGCCGAATGCTAATGAAAACCCCAACGGCAGATGATCCGGTTGCAAATAGTAACTTCCAAAACGGATATCGCTGCTTAAACGTCGCACTATCCATAAGACCATCACAAACACAGCCAGCGCAAGAAACCGGTTTGCGGCCTTGTTGATCTTTCGGGTGAAGCCTAACAGCAGCGCAAAAGTCAGCCCGATAAATATTACTCCCAGGAAGGCCAGGTCGTTCAGGTTAATATTGGATGTATATCGATTCAAGTTGCCTGGTTCATCGGTTTAACGGTTAAGTTAATTCATTTAACAAGCATTAGCAAATTACTCCGAGCGCAAACTACTTACCGGGTTTGCCAGTGCTGCTTTAATAGCCTGGAAACTGACGGTCAATACAGTAATAATGATCGCAGCTATTGCTGAAAATAAGAATACGCCCGGACCGATGTTGATATGATAATCATATTTTTTTAACCATGGTTCGAGAAAATATAGTGCCACAGGCGAGGCTATGACGCAACTGATCAGCACAAGCACCAGGAAGTCTTTTGATAATAGCATCCATACATTTGCTATGGATGCTCCCAACACTTTGCGAATACCGATCTCTTTGGTGCGCTGTTCGGCTACATAAGCAGCCAGTCCAAACAGGCCAAGACAGGATATAAATATCGCCAACGCGGCAAATATGCCGGCTAATTTGCCTATCAATGTTTCAAAATTAAATTTCTGATTATAGGCATCGTCTACAAAAACATAGTCGAACGGGTAAGCGGGGTTATATTTATCAAATATCTTCCCTATTTTTTCCATAGCAGCATGCGGATCGACGCCGGCGGCTAAACGATAGAT
This sequence comes from Bacteroidota bacterium, assembly GCA_018267005.1. Lineage (GTDB taxonomy): Bacteria > Bacteroidota > Bacteroidia > Sphingobacteriales > Sphingobacteriaceae > Mucilaginibacter. The sequence continues at coordinate 5,697 of JAFDZK010000173.1, forward strand.
CATAATATTAGGGCCGCGGCCATGATTGAATACCGTAGGTTCGGCAGGCGTATATGGCGACTCCATCAGCGCGTCCTGCACAACGCCGATGATACGTTGTTTCTTCATACCGGCATAATCTATCAGTTGGTTAACCGGTTCCTTAAGGCCCATGCGTTTAGCCGCAGCTTCGTTGATGATCACGCTGGTGGTATCTGAGGCCCAATCGGGAGAAAAATCACGTCCTTCGATCAATTTCATGCCGACCGTTTTGAAATAATTATCCGTTACGGTTATTCCGGCGATATTGATACCCTGTTCACCCGCATTTTGGCCGGGCCATTTATCAATGCCCGTATGCCAGAAAATATTTGTCAGCGGGCTCGACGCTTTAGTAACGCTTTCTACCATCCGGCTTGCCAATAGTTCGTTTTTCAACGCATCGTAGCCATGCATCAGGTCATCACTCATAAATGTCGATGCCAGCCTGTCACGATTGTAACCAACCGGCCTGTCTTTTACATACTGTATCTGCTGATAGATGATCACTGTGCTGATGATGAGCGACACCGAACAACTAAACTGAACAACCACCAGTATTCTTCGTGGTAACGAAGCCGCTTTTCCTACCTGGATAGTGCCTTTCAAAACTTTCACCGGATTGAATGACGAGAGATAAAACGCCGGCCTGCTGCCTGCCAGTAAACCGGTAAGCGCCACATAGCCGATCATAATACCCCAAAATATAAGGCTGCCATACGGAATACTGATCGTGCTGCCGGTAAGGGCGTTGAATGGCCCCAAAACCAATTGTACCAGTAGTATAGAAAACAAGAAAGCGGCAAAGGTAATCATCAGTGATTCCGTCAGAAACTGAAATATCAGGTCCCTGCGTTGTGAACCGATCGCTTTACGCACACCCACCTCGCGAGCCCGTTTTTCAGAACGTGCTGTGGACAAATTCATAAAATTAATGCATGCGATCAGCAGCACCAGCGCCCCGATCAGGCTGAACATACGCACATAATCGATTAAGCCGCCGACCGCTTTGCCATTTTTGTAATCGGAATACAAATGTTGATCTTTGACAGGTTGAAATATCACTTCCCCTTTGGCACGTTTATAATCGGGTTGATATTTTATAAGCAGGTCTTTGATCTTTGGTGCTATCTGCTCATAGGTAATGCCATTCTGCAATTCAACGTACATTTCAAACGAGTTATTCCCCCATTCGTTATAGGCGTTTTTCATCCAGGGTTCAGTAAGCCGTTTGTAGCTAAAGGGAAGTAAGGAACTAAATTTTAGCGAGGCAGTAGCGGGTATATCTTTAAAGACACCCGTTACTTTAACGTCATGCTGGTTATCCACCCGGATCGTTTTGTACATCGGATCATCGTTGCCGAATAATGCCTTAGCCGTTGATTCGTCGATAACGATCGAATAAACATCTTTCAATGCCGTATTCCTGTCGCCTTTTACGAAAGGATACTGGAATATTTTCAGAAAACCAGGATCGACGTCGCCACTGGCCGGCAAAAGCTTTTTGTCCCCTACCCTTAAGTTTCGAACATTGAAACCTACCCAGCCTGTTTCAGCAACCCGTTTTATCCCTGGCACCGTGGTGCGTAAAACGTTCGCCAGCGGAAGACAAACCGCAGGCTGGGTATGTTCACCGTCATGCGGGTCGGTAAAATTGAACTTAACCTGGTAAAGGTTTTTATAATTGGGTAAAAAGCGATCATAGGCATATTGCTGAGCCACCCACAGGCCTATAAGCAGGGCCACAGCCATACCGGCTGCCAGGCCTACAACGTTCAGCACGCTGTAAACCTTGTTACGCAGCATGTTGCGCCAGGCGATCTTCAGGTAGTTTCTTATCATGGTTGTACATTTTACGTGGTACGTTATACGTTTATTTTATATTGATTTATGGCGATTTACTCTGAACGTAAACTCTTAACCGGGTTCGCTAAAGCAGCTTTTATCGCCTGGAAACTAACCGTGGCAAGAGCTATGAGCATGGCTGCAAAACCTGCGACCATAAATACCCACCAATTGATATCTACACGATATTGATAGCTCATCAGCCACTTATTCAAGCCCCAGAACGCCAACGGGAATGCGATAAGGCAGGCGACACTCACCAATTTCAGGAAGCCTTTGGATAACAGTCCGGCCAGCCCTGTTACCGAGGCGCCCAGTACTTTGCGGATACCGATTTCTTTAATACGGCGTTCCGCGGTGTAAGCAGCTAACCCGAACAAGCCAAGGCAGGAAATAAAGATGGCCAGCGAGGCAAAAACGCCCGCTAATTTTCCGGTTAAGGTTTCGGTTTTAAACAGTTGATTAAAGTCATCATCCACAAACTTGTATTCGAAGGGATAGCCGGGGTAATCCCTCTTAAATATAGCGCCGGCTTTGGCCAATGCATCCTGGACGTCGATTCCGGCTTTAAAACGAATTGTTAGGATTTGTGTGCCGGATGGATGATTATAAAACAATGCCGGTCCGGCCGAACCATACATGTCGTTATATAGGTAGTCCTTGATTATACCTATGATCTGCCAGGCTTTTTTGCTGCCATCCCGTACTATGCCCCCTACGCGACCTTCTTTTTCCATTTGCCGCGCAAAAGCTTCGTTGATGATCACGTTGCTGCTATCTGCAGCGACGCTCAGGCTAAAATTGCGGCCGGCCGCTAACTTTATTCCCATCGTTGAGACAAAGTGCGAATCCACATTCTGCCAGGATATCAGCGGGTTCTTCGAGGCATCTTTCCCCGCCCACGAATAGTTGTCCGTATTACTGCCAACCTCGAGAGCGATATTATCGCTTAAAGCAGCATTTTCCATGATGCCTGATTGCTTCAAATCGTTGTAAAAAACCGAAAAATGATCGGATTGGTTCCCTTGCAGGTGGATATAAACCAGGTTATTTTTATCATAGCCAAGGTTTCGGCTTTTAACATGCTGTATCTGCTGATAGATGATCACCGTGCCAATGATAAGAATGATAGAAACCGAAAATTGCACAACCACTAGGCTTTGCCGGATAAAGCCTGCCCCCGATGACGACTTGAGCTTGATATTTTTCAAAACGGTTATCGGATTGAAAGAAGACAAGTAAAATGCCGGATAACTTCCCGCAAGAATACCTGTTACCAATCCGATACTTAACAAGTATATGAGATGCAGCGGCTGTAAAATATCAACTCCCAGGCCCTTTTCAACCAGTGTATTAAACGACGGCAGCGCAGCGTAAATGAGCCCAACCGCGATCAGCACCGATATGAACGACATGATTACCGCCTCGGCAATAAATTGGCCGATCAGTTTACCCTTTCCTGCTCCCATCACTTTGCGGACGCCTACCTCTTTGGCTCGCTGCTCGGAACGTGCGGTGGATAGGTTCATGAAATTAATACAGGCAATCAGTAAAATGATCCAGGCTATGAATGAGAATAAGCGCACATAGGTAATACGCCCACCGTCTATCTTTCCGTCAGCAAAATGATTGCGCAAGTTCCAATCGTTCATCGAATAAAGCCAGCACACGGTCGTGTTGTCAGGTTTGGTTTTTGAAGCAATGTAATGTGCGAGTTTCCGGTTGATGGCAGCAACATTGGCATTGGGCTCCAACTCAACTAAAGTATGCACCCAATTGGCCTGCCAAATGGTCATCCAGGGCTGTTTGTGATCGATAGCCGCTAAAGGGCTAAGCCATTGAAACTG
>JAFDZK010000174.1 GCA_018267005.1 Bacteroidota bacterium
GATTTTGATTTCATCGGTTTTACCATCACCGTAAGCACGTCTTTTGACGGATCGTCGGTGGTAGAACCGTCCATTTTGATGCCCCATTGGCCGGTTTGCGAATTAAAGATCACCTTCCATTCTTTTTCGCCGGGCACCGTGTACAGGCTGTATTTGCCTGCAGGCAATTTTTTGCCTTCAACCATAATGTCTTTGCTTGTGGAAAAAATGGTTGCCTCATTGGCGCCGGTTCTCCACACTTTGTCGTAAGGAACCAGTCCGCCCCATATTTTACGGCCTTTCACGGCTGGGCTGTGATACGATATTTTGATCATCGAGCCACCGATTGTGCCGCTGGTGCTGTCAGCGGGACTCGCCTGGGGTTTTTTTTGCCCAAACGCCACAGTTGTTACCATCAAAGCGAAGGCCAGCAGGGGCACCGCTTTTAATTGAAATACTTTTCTCATAATGCTATAGATTGATTTTTGATTATAAAGATAGATGTAAAAATCTGATAATTGTTACGTATACATTCCTACTTTTTTCGGCCCGCGGTTCTTTATATAAAAGATAAAACATATTAATTTACCGCTTGTTATATTTCTACAAAAATCACACTGCAATTAGGAATTGACCGAAAGGTTAAACAATTGTTGTGAGTTTGGCTTCCCGGTTTAATACCGGGAGGCTTTTTTTGTCCTGCTGCCTGGCCTCTTTACACCTCTATCCATTCTATAAAAAGTTTGTTACCATAGGGCCGTTTATGACCTTGGCATGATGTTGGCGTTACAGGTGGTAACTACTAAAAAAACAGTTTTTCAACCTTCAAACCAACCATATGTCAAGACTTGTAATCATAGACGACGATCCCATTCACCACAAGATCGTGCAATACATGCTGACGAAAAACGAGCTGGGCAAAGAAACCACCTATGCTTACGACGGCAACCTGGTGCTCGACTATCTTTACGAGAACCGCACTAAGATCAGCGCGCTGCCCGACTTTATTTTCCTTGACCTGTATATGCCGAACAACAGCGGCTGGGATTTTCTGAACGGCTTCCAGGAACTTTACCGGTCGCTAAAAAAGGAGATTAAAATTTACATCGTATCGTCATCTATTTTCCAGATGGATATCAATCGTTCCAAAAGCTACCCCTTTGTAACCACTTATATCAGTAAACCGCTGATGAAGAATGTTTTCGATGCCATCCGAGGCAGAACATTAAAACTTACAAGCGCACAACTCAACTAATAAGCATTTTTAAAGGCGATTTTTCATAATACCAAACACTGCCGTATAACAGCGGCGGTGTTTTTTTTGTCCGCATGTAACGCATTTTTACCCCATACCGCTATAAATTTCCACAACCATTTCAAACTGTCTGCGTATAAAGGCTTTGACACCAACTGTCACTGGGCCCGATTACAAATTACAAGACATGAAACGATCCGTATTAAAGCCCCTGCTTATCGGTTTGGCAGTTTTAATGGTAAGCAGTTGCGCTAAAAACTCTAAGCTTAACCCGATAACAGTCCCGCCTGTTAATAACGATCTGAACCCGGTTCAGAACCCTAAAATAGCCCATGTTATCTGCGACTATGATTTTAACGATACCACGCTGACTAATCACGGATGGAAGAAATCTTTCGACGATGAGTTTGACGGCGACCTGTCGCAATGGAATGTATGGCACGGCGGTGGATTTCAAAAGGAATTACAGTGTTACGAGCCTGCTAACGCGAAGATCAGCAACGGGATGCTTGAGCTAACTTCGGCCGCCGAGACTGTTACCGGCCCCAAAACTATCGGTAGCGATACCGTCGCTACGTTTAACTTTACGTCAGGCGGCATACAAAGTAAAACATCAATTTCCGCATCGGCGACCACACCGAAGGTGCTGACGGTCGCACGTATCAAGATACCGCGCGCTTATGGCCTGGCATCGGCTTTCTGGAGCTATGGCAATAGTTGGCCGCAACAGGGCGAGGTTGACTACCTCGAAGCACGATGCGACGACCCGACCACCTACTTTACCGACTTTTTCTACGGAACTGATCTCAACCAAAACATTGTTCCGATACCTCAGTCGTTTGTACAAAATCGTACCGACGGTGATCTTTCACAGTGCTACCATGTGTACGAAATGCTTTGGGAACAAAATCAACTGACCGTTTATCTCGACGGACAGGTTGTTGAAACCAAAACAAGCAGCTATGTAAACGACCTATTCGGCAAAACCGAATATGTAACGCTGAATCTCGCTGTAGGCGGATTACTGTATAGCAATATTACGGCTGCGAATATCCAAAACGCCACGATGTATGTGGACTACGTTAAGGTTTTTACCTCTAAATAATATCACATCAACATTATTGTAAGGCTTCCCCGCGAATGGCGAAGCATTTTTTATTTCAGCGAGATGGCGCATTTGCTTTTCCGCTTAAACTTGTTTTGTTTTGAATGCCAGCGAGCAACATGAAAGACAATAACAAACAACTCTATTTTATTCTCCTTTTAGTGGCGCTTGCGGTCAATTTCGCTGGTATTAACCTCAAATTCTTTACCGACGACCCTGCACTCTATGCATCGATCTCCAAAAACCTGCTGTACCGGAAAAGTTTTTTTGAGCTGTTTACCTATAACCGCGACTGGCTCGACAAACCGCACCTGCCCTTTTGGCTCGTATTGGCAAGCTTTAAACTGTTCGGCGTGTCCGAGTGGGCGTACCGGCTGCCGGCTTTACTATTCTTTCTGGTGGGACTTAGATACACCTGGCTTTTTTCCAAAAAGTTTTATGGGGTGGAAACGGCCCGGTTTGCCGTATTGATCGTTGCAGCATCGCAGCATGTGCTTATGTCGAACACGGACGTAAGAGCCGAGCCTTACCTGCTGGCGCTCATCATCGGGGCTATTTACCATATCAGCCGGCTCGGGGAACGGTTTACTACAGGGCAACTTATGCTGGCTGCTCTTACAACCGCCTGCGCTATGATGACCAAGGGACTGTTCGTCATCGTGGCGATCTACGGCGCGTTGCTCGGGCAAATGATATTCCGGAGAAAATTCAGAGAACTATTCCGATTGAAGTGGGTGGCATTAGTGTTGCTTACCTTAGTTTTTACCCTTCCGGAATTGTACGCCCTTTATATCCAGTTCGACTTGCACCCGGAGAAGATCGTCTTTGGCAGAACCCATGTTTCCGGTATACGATGGTTTTTCTGGGACAGCCAGTTCGGTCGTTTCGCCAGCAGCGGCCCGATAACCCGCACATCAAGCGACGTGTTTTTCTATGCACACACGCTGCTTTGGGCCTTCGCTCCCTGGTGCCTGCTTTTTTACTATGCGGTTTACAGGAATTTAAAGGATATGTTCAGGGGACAAAAGCTGAACGAATATTATGCGCTAAGTGGCGGCCTGCTGCTGTTGCTGCTTTTCTCCATATCGCGATTCCAGCTGCCCTTTTACACCAATGCCATCTTCCCGCTATTCGCTATCATAACCGCGCCTTATTGTTACAAAGAATTAGGCCGGATCGGAACCTGGGCGCGATCGATCGGGTTGTGGGCTTATATCATTTTACTGCCGGCCGCCGTGCTGGCTGTGCAATATTTTTCTGGCGCGCAAAACACCGTTTACCTTATAGTCGATTGCGCCGCTTTCATCCTGCTGGTCATCTGGATCCACTATAAAGCCCGGGCCATTCACCTCAAGGGATTCTGCCTGGCCTGCACAGCTGTTCTATTTGCGAATTGCTACCTTGAAACGGTTTTTTATAAGGAAATGATCGCGTATAAGGGGCAGATCAAAGCCGCCGAATATATTAACAGACCCGCATTCGCTCAGTATCACGTCTATGTGTTAAGCACCGAAAACAATATTTTCCAATTTTATACCCATAAACCCATCGACCTGGTGCCGCTGGACAGCTTCAATAAGTTCAAGCCCGCCGAACCTTCCGCATTTTTCGCCAACCGTTGGATGACCGTCGCGCTGAAACAAAGGCACGAGGATTTTAAAGTGATCAGGGCATTTGAGAATTATCCCCAAGAGACTATTTTACCCGCTTTCATCAACAAAAACACGCGGAGCAAAGTACTCGACAGCGTGTACCTGATCACGAAATAGATCATTCCACCTTATATCGGTAAACCTGCCGCCCGATATTGCCTTTATCGTCAATGCCTTCTATTAGCACCCGGTATGTACCGGTTCCATCGGCATTATAGTATTCAAATGAGGCATTGCCGTCTTTATCTGTCGCCAGTTCCGGCTGCCAGTAGATCGTGCTGCGCAGATCAGGCCGGGAACTTCCCAGGTTCACTTCGTATTTGGGCGAATAAAATTCCCTTGCTTTATAAAAGCCTTTGGGCGAAAATTCCAGGTTGCCCGGTCTTAGTACTGCTTCCGTTCCGCGCTGGTCTGCAGCCTGCGTACGCGTCGTTATAACGATCACGCCAGCGCCGCCGACAACTCCATAGATACTGGCATTAGTGCCCTTTAGTATTTCCACGGTTTCCACCGATATGGGCGCTATAAGGTCAATATTACGGTCGACAGGAGTGCCGTCCACCACTACATACATTGGCTCCGCTACCTGTTGACCGCCAGATAATACCACCGCTGTTTGTAAATAAGGAACACCATTTACAAAATTCACACCCCTTGCCAGGCCGTTCAGCCCCGACGATAACGTGGGCGCATCCTTTACCTGGTCGCCGCTTATTACCTGGTCGGCATGGCCGGCGCCGCCTATGTTAGATGACCGGTAATTGCCTTTGCGTATATCATTATAGCTATAATTCTGGGTCGACTCCGCAGCCTGCCGGTTTGACGGCACCTGGCTTTGCATGGCCGATTCAGCCCCCGCATTGGCCGACCGGGTATTGATAACCAGCACCCCTGCTTTACCATAGACACCGTAGGCGCCTGCATTGGCGCCCTTAAGCAGGGACACATTTGATACGGTGGCCGGGCTGATATTGTCCAGATCGGTATTTCCAGGCGATATCTTACCGTCTATCACTAACAGCGCCGGGTCTTTCTCACCTTTCAGATATGGAATGCCTTTGACAAAACTCACGCCGTTCAGGTGATCTTTTAAGGCCGCTGTCAACGAAGAAGCGTTTGAAATATCGCTGCCGCTCACAACCTGGTCCGCATGTATTCCGGGTGCATTTGTTCCGCCGTTCGCCCAATCCTGCTGCTGCCTGAAATTATCGAGGTAAACGCTCATTAACTGATTTACATCCTCCATATTCCCCGGTTGATTCCTGTCCACAACGATCGGGGGAGCGGCGGGCTTATCCATATTGAAAACGAGTTGATTGCGTTCCTTCGCCGAGCCGGCTGCCTGCAGCGTAAAGTTCATGCCGTCGGGGAATACCAAATTATCGAAATGAAACTTGCCCTGGTCGTCAGTCTTTCCTGTCAGCGTATTGTTATCTATTTTAAGCAGCAGGTCTTTTTTTTCGGCAAAGGTTCCGTTTGTCCTTTTAACCACGCCTGAAATGGACAGTGCTGCGGGTTCGGGTTTGTAAGTGAACGCCGTTTCATTGTTAAGCAATTGCTTCCACGTAAAACGGCGATAGCCCTGCGTAAGCATGAGTGCATCCAGGTCGGCGTGCACCTGGTCGGTATTTGCTGTAAAGTAATAATTAGGCCGTTCGATATAGCCGCGCAGTTCCGAACTCAATAGCAGGTATGAAAGGATCGTAGTCTCCTTACTCTCGTCGAAAGGCACTTTGTTTTCGTCAATAACGGCTACCGAAAAATGGCCGTCCGCGGCCATTCCTTTTTCACTCGCGTTCAATTTCAACTGAACGCGCCCGCGTTTTTTGTAAGTGGCTTTATCGCTGGTTATATCCAGGTTTAACAGGTCTTTATTTTTCAAAAATACCAGGCGCTCGCTCATTGGTTCGCCCGTTTCCGAGAATAGCGTTACTTGCAGCACGCCCGACGGGAATTGCTCTTTGGCCAAACTTAGCTGCAAGTCGCGGGAGTCCAGTTTTGCATTGGCGGAACTCAACACACCGCTATCGTACATCACCAGGTTTATGTCCTTGTTAATATTATCTTTAAAATAGGCCTTGTTGCAGCGTATTTCTATAAAAACTTTGTCCAACGTATCCTTCACGGCAATGGCGATGCCTTTGGCCTGCGGCGCCGGCAGGTCAACGATACTTTGCGTTCCGTCGGCAAACGTCACTTTTGCCCTATAGGTCTTACCGGCTTCGGGTATCATACGAAAACTTCCCATACCCAAATGCGTAGCCGCGAACTCCGCCACTTGTGTGTTGGTATTGTCAACCACCGCCCCTTTTACACCAATGCCCAGTCCATTAGTACCTACCGCCTTAAACGCCACTTTCGAGCCCATGTCCTCCATCAAATTTCCGCCCTCGGGAAAAAACTGGATATCGGCTTTCAAAGCCTGCGTTGTATTAGTAGTGCTGTTAGCGCTGCTGTTGCCAATGGAGCCGACTGGTATGGTTTTATCAAAAAAATATTCGGGCGTATTGAGCATATAACGTGTATATGCCCGCACCCGGTAATTGCCCTTGCCTAAACCGGCTGGAAGCGCAAAATCGCCCCAGGCCACCCCGCCGGCCAGTTGAAGCATTTCGGTGTTAATAATATTATTGTCCGGATCTATCAGGTCGACGTACAGTATACCGCTCGATTTGGACAGGTTATTCCGCTCGCCCAGCATTACGTAGGCCTTGTAATACATGGTGTCGCCTGCCGCATAGTACGGTTTGTCGAACTGCAAATAAGCTTTCTCGATCGTTTTGTCGTTCGAAAGCACCTTTAGCTTCGTAATGACATTGCCTAAAACATTGCCCGGCTGAGTATAGGCGCAAAGGTGCGCGATAAACACCGACGCGATCAGAAGTAATACTTTTTTCATGACAACAGGTTCAAAATATCGGCGCGGGAAACCGGGGAACGCAGTAAACCGCCGATCGGTCCGTTTCGTTTATGATTGGTTATATAAACCTATAACTAAATTTTTAATATTCAAAATAAATTAAAAAATAGTTTAATGCAGCAGGCTCGGAATCAGCCTGATCCGGCATATGAATTTAGCAATATTTATAAGAAAAGTAAAGGAAAAAATATTTAGTTCATCGGGCTGAACCGCGATGCTGCACGTACAAGCTCTTCATCGGTGATCAATTCGGGGGTTTCAAACTGCATCTCGATGAGCCTAACGGGGAATTTAATGGTACCGCCCGACGTCTTTACAATAACCTCGTCCTCAGTTATGGCATGGTCCTTATAGTCGCCGATAACTGAGTTGTGCGCCGCTAGTCTGATCAACAATTCAACGATCGCGTAGGTAGGCAGGTGACTTTTTAGCATGGCGTCAAAAGTAGTTAACATTTACATAATTGTAAATTAACTTTTTATTAACGTCACGCGGCCGCTTAATATCCAATTGATAATCGGCCTATTTGGCGCCAGGCCGGGCACCGCCGCCACCATTACCAGCACCGCCGCCGCTGTCGCCGCCATTATCCTGGTTATCCGGCACGTCATTGTTATTATCCGACCTATCTCTCTTAAATTGAAGCTTGCCGAACTTATACATCAGGTTGATGCCGAATGAGCGTAACGGTATCTCGCGAAGGCTGCTTTGATTAAAATTAGGCCCAAACGTTGTGGAACGAACGTCGACATACTGGTTGAAAGGATTAGCAGCCGTAAGCCCGATACTGAATTTTTTATGGTCGAACTGTTTTCGAACGGCAAAGTTGTAGAACAGGAATGCCGGGTTAGTACCCTGGATATCCCTCTGGGACGAGCGATAGTTCACAAAAGCTTCCGCAGCCAGGTCCTTAGCAAATTCATAACTTGCATTTAAATTGATGCGGTATACAAAACCTGTTACCTGCGGAAAGCCTGGATTATCGGTTATCCTGTTCGCAAAAAACATGTTCGAACGAAACGTTAATTTACCAACCGGCAGAGAACCGTATAAGTTTATGCCCTCGGTAACTTCGCGCCCGATATTGTAGCGCTGCGTTAACGAAACGTTGCTGTAGGTAGAATCGCCTATCTTCAGGTACGGATAAAAGGTAGTAAACGATTGCAGGTCGTTGGTATTATACCTGTAAAAACCAGCTATGTAAACGTTTGGCCCTTTATCGAATGATTTATTGTATCCCAATTCAAAATTGTGTCCCAATTCAGGTTTAAGATTAGGATCGCCGGTACTGATATTATGCGGATCGCTTATATCGTAAAAAGGGTTAAGCGATCGGTAGTCGGGGCGCTCCAGCCGGTAGGAATAGCTGAACTTAATGCTTTCAGTCGGATTAAATTTGTGCTGTACAACAAACGACGGCGCTAAAATCCCATAAGACGGAATATTGGCATTCGGAAAATTCGACGTTGACGTGGTGTATTCTTCCCTTAAACCCGCTTTCCCATCGATGAAATCGTTGAAAAGCGAAAACGAAGATGACAAATAGTAAGCAAAAATTTTACGGCCGTAGGTAAAACTATAAGTTTGAAATGGGTTAGGTACATACACGCCGTCGTTGTTAAGCATCTGCGTCACCACGGAATTGCTTAGGTTTTCGATCGTCGCTTTACCGCCGGTTTCAATAATGAACCCTTTTGCCACCGGTTGCGCATAATCTATTTGTATGTCTGTTTCCTTATCCGTACCCGGATTGCTGCCTATCGAGCCTGTTGACGGAAAAGTAACGTTGGTGTAATCCAGCCGCTGCGAATAATCGCCTGTGGTGCGCCCATCGCTATAATTATATAATACATCAAGCTCCTGGTCCTTATTTTCAAAGGTTTTTTTGTACGACAAGCTCATATCCGTAGAGTTATAAGTGAACTTATTGTATGAGTTATTGACGCTCAGCGTGTCGAACGCTAAATTGTTAATACTGGAAAAAGTATGCTGATTCTGGTTGATATAACCATCGCTCTGGCGACCGAAATGGTTGAAATTAACCGAAGCGATCAACTGGTCTTTCGGGGTAATATCCCAGTTAAGACTTAAGCCCGACCGGTAGCCGCTTCTTTTGAAATTGCTCGACCCATCCTGGCTTAAATTGGTCACCGTGTCTCTCGTCTTACTGTACGAGGTGCGATCAGACGAACTGGGCGTCGCGCTGGTCAGGTTCGCGTTACCGCCAAAAAACGCATTAAACCCTACCTTTCCTTTCTTGGCGTTCAGGTTGAACGAACCGTTCTCCAGGCGTGTACCGGCGGTAAAATTAACGCTGCCGTTAACGCCCTGCACGTTATTATCCTTCAAAATAATATTGATGATCCCGCCGGTGCCGGCAGCATCATATTTTGCGCCCGGATTGGTGATCACCTCGATAC
>JAFDZK010000175.1 GCA_018267005.1 Bacteroidota bacterium
GACCCCACGCTGGTCACCAAAAACATTCGGGCCGATATGGTCGATAAAGTGCAGGTGTATGATAAGAAGAGCGATCAGGCGGCTTTTACCGGTATCGATGACGGCCAGAAGGAAAAGACGATCAATATTAAACTGAAGGCAGATAAAAAGAACGGCATGTTCGGCAGGGCCGAGGCTGGTGATGGAACTGACGGCATATATCAGAGCCAGCTATTATTCAACATGTTTAAGAATAAAGAGAAGTTTTCGGTGTATGGGACGATGGGAAATAATGGCAAAATCGGCCTCGGCTGGGAAGACAACCAGAAATATGGTTCAGGCAGCAACCTGCAGTTTGGCGACAGCGGCGAAGTGTTTATTTCCTTCGGAGCAGCAGACGATCTCGACTCCTTCAGCGGTATGTACAACGGCCAGGGCCTGCCGCTTGCACGAAACGGCGGAGTGCACTATGACAATAAGTGGAACGACGACAAACAGTCGATCAACACCAATTATAAGATCGGCACACTGAATGTTGACGGTACGCAGAACAACCTAACGCAAAATAACCTGCCGGGAAACATCCTTAATTCAAGCTCGGACCAGGTATTTCACAATTATATGTTCCGGCAAAAGCTGGATGCTACATACCAGGTAAAACTCGATACCGCTTCGAACCTGAAAATTGCCTTTGACGGCACGGAAAAGCACAGCACGACCAGTAGCGACTACACCGCCAAGGAGTTGCGGAATGACACGCTGGTAAATAACAGCACACGTAACTTGACCAACACAGTCGATCAAAAGATATTCAATGCCAGCGCGTTATACACCCATAAATTCAAAAAAACGGGCAGAACATTTTCGTTCAGCATTACCGAGGCCTACAACCAAAGCCAGGCAAAAGGATACCTGAAATCGACCATTGATTATTATAATGCACAGGCACAGGTAGACAGCTCTCAGAAGATAGATGAGTACAAGACCAATAACCTGAAAAGCAACGCGCTAAATACCAACATCACTTATTCGGAGCCATTCTCTAGATATTTCGCCGTCGTACTTAATTATGGCTTTGGCGTCAACACCAGCAGCGCCGACCGGCAAACGTTCAATTCGTCGGCTCCGGGCGTATACAACGTGTTCGTCGATTCATTCAGCAGCAATTACAAGCTGGACCAGATCATCAATGCAGGCGGGGCCATATTCAACTACAAACGCGGCAAAACGATCGTCAATTTTGGTACGCGGGTAAACGACGTTAAATTCCACCAGGTTGACGAATTTACCGGCAACCCCCAGGACCGGAACTTCGTGAACTGGGCGCCGCAAGCCAACTTCCAATACCGGTTTTCGCAGCAAAAATCTTTCAATATTGGCTATAGGGGGTACACTACGCAGCCCACGCTGGACCAGATACAACCCATCCGCATTAATAACGATCCCCTGAACATCGTGCTCGGCAACCCTGACCTGAAGCCGTCGTTCACCAATAATTTCAATGTCAATTATAATTCGTACAAGGTCATAACCGGGCAGTACATTTGGCTTTATGCCAATTATTCGTTTACTACGGACCCCATTATGAATGATATTACGTATGATCCCCTGTCGGGCAAAAGCACGAGCCAGTATTTCAACCGGCCAGGCAAGCAGAATTCGAATTTCTTTGTGGGGGCTAACTTCGACCGCAAATTCGAAAAGGCCGGTTTCAATGCGGGCTTTGGATTCAATGCCAATGGCAATGTTTACTATAACCTGGTTAACGACGAGGTGAACATGACCAAAAGCTACACTTTTAATCCACGGCTGAATTTTTCGAAATACAAAGAAAAAAAGATAGAGTTCTATCTTAATGCCGGTCCTACTTATACCATCAGCGAATCGTCCTTGCAGCCGGTTGCCAACAACAACGGGTGGGGCGCGCAGGGCGACAGCCATTTAACCATCTATCTGCCATGGAAATTCCAGATCGGGACCGATGACAGCTACCAGTATAACGGACCAACCCAATCGTTCAATACCAGTTTCAGCAAATTGCTGGTCAATGCATTCCTGATCAAAACTTTCCTGAAGCAGGACAATCTGAAGTTTACGCTGTGGGGCAACGATTTGCTGAACCAGGACATTGGCTTTCGCCGGAGCGCTACGGCTAACCTGATCACGCAGAACAGCTATACCACGCTGCGGCGGTACGTTATGTTTACGATAGATTATGAATTTACAAAGATGGGCGGCGCCCAAACCAAAAAATAAGGCCATGAAAAGGTTGTTCACATTCATACTAAGTTGCCTGGCCTGCTACAATGCATTCGGCCAGCACGCACATTTTACGGTTAACGGCACCATTGAATTTGAAAAGAAAGTAAACATGTATGCTATTATCCAAAAGTCGATCAATAAGGATAACGAGGCGTTCTATGGACCGGCGCTGGACGCATACAAAAAATCGCAGCCGCAATTTAAAGTGCTTAAAAGTACGCTGTCCTTTGAGAACAATAAAACGATGTTTACACCCACCGAAGAAGACATCGTGTTAAACAATAGCTTCTTTTCCAACAACCCGATGGTTACCCAAAACAATATTATCTATTCGGATCTGACAAACCAGACGGTCGTATCGCAAAAAAAAGTTTTTGACGAGACTTTCCTGCTGAAGGACAGCCTGCGCAGGGTCAAATGGAAGATAACCAACGAAACGCGGGAAATTGACGGTTATACCTGCCGCCGTGCAAACGGGCTGATGATGGACTCGATCTATGTTGTTGCGTTTTATACGACCGATATACCAGTATCGGGCGGACCGGAATCGTTCAACGGACTGCCAGGCATGATCCTGGAGGTAGCCTTGCCCCACGAGAACGTGGTTTGGATGGCCACAAAAATAACGGATATGACACTTGCACCCAACGTGGTAATACCCCCTAAGAAAGGCAAACCTACCGATGCGAAAGGCTTTAGGGCAACTCTGCAGGCTGCCTTTAAAGATTGGGGTGACGAAGCGCCGTTTTATTCCAAAGCGTTCTCACTATAAAACAAACCGCAACCGGCTGAAAAAAAATATTAACCTTGCTTAGATAGCGCTGATTAACAGCGCCTAACAGGAGTTGCGATAGATAAGGATAACGTTGTCCGGTAAGATACTATAATCGCAAAAACTATCCAAATGGATTATTGACGAGCCGCCTGATCAGGGCTAATTTTATGTGTTAGAACATGCCCGATGATCGTTTAGTTAGTAAGTTGACCGGATGCCGGCCTTCCCCAGGGCCGGTATTCATTTTTTAAGGCCAACAAAGCTTCTTAACATATTTTAGCCTGTTTTTCTCGTATTGTAACAGTAATATGCAAAAATCATCTTATTACTGTTTTACTTATTAACTTAGGCCGTCGGATACGATCCTTCATGAAAAAGACTCTTTCCCTGGTTCTGGCCGTATGCCTGCTGCACAACTGCCTACAAGCACAGCTTTTGGAAAAAAAAAGCAAATTCACCCATGCCGATACGCTGCGGGGCATGCTGACCCCTCTGCGTACTTGTTATGACATCAACTATTATCACCTCGACGTCAGATTCGATATCGATAAGAGATTTATCAGCGGCAGCAACCTTTTTAAATTTACAGCGACACAGGACTTCAAGAAACTGCAGTTCGACCTGTTTGCCAATCTGAAGGTTGAAAAGGTTCTTTACAAGGATCACGAACTGCCTTTTAAACGCGAGTTCAATGCCGTATTTGTAACCTTCCCCAAAAGCATCAAAAAAGGCAGCCACGAGGAGTTTACGGTATTCTATTCCGGTCATCCTACCATTGCCAAAAATGCCCCCTGGGACGGCGGCGTTGTGTTTACAGTCGACTCGGCCGGCGGCAAGCCCTGGGTTGCCACGGCCTGCGAAGGCATTGGCGCCAGCATCTGGTGGCCGAACAAGGATCATTTAAGCGACGAGGTGGACAGCATGCTCATCAGCATCAGCGTGCCGACGGGGCTGAAAGACGTTTCGAACGGCAGGCTGCGCAAGGTAACCGACCTGGGCGATGGTTATACCCGGTTCGACTGGTTTGTGGCCAACCCGATAAACAACTACGATGTGGCAGCCAATATTGCCGATTACACCGAATATACCGACACCTACGACGGTGAAAAAGGTAAGCTCGACCTGGATTACTGGGTATTGCCGGTTGACCTGGACAAAGCAAAAAAACAATTTGCCGATAATATAAAACCGATGCTCAAATCATTCGAATACTGGTTTGGGCCTTACCCATTTTACGAGGATAGTTATAAACTGGTGGAAACGCCGCACCTGGGCATGGAGCACCAAAGCGCTGTCGCTTACGGCAATCATTTTCAGAACGGTTACCTGGGTTACGACCTTTCAGGGACCGGCTGGGGAAAGGACTGGGACTACATCGTGGTGCACGAGAGCGGACACGAGTGGTTCGGTAATAATATTACCGCTAAGGACCTGGCCGACATGTGGATACATGAAGGATTTACCTGCTATTCCGAATCGCTTTTTGTGGAAAGCCAGCATGGCAAGCAGGCCGCGCAGGAATACATACACGGTTTGCGGCGAATGATCGAGAATAAGCATCCGGTCGTCGGCATTTACAATGTAAACAAGGAAGGCTCGGAGGATATGTACCCCAAAGGGGCCGTTCTGCTGAATATGGTCCGCACCATTATCAATGATGACGACAAGTGGCGAGAAATATTGCGTGGCCTGAACAAGACATTTTACCACCAAACGGTCACTTATGATGATATAATCGGGTACATCAATAAGCAGGCGGGCATGAACCTGTCGCCGGTGTTCGACCAGTATTTGCATTATCCCAAATTGCCGACACTGCAGGTTAGCTGGCAGGACGGGAAACCATTGATCAGGTGGATAGCCAACGCAAAAGGGTTTAATATGCCCCTGCGGGTAAGGGTAAAAGGTGGCGAATACCGGTTTATTACCCCTACCGCGGTCGCTAGGGAATTTGATATCCCCGGCGCCAGCAAAGAAAATCTTGAAGCAGACACTTTTAATTATTATATCCTGCTTTCGGGGATAAATAAAGGAAGCTAAGTTATATGGCGTCGTATTGAGCGCGTCGAAGCATGAGGAATGCCCTTTGGTCCATACCCTTCTGAAGCCGCAGGACGATAGCCGAACATAATATATCGCAAAATAAACCATCATGATAAAGAGACTTTTTCTCATTACACTAATCGCTGTGTCGGCCTCAGCCACCGCTTTCGCGCAATTAGGGACAGACAAAGAAACTTTTACCCGCGCCGATTCGCTCCGCGGCTATATGTCACCGCTCCGCACGTGCTATGACATTAACTATTATCATCTCGACATTAAGTTTGACATCGATAACAAGTTCATCAGCGGAAATGTGCTGTTTAAATTCACGGCGACGACCGACTTTAACAAGCTGCAGTTCGACCTTTTCTCTAACCTGAAAGTGGAAAAAGTGGTTTACAAAGGCCAGGAGCTGCCTTACACACGTGAGTTCAATGCCGTATTCATTACCTTCCCGCAAACCATACAGAAAGGCAGCAGGGACGAGTTTACGGTATATTATTCGGGCAACCCCACTATCGCCAAACGTGCGCCCTGGGACGGTGGCGTAGTGTTTACGAAAGACTCTGTCGGCAACCCCTGGGTAGCTACGGCCTGCCAGGGCATGGGCGCCAGCGTATGGTGGCCCGACAAAGACCAGCAGGAAGACGAGGTGGACAGCGCCCTGATCAGCATTAGCGTGCCGAAGGGATTGCAGGATGTTTCGAACGGCCGGCTGCGCAAAGTAACGAACCTGAAAGACGGCTACACCCGCTACGATTGGTTTGTGGCCAACCCGATCAACAACTACGACATCGAGGCCAATATCGGCGTCTACGGGCATTTTTCGGAGATCTACAACGGCGAAAAAGGCAAACTGACCATGGATTTCTGGCCGCTGAAATCCGACCTGGAGAAAGCTAAAAAGTGGTGGCCGCGAGACGCTAAACGTATGCTGGAAGCATTTGAATACTGGTTCGGCCCTTATCCTTTTTACGAGGACGGCTATAAACTGATCGAGACGCCGCACCTGGGCATGGAACACCAAAGCGGCACGGCCTATGGCAATCACTTCCAGAACGGATACCTGGGCCGCGACCTGTCGGGGACCGGCTGGGGCCTGAAATGGGACTTTATTACCGTGCATGAAAGCGGCCACGAATGGTTCGGCAATAACATCACATCGAAGGACCTGGGCGATATGTGGATACATGAAGGTTTTACCAATTATTCGGAATCGCTGTTTATCGAGAAGTTTTATGGCAAACAAGCCGGGCAGGAATACGTGCATGGCACGCGCTTCCTGATCCAGAACGATAAGCCCATCGTCGGCCCATACAATGTGAACAAGGAAGGCTCAAGCGACATGTACTACAAGGGCGGCAACCTGCTGAACATGGTGCGTACCATCATCAACGACGACGAAAAATGGCGCAACATCCTGCGCGGCCTGAATAAAACCTTTTACCACCAAACGGTTACCTACGACGACATTGTGAATTATATCTGCGACCAGTCGGGCATGGACCTGAAACCGGTTTTCGACCAATACCTGCATTACCGCAACCTGCCGATACTGGAATTTATGAACGACCGCAAGGGTGTGCTAACCTGCCGCTGGCAATCAAATGTCAAAGGCTTTAATATGCCTGTACGGGTAAGGGTAAAAGGCGGCGAATACCAGTTCATCAAACCGGGCACGCGCTTTATGCCTGTTAATATCGACGGCGCCACGAAAGACAATATCGAGGTGGATACGTTTAACTATTATATCGGCGTACTGGTGGATTAAAGCCTCACCCTACCCCCTCTCCAAACGAAGAGGGGGTAAAATTCTTTAGCGTCCGCTGCAACCTTTTCTGTAAACCGGCGTCTTATTGGGTGTAAAACAACCACAGACCATGAAAATATTGATCAGATCAGTACTGGCGTTGCTGCTTATTGCAGGGACGTCCCGTGCATTTGCGCAACGGATAGAGGACCGCCATCTTTCCGGCTTTAACGCGATAGACGTAGGCGGTCCCTACGACGTGCAGCTTACCCAGGGCAACACCGAATCGGTGAAAGTGCAGGCGCCCGACGAAGTAATGGACCATATCATTACCGAGGTGGTGAACGGCACACTAAAAATCTACAACAAGCACGACGACGGCTTTCATTGGAACGACCTGTTCGGTCATCACAGAAAAATATTGGTATACGTAACGGCTAAAACGGTCAACAGCATCGTCGTTTCGGGTTCGGGCGATGTGGCCTTCAGGAACGGGATCCACGCGGACAGGTTGACTTTACGCGTATCCGGATCGGGCGACGTGAACGGCGAACTGGAAGTAAAATCGCTTGAGGTTGGAATTTCGGGTTCAGGCGATGTAAGCATTTCCGGCCATGCCGAAACTTCTGCCGTCAGGGTAAGCGGTTCGGGCGATTACAAGGCCCATAGCCTCATCACTTCCAACACCGACGTGCACGTAAGCGGTTCAGGCGACGCTTCCGTTTATGCCAGCAACAAGGTGGATGCATCGGTGTCCGGTTCAGGCGATATTCGCTACGCAGGAAACCCTAAAAGCGTGTATAAGTCCAAATCGGGCAGCGGGGATATTGGCGGAGATTAATTTGAATATCGAATGCTGAATTTCGAACCGGTTTCGGAGTTCAGCATTCATTGCTGATCGTTCCCGTTTCGATCTTTGCGCAGAGAAACAACATTTTATGTCTCTACCTTATGGTCGCTATCTTTCTTCTTCCCAATTCATATGTCACCCTAAATGCTTCCTGGTTGCTGGTGTAGCCTGGGGTGCGGTGTATGCTAAGGACAAACTGGCCGGTCAGTCCCCGGGCCCGGAACGCGTCCCAGATCATATCGAGGCGGTTGTAAAATTTCTTTTCATAAAAGGCGTCGCCGTAGTAAATGGTGCTGCCCTGCCCGGCGTAGAACTCATCAAATAAGGCAAATTGGTGCCAGCTTAAATAAGCGCTGGCTACAAAACCTTTAGGCAGGTTAAGGCCGGTCAGGCCGCGCGTGCGCTGGATCGACATCATAGCGCCGGCTTCGACCGACAGCGAATCGAGGAAAGTTTTGTGACTGAAGTCCATACCCACACGCAATTGCGCGCCGCCGTTATCGGTTATCGGGTCGGCGACGGAGGCTGAGCCCGCATCGTGCAGCAAAAGGAAATAATAAGTCGCATAAAAAGGATTAAAAGCCGATGGCCTGTATCTTCCCTGCGAGCCGAAAATAAACTGCTCGCGCGCGGTGGCCGTCTGCCGGCTTACCCAGTCGATCCAGCCCATTTCCATCCAGTGCTCATCCTGGTAACGCGCCATCAGGCCCTCGATGTTCGGCCGGTAATACATCAGCGTATCGTTCAGCAAGGCGCGGGGATAATTGGATATCAGTCCTTCGCGCGGGAACTCGCCAGCGTCAAAAAGCCAGTTTTTACCCGTAAAGCTATAATAGGCTATAGGGGTAGCTTTCAGGAAATATGGCTGCGCACCAAACTCGTGTATAGCATCCGTACCCACGATAAAGTGGTTCATGCTGTCGATATTCAGGCCGAAATCCAGTGCGGTACGCGTTCCGGAATAGGTGCGCGACCGGGCGACAAAATCTTTATACTCCCGGTTGTCCAGAAAGCCAAGTCCCCGGAAATCAACATCGAGCGTGGTCTGCGCCATCGCCGTCGCGCCTGTTAGAAAAGTAAGAAAAAACAGTAAGTATATTTTTTTGATCATGCAGTAATGCTTATTCGACGGTTAAATTGATGATCCGGCTATTCTTGCTCCCGCTAAACGGATCGGTCCGCAGTGAAAACAACAACGTGTATTTACCCTTCTGCGCCGGAGCCGCAAATTTAAAGGTATAATTTACTTTTTGGCCGGGCTGAAGCGCAATTCGGTGAAAATCGTCGCCTGAGGGCTGTACCGATATTTCGGCGGCGTCTTTAAACGTACAGGCTTCGAGCGCCACGTGGTGCTCGTAACCCGTATTGCTGAAATTTATAGCGAATGAATACGGATTTGTGATTTGCAGGCTGAACGCCATTTCTCGTCCGGGCGCGGCATGCACATCGATCTGTTCCGTTTCGATCTTTACCTTCTGGTATGTCCGCACATCATTTACCCAGCCGCCGTACCATTTTCCTGCGACGGTGTTCAGCGTATCCGTCGAGACGCCGTTTACTGGGTGCTTCGTCAGGAAATAAGCCCGTTTATGCTGCATGCTATCCTCGATGGGCCAGATATCAAACTGCGTCAGGCGATAATATTTGGAGTCGTAGTC
>JAFDZK010000176.1 GCA_018267005.1 Bacteroidota bacterium
ACCAAAACCCTCGATCCCAAACTGGAAAAGCTGAACCTGGGTTACGAAACTATCGAAACACGCAAGCAAAATACCGGCCGCGCTTTCGCCAACCTCACCGATTTCCTGTCGCTGGTAGGATTCATCGCATTATTGCTTGGCTGCGTTGGCGTGGCCAGCGCCATCCATATCTATGTGCGCGAAAAGATAGCTTCGATAGCCATCATGCGATGTTTGGGGGTGAAGGCTTATGAAGCCTTCCTGATCTATTTGATACAGATCGTGGGGATAGGACTGCTGGGTTCTATAGCCGGCGCTGCATTAGGCACTTTTGTACAACATTTGCTGCCGGTCGTTTTTAAGGACTTTTTGCCGCTATCGGTCACTACGGATATATCGTGGGACGCTGTAGGACAAGGCATTATTTTAGGGGTCACCATATCTGTTCTTTTCGCGTTGCTGCCGCTCATAGCTATCCGGAAAATCTCGCCGCTGAACACGCTGCGCATGTCATACGAAAACATCAACCTGCTGCGCGACCCCTTCCGCTGGCTGGTTTATGCGCTCATACTCGCTTTTATCGCCATATTTACCCACACGCAGATCGACGGCTGGAAGGCCTGCACATTCTTTACTATCGGCATTGTAGCAGCGTACTTCATCCTGGTGCTTATTGCCCGGCTGCTGATGTATGTCACCCGGTTTTTCATTAAAAGTACCTGGAGCTATCCCTGGCGCCAGGGCTTTGCCAACCTGTACCGGCCCAATAATCAAACCATTATCCTGATCGTATCGATCGGCTTAAGCACCGCCTTTATTTGTACGCTTTTCTTCATCCAAAGCATCCTGATCAAAGAAGTTTCGCTTTCAGCAAGCGCCAACCAGGCCAATATGATCCTGTTTGATATCCAGGTGAAAGAAAAAGACGCGCTTGCGGCGTTAACCAGAAAAGAACATTTACCGGTGATCCAACAGGTCCCGGTTGTAACCGTACGCATCGACAAATTCAAGGGGAACACCGAAGCGCAAAGTAAAAAGGACAGCTCGATGAAGCATAATATGTGGGTATTCAGCAACGAATTCCGCGTTACTTACCGAGACACCCTGACGCCGACCGAACGCATCGTCGATGGCGAGTGGATCGGCAAGGCTCCTCCCGACGGGGATGTGCCGATTTCGGTAGAAGATCGTTTTGCCAAAGGAATGAAGCTGAAAATCGGCGACAAGATCGCTTTTAATGTGCAGGGCATACCCGTTAATGCACGGATAGCCAGTACACGGGAAGTGAACTGGAACCGGATGCAAACCAATTTCATCTTCGTATTTCCGAAAGGTGTCCTGGAAGATGCACCGCAGTTTTACGCGTTTACGACGCACGTACCTTCCAAGCAGGTATCGGCGCGTTACCAGCAACATGTGGTGAAGGCCTTCCCAAATGTATCGATGATCGACCTGGGATTTGTATTGAGCGTTCTCGAGGACCTGATGGATAAAGTGGGCAGCATCATCCGCTTCATGGCCATGTTCAGCATCGTGACGGCTATCGTGGTATTGATCGCTTCAGTCCGTATCAGCAAATACCAGCGCATACAGGAAAGCGTGCTGCTGCGCACCATGGGCGCCAGCCGGAGGCAGATATTTGCCATCACAACCATAGAATATTTCTTCCTCGGAGGGCTGTCGGCTTTCACCGGCATATTTATAGCGCTGGCGGGAAGCTGGCTGCTGGCGAAATATAGTTTCCAGGTACCTTTTTATGCAAACCCGGTACCGCCGTTGCTGTTATTTTTAACGATTGCCGCACTGACGATCATTATCGGCCTGCTGAACAGCCGCGGTACATTAAACAAGCCGCCGCTTGAGGTTTTGAGAAGGGATGTTTAGCTGCGCTGAATGGTGTTTTTGCTAACTTTAGATAATTATGGGGATTTTGACATATAGGCAGAAGCCGGAAGTCAGACACGGGAAGTCAGGCTTTGGACTTACGGCTATAGACTTCAGACTAGTGCTAATTTCAAGTGTTGTGCTGGTGCTATTAAGCTGCAGCAATAACAACACCTCATCGGCTGACAACAAGCCGGCAGCATTGGCCGCCGGATCCGCCGCGCCTTCCCATAAAAAGACCATCCTGTTTTTTGGCGACAGTCTTACTGCCGGTTATGGCCTGGCCGATCCGTCGGACGAGGCATTCCCTGCCGTAATACAGCATAAGCTCGACTCGCTTAAATTGCCGTACAATGTGATCAACGCAGGTGTAAGCGGGGAAACCACTGCCGGCGGGCTGGGTCGTATCGACTGGGTGCTGAAACAAAAAGTTGATGTTTTTATTCTCGAGCTCGGCGCCAACGACGGCCTGCGCGGCATCCCAACCGACGAGACCGCTAAGAATCTTCAGGCTATTATCAACAAAGTAAAAGCTAAATATCCCGACGCCAAAATTATACTGACCGGCATGATGGTGCCGCCCAGCATGGGCGCAGATTATGCCAGAAGCTTTAAAGCGGTATTTCCCGCTGTAGCTAAAAAAAACCAAATTGGCCTCATACCCTTCCTGCTCGATAAAGTGGCCGGCATTCCTAAACTAAATCAGAATGATGGCATTCACCCGACA
The DNA here is from genome assembly GCA_018267005.1 of Bacteroidota bacterium. Classification (GTDB taxonomy): domain Bacteria; phylum Bacteroidota; class Bacteroidia; order Sphingobacteriales; family Sphingobacteriaceae; genus Mucilaginibacter. The sequence goes on from JAFDZK010000176.1 coordinate 2,591, forward strand.
ACCGAGGGCGCTAAGATTGTGGCGAATAACGTATGGCAGGTATTGCAGCCAGAACTATAGTTAGTTTGTCATACTATGTTTGCCATGGATGACAAAGTGGAAAACCTAACAGTATGTGGAAAAATCCAATGCAGTAAAGCGGCTAATAATCATCACATTTGATTATGCACGTTAACTCCTTATGAGATCACTGGCCGAACTGAAACAGGAAGCCGCTGATCTTAACCTGCAGATCAGGAGGCTGTTACTCGGTAAAAACAGCTTTAACGAAGGTATCGCCGACAAATTGACGGTGATAGCCACTATTAGTACCCTGCGCGAACAATTGGTCAAAATCCAGCGCGAGATAAGGATAAGATTTCCTGGTGAGGAATAAACTTGTAGTCCGAAAGTCCGCAGAAGTCGGAAAGTCCGCAAGAATTATTACGTATAACATCTGTCTTTCGGACTTCCCGTCTTTCCAACTTCCGGACTAAATTACTTCTGCTGCACATCCACGTTGCCGGATTTTTTATCGAAAGCGATCGAAATGGTGGCGCGAAAAAGCGAATTATCAAAACGGTAAATATTGCTGGACGCGTCGGCGCCCTGGAAAATAAGCGTAAGGGTTGATTTTTTTGCTTCCGCAAGCAAATTGTTCAGGTCCTGTTCCTGTGTGGTATTGTAAATAATTTCGTGCGATAATGTGCCCGATGCGGTTCTAACTTCTGCCCCTATCAATATCGTCTCTGTTTTTTCGGGAGTTCCTTTATCAATCTTATATTCCTCGTAGCTTTTCCCGCCCACCGTTTGCTGGCCGCTGCTCTTAAAAGTCTTCGAAACCGTCAGGAAATCGCGCGCCTGGGCATCATTCATGCTGGTCAGGTTCAATATATCGGCAAAAGAGAGACTTTGAGCCCGCGCAAAAGCACAAGCCAGCACCAGGGTGACAGCAAAACAGATCTTTTTTATCATAAGGGGTATTTCAAATATATTACTTTTCGTTTCGACTTATTCACCGGGGTGATAAGTTATTTCAGCATGTTTCAGAACGTCCGCTTTGTAAAAATATACGTCTTTAAATTTACCGTTCACAAATCCTTCGGCCTGGTCGTCGTAATGCGCCGAGGTGGGGTCGAATGACTCGCCGCCGGTCACTATGCTTTTTGCCTTTAAATGCGGGCCGAACTCCACGGCTGCAATAAAACTATTGCCGCTGTAGCCGTACCGTTTCTTTGTACCGTTCATGGGGCGGCTCTGGAACGAGGGTAATTGCCCAAACTGCGAACCAACCTGCCCAACGGGGATACTTTCGTACTTATCGTCAAAGCTTATGCCATCGTCGGGCCGTTGAAAACGGTTGATGTTCCCCCACTCCACTTTCCATGCTACGTAACGTTTGCGCAGGTTTTTTACAGCCTGCGACAGCAGATCAAGTTCTTTAGCAGGGTCCATCGTTTTCAGCATTTCCTGCACGCGCGTGGTTTGACAGGTAGATTCTTCCACAGTTTTCGCCGGCTGCAATTCGCTGAACATCAAGGTTCCCCATTCAACCGCAACCGTTGTGGCGATGGAATTAACGCCCGAACGCTTGTCCCAGTTTCTTAGTATCTGTATCGGTTCTTCCAGGGCTTCTTTTACCGAATCATTGGCTTTGTCGTAAGCATTGAACAGCGAAGGCAGCAAGTCATCAAAGGCGGCCAGGTAATGGTCATAGCCTTTTGCGATGAGGTCGTCGAGCTTGATATTCTTCGCACCTGCGAAAAGCTTTAAAGCATTCACTGCGCGGTAATTTTGACCGCCGGGCGCCATGTAAGCGGGGTATTTGACTTTATCAGGACTGTTGGGGCCCGAACAGGTATAGGGCGTTGAATTGCAATTTTCTATCCAGCCGCTTTTGGGATTGTACACGTGGACGATCTCATTCAGCGGGTGAACGCCCTTCCATTCGGTAGCCGATATCGTGCCGTCGACAGGCAGGGTCCAATCGAATTTCGGATCGCGTTTAGGCACGTAGTTCCCATACCAGAAAGCAATATTGCCCTTATCGTCGGCATAAACGGTGTTGTTGGTGGCATTCGAAAGCAAGTTCATGGCCTGCTTATATTCATCAAAATTGTTGGCTTTGGTGATCAGCCACGATTCAAGCAAGGCTTTATACGAACGGTTGTTGGCCCGCAGCGCCAGCCATCTGCCATCCCTCGCACCCAATACGGGACCGTGGCGCGTATAGTAACCGGTGATAGTACGCGTTTCCATCGAATCACCCTTTTTGATCCTGAACGTCAACTGGCGGGTCATAACCGGTTTTTGTTGCCCTTCATATTCATAAATCCACTGGTCTCCTTGTTTGGTTATTTTTTCGGAATAAAGATCGGCCACATCGGCATAACTGCTGGTATGCATCCAGCCGCAATGCCGGTTAAAACCCTGGTAAACAAAAAACTGGCCCCAGGTTACCGCGCCGTAAGCATCAAGCCCCTCGTTGCTTACCACCTGCACTTCGCTCCTGAAATAGAACGGTACGTGCGGGTTGATGTACAGCATGGCATGTTTGGACGCCGTTAGCGAAGGCGCCAGGGCAAACCCGTTCGAGCCTGTTTCGCGTTCCGCCGTAATTTCGTTTATCATGTGTGGCGCCGGTACCAAACCCAGATGTTCAGGGCCGTTGCTATAAAAACGTTCAGTTTCCTTCAAGGTCAGCCCGCCCGTTTCGGTAGCCGAAACGCTGCCATCCGTAAACATCAGTGCAAACCATGGCTCGAAACGATGAAAGACCAGCGGCTTTACTTCAGGGTGTTTATACAGGTAATAATTGATCCCGTCGGCAAAAGCATCCATCAGTCGTTTAAACCAGGCCGGGCTTGACTTGTATTCTTTGATCGCATCTGCTGTGTCTGCAATCATTTGCAGCTGCACATCAACATACAGGCTGTGCTCGCCGTCGACTTCAGATTGCCTGCCCAACTGGTAAAGATAATTGCGTTCGATACCGTTAAAATTGTCCTCGCATTCGGCATACATCAGGCCGAAAACGGCGTTGGCGTCGGTTTCGCCATAGATATGCGGTATGCCCCAGTCGTCGCGTATGATGGTAACCTGTTTAGCTTCTGCCTTGCATCGCTGTAGTTCCTGTTTGGTCAGATTTTGCGCTGAACAAAAAGAGCAGATAAGTAAAAAAAGAGCAGGTAAACTTTTTTTCATTATAACCGATGTTTGTTGTAACTAATTTCAATTTAAAGCGTCTGAATGAATCGGGAATATCAATGAAAATTCCGATAATTGTACGTTTTACATTTAATAATATCCGCCATAATTAATTTTTCTTTGTTACAGCGCAATTTTTATTACAAACGGATGTTCATATAAAGTTCGGTTTTTTTAGGTTTAAAAAAACAAAAGCAACAATTAATTGATTTACAACTGTATCGAAACATCTTACGTAATAATATTAAAAAGATCGATACGATCATAAAGAGCTTGGGTTAGTGTTTCACATGATATCTGAGATTTAGTTGATTCAATGTCATTGAGAGTGATGTTGAGAGTGCGTTCCGGGGTGAGATACGGAACGCATTTTTTGTTTTCAGTCAGGAAGTCGGAAAGTGCGCATAAGCGCGAAAGATAAATACCGGTTATTTAGCGCCTGGTGTTACCGCCCTCATCGGGTAATGTTCATACCGGTTGATAGTAACAGCGGGGTCTCCGTTCATAAAATCGATGATCTCCTGTTCTGTCTCAGCTTCAATCACGCCCATGCCATAGGTTCCGGCGGGATCCATCACCGGCCCAAATACAACTACTTTTCCTTTGTTCATCAGTTCGGTCCAGTAGGCTATGTGCTGCATCATAATAGCGCGTTCTTCGGGCGTCATATCCTGTGAGAAAGTCGGGCGGCGGGGTACCAGTTTCAAAAAATAGTGTGGCATGGTTTGTTGTGTTGGATGCCGAAAGATACAAATCGGGCAGGAAAGTCCGCAAGATTCGAAAGATAAAATTGCCTGTTCTTTGGGACTTTCAGACTTTACTGACCTACGGACTACTATATTTGCCTGCATGGAACTCAACCTTTTTGAAACGCAGGTATATACAGGCCGCAGGCAGGTTTTAAAGCAGAATTTTGGCAACGACGGGCTCATACTGCTGCTTGGCAACGAAGACAGCAGCATGAACTATAAGGATAACACCTACCTTTTCAGGCAGGACAGCAGCTTTCTTTATTATTTTGGGCTGGATGTACCGATGCTGGCGGCTATCATTGATACGGATACCGGCGAAGAGGTTATCTTCGGGAATGAGCTCACCATTGACGATATTGTTTGGACAGGCACTTTGCCAACGGTGAGCGAGATGGCTTCGATGGTCGGGATTTCCAAAACCAGGCCTTATGCTGGTATATTTCACTATGTGCATAAGGCACTGACCGAGGGCCGGAAAATACACATCCTTCCGCCCTATCGTCCGGAAAACAAGATCAAACTGGCTGCCTGGCTCAATTGCAGTTGGGATGACATACAGGACTATGTTTCCAAAAAACTGATCATGCAGGTTATCTCGCAGCGCGTCATCAAAACGCCGCTGGAAGTAGCCGAAATGGAAAAAGCAGTCAATATCAGCATCGATATGATGCTCTCGGTCATTAAACATACACGGCCGGGCATCAAAGAATACGAACTGGTCGCCAAAGCGCATGAAGTCGCCGCCGCGAATAATGCACGGTTAGGTTACCCCGCCATCATCACCACGCATGGGCAAACCCTCCACACGCATTACTACGGCAATACCTTACAGGAAGGCCGAATGGTGCTGAGCGACATCGGCGCGGAAAACAACATGCATTACGGCGGCGACCTGACCCGCACCTTTCCCGTAGGCAAACAATTCACTGAAAGACAAAAAGAACTGTATAATGTGGTGTTAACTGCAATGGATCATGCAATCGGTTTGCTGAAGCCAGGTACACGATACAGGGACATCCACCTGGCCGCCTGCACCAAATTGGCTGAAGGATTGAAAGCAGCCGGGCTTATGAAAGGCGACCCGGCCGAAGCGGTTGAAGCAGGCGCGCATACCATGTTCTTCCAATGCGGCCTGGGCCATATGCTCGGCATGGATACGCACGACATGGAAGACCTGGGCGAACCTTATGTGGGTTACACCGAGACGCTCAAAAAAGAGAGTTCCATTTTTGGACTTAAATCGCTGCGACTGGGCCGCGAGCTGCAAGCCGGTTTTGTGCTGACCGTTGAGCCGGGTATTTATATTATACCTGAACTGATCGACCGCTGGCAGGCTGAGAAAAAATACGCCGATTTTATCAATTACAATAAGCTGAACACCTACCGCGATTTTGGCGGCATTCGTATCGAAGACAATTTCCTAATAACAGGTACCGGCTACCAACTATTAGGAAAATATTTACCTAAATCGCTGGAAGAAATTGAGAATTTAAAAAATTAAAAATCTTGTCCTGGGCCGGCACAATTAATAAAAATTTAACAAAAAGTTGCACTATCCCGTATAACTATTCGTTAAATTTGTGTACCTGATTAATAGCTTATTATCTGCCTTAATTAATTAAAGGAGGTCGCCATGCTGCCGAGATCAGAATTTATTTCTCAACAACAATTTCACCTGCTTATCGATTTTAAAAATGATGAGCGTAGCGTAGCGGTATTGCCAAACGACAAAGGCACCTTCCTTGTGGTCGATCGCGGTGAAATATTGGGCCAGCTTGATTTTGACAAACAACTCAATTGTGTTTCGGCGCAATGCGAGGTTGACCCAGGTATCCTGGCGCAGATAAACATAGGCATCAGGAATCATTATTCCTGATTCTTAAGCGCCTGTTCAAGATTAGCAAATGATATAATCGGCATTTCGACGCCCGGGAGACAGCCTTTGGCCGAGGCGAGGAGAAACGCTATACGCTATTCAGCTCCGCGGCGCGTATCAATTAATTAAAGATTTCCTCTTTCGTAGAGTTCCCGCATAATCATAACTTTACGCTACCTCGGGCAGCTTCCTAAAAACCAATTACGATATTATGAGAAAACCAGGCATCCTTCTTATCATTTTAATATTAATAAGCGGACTTTCTTTTGCACAGACCGGCAAGGTTTATGATAACCTGAGCATGCCCAGCAAAATTTTGAAAATGGAACGCAAATACGCCGTGTACCTGCCGCCCGATTATGAAACATCCGACCGCAGTTACCCGGTATTGTACCTGTTGCATGGCGCCGGCGACGACCAGACCGGCTGGGTGCAGTTCGGAGAGGTGCTGAATATAACCGACAGAGCGATCAAAGAGGGCAAGGCTACGCCGATGGTGATCATTATGCCCGACGCTAATACAGGACGAAGGGGTTATTTTAACGACCCGCGGGGCGACTGGAATTATGAGGATTTCTTTTTCAAAGAATTCATGCCTTACGTTGAAAAGAAGTTCCGCATTAAAAGCGAAAAACGTTACCGCGCCGTAGCCGGTCTTTCCATGGGCGGCGGAGGCAGCTTTGTTTACGCCTTGCATCATCCCGAGCTATTTTCGTCGGCCTGCCCTTTGAGCGCCGCAACAGGGCCACTGACGATTGACGACGCCCGCAAGCAATTAAGCAGGACCATACCG
>JAFDZK010000177.1 GCA_018267005.1 Bacteroidota bacterium
GCTTTTTCCTGCATAGCTTCCAGCAATGCGGCCTGCGTTTTAGGCGGGGTACGGTTGATCTCGTCGGCCAGGATGATATTCGCGAAGACAGGACCTTTAATGAATTTGAAGTTCCTTTCCTCACTCAGTATTTCCGAACCGATAATGTCCGAAGGCATCAGGTCGGGCGTGAATTGAATGCGGCTGAAATCCAGGTCGAGCACCCGGGCAACGGTTTGCACAAGCAGGGTTTTGGCAAGGCCAGGTACGCCGACAAGCAGGCAATGGCCATTGCTGAAGATCGATACCAGCACAGACTTGACCACCTCATCCTGCCCGACAATTATCTTGCCTATCTCGGCAGTAATGCGCCTGTAATCGTCCCTTAGCGCATCAGCGGCTTCAACATCCGATCTGTGTTCCATTTTTGTTAAGGTTTAGCCTGCGCTGACAGCGGCACATTGTTCCAGCCTTTGAGCTGCGGGCACGACTGGTATTCGGGGTCGATCCTGATAAAAGTTTCCTTGCGCCGTTTCTCGAACCACTCGCTTATGGTTCGGTTAAGTTTATCATTTAACGCGTATTCCTTTATCTTCGGAAAATCCTGCTTCAGGTTAGCCTTGTGTGCGTCGGTAACCGATTTCAGGTAGAATATTTTATAGTCCTTTTTGCCATTCGCCTCGGTAAAAAGCTGCGGTTTGGATATTTCGCCGACCTTCATCGTATCGATGGTCAGCGCCACCTGCGGATCGAGCTTGTCGGTGGGGATAAAGGTCGAACGCGTTTCTACGTTTTCGGCATTCAGCATCATACCCCCGTCGTATTTGGTTTCCTTATCATCGGAATAGTAGGCTGCAGCAGCCGAGAAAGCGATCTTTTGATTTTTCTGAAGCATATCGTATATACTGTCGGCTTTGGCCTTGGCACGGTCGATACTTGCCTGGGTAATGGTGGGTATGATCAATATATGGCGTACATGGACTTGCTCGCCGCGCCGTTCGATCACCTGCAGGAAATGAAAACCGAATTCGGTTTCAAAAACCGGTGAGATCTCGCCAGCTTTGAGCCGGAAAGCCCATGATGCAAATTCCTTTACAAAGGTATTCCGATCGGCAAAGCCCAGGTCGCCGCCATCGGGAGCCGACCCGGTGTCCTGCGAATATAGCCTGGCAAGTGTTGCAAAATCCTCGCCTTTCTTAACGCGCTGGTACAGTTCTTCACACTTGGCCTTCGCGTCGGCCTTTTCCTTTTCGCTGAGTTTGGGCTGAAAAACGATCTCGCCTATTTCCACCTCCTTGTTAAAAGTCGGCAAACTATCCTTCGCTATCTTTTTAAAATATTGCTCAACCTCCATCGGCGTAACATTCACCTTTTCGGTTATTTTGCTTCGCATCTTACTGGCGACCATACTCTCCTTGATGTCGGGCCTGATCTCGTCCTTATATTGTAAAACCGAACGGCCGAGGAATTGCTCCAGCCGGTCCTGCCCCCCCGCCTTTTGTATCGACGAGCGCATTCTGCGGTCTACCTCGTTGTCTACATCATCGTCGCTAACGGTCACACTGTCTATCACTGCCTGCTGTGCAAGAAGTTTTTGCGTAAGCAGGTTTTGAGCGATATAACACTTGACGCCTTCGTCCGGGCGACCGCCCTCTGCCAGGTAACGAGCGTACCCCAATTCTATATCCGACTGCAAGATGATACTGCTTCCTACCACCGCAACGATTTTATCCAGGGTGCGCTTTGGCCCGGCAGGTACCGTGTCGCGATTCCCGTGCGTTTTAGCTTCGGCAACAGATATAGTTAAAAGCAAACTTAAAATGGCTAACCCGATCTTTCTCATGTATACTGTGTAATGCAAAATATGCAAAGGTGCGAATTTACGCGCATATATGCCTATTTATAAATTTTGCGCTAATATGCTGATAATGGGGCTAACAATTAACTATTTTTGGTTAAAATTTGTTAAAAGTGAAAGCTGAAGAGAGCACCGCGCTGCGTTTTTTATTCCGGGATGATCTTTACCTGTTAAATGAAGACAAGGAAGCCTATACCAATCTTCAACCGTCCCAACCTGAGATAGAAACGCCCGCGCCCAGGTTTAATTATCTCGGCTCGAACAAAAAGGCTTTTCTTATCATCGTCTACTATCCTGAACATGAGCACATGGCCGCTGAACATCTTTCGGCCTTGGAAAGTACGCTTGGCCGCGTCGGGTATACGCGGGATGATGTGGCGATCCTGAACATGCACGGTCATGCCGCATCCGGCTGCAGCGAACTGATCGCGTACTTTAAACCTAAAACATGCGTGTTGCTTGGCAAAAGCTCAGTTCCTTCGGGGATGATGCGGGTCGATCTTAATAGGATGGAGAAACATGATGGTATCAAACTGCTGCACACTTTCAGCTTTGAAGAAATGATTCCCGATGTAGCAAAGAAAAAGGCCTTTTGGGAGCAAATGAAAACACTTTGATCCCATGCCCCAGAAATTAGTATTCGCTACCAACAATCGTCACAAACTGGAAGAAGTCTCGGCCAAACTCAATGGCAGAATAGAACTGCTTACGCTGGAGGATATAGGTTGCAGGAACGATATTGAAGAAACCGGCGGCACCTTCAGTGAAAACGCATCCATCAAAAGCCATTACGTTTATGAACGGTATGGGCTGGATTGTTTCGGCGACGACAGCGGGCTTGAGGTTGAGGCCCTGCAAGGCAAACCGGGTGTATATTCCGCCCGGTATGCGGGCAGGCATGGAGACCATGCCGCTAACAATGATAAACTACTGGCCGAACTGCAAGGCGTCGAAAATCGGAGGGCGCGTTTCAAAACAGTGATATCGCTGATGTGGAAAGGCCGGGAATATTTTTTTGAAGGCACCGTTGAAGGCACTATAAGACATCAACGTGCTGGTAAAAGCGGCTTTGGTTACGATCCGTTGTTTCAGCCCGAAGGTTACGACATTACCTTCGCCGAAATGAGCCTCGATGAAAAGAACAAGCTAAGCCACCGGGCCAGGGCGGTTGAAAAACTGGTGGAATTTTTAGCCACCGTGAGTGAATAATCCTTGACTATCTCAAAACGTGTGGTACACGGGAAATGTACTGTGATACCCGTGCTTTCATGATATTTTGCACCATTAAAAAATATAAAAGCGCCCTGGTTTACTTGCAGGACGCTTTCTATGGTTTTAAAACTTAATTTTAATGGGAATCACTCCTCGACCACTTCGCTGTTGGGCGAAGCCGCCTCGGGCTTACTGTGCTTAAAATAGCGCTTTTGGTTGATCAGGATGAGGATGACGCCTACCGAAATGGCTGCATCGGCCAGGTTGAAGACCGGCCGGAAAAAAATAAAATCCTGCCCGCCCCAAAAAGGCACCCACGATGGGAAATTGCCCGTAAGCAATGGGAAATAAAACATGTCCACCACCTGCCCGTGAAAAAGCGGCGCATAGTGGTACATAATGCCGTAAAAGGTGGAATCGATAATATTTCCCAACGCGCCGGCGAATATCAGCGCTACATTCATGATGAGCCCGCGGTGATATTTATGTTTAATGAGAAAAACCAGCCCGTAGCCAATAGCGATCACAGCGCCGATACGGAACAGCGTAAGGAATAATTTGCCGAACGAACCGCCGAATTCCATTCCAAAAGCCATCCCATTATTTTCCGTATAGTGCAGCATACCCCTGTTGCCCAACAGGTGAATTTCCTCCCCGATGTACATATGGCTCCGCACCCACGTTTTGATGATCTGGTCGGCGAGAATGATGAATGCGGCAAGGAGGAAGGGTCGGGTGTACGAAGCCTTCATTAATATTGCTTCAGTTTAGCTTCCATGCTCAGCGTGGTGTGCGGCACGGCGCGTAACCTTTCTTTCTGTATCAGTTTGCCTGTCTCGCGGCAAATACCATAAGTCTTATTTTCGATACGTACCAGTGCTGCATCTAATTGCTCGATAAACTTCTTCTGACGCGCTGCCAGTTGGTTGATAGACTCTTTTTCCAATGTTGCCGACCCGTCTTCCAATGTTTTATAAGTACCGGCGGTATCGTCGGTACCGTTGGCGTTAGGCGTACTTAGTGAAGCTGCCAGGGCATTGAGCTCTTCTTTTGCGACACGCAGCTTCTCTAAAATCAACTCCTTAAACTCCTGCAGCTCAGCGTCAGAGTACCTGGTTTTTTCTGTTTCCTGTTTCATTTATACTTTTTTATATCGATCAAAATATCGTGTTCGTCTATTGATACGGTATCACCCGTATTTAGTTGACTCTCAAGCTGTATCGTATCGGCTAAAATTTCGGCGCAAATATAGGATAAATTATTATTGATAGCTTCGGCGATAATTTGTGCGTCAGTCTTATAACGTACATTTATCCGATCGGTTACCTCGAAGCCCTTTTCTTTGCGCAAATTTTGCACGCGGTTTACAAATTCGCGCGAAATTCCCTCCTGTTTCAGTTCATGGGATATATTAACGTCTAACGCGACAGTTAGTTTTCCCAAATTCGCCACCTGCCAGCCGGGGACGTCTTCGGCTATGATCTCAACGTCGCTTAAAGCTATTTCGAATTTCGCATTTGCAATGTCGAATTTAAATGTTCCTTCCTGTTCAAGTTTAGCGATTTCCTCCTGGCTCATCTTCGTTATGGCCTCGGCTACAGCTTTCATGTCCTTGCCAACTTTCGGGCCGAGGGCCTTAAAGTTGGGTTTTACCTTCTTTTTGATGAAGCCGGAAGTATCGGTGATATACTCTATAGCCTTAACATTGGTTTCGGAAAGGATCAGGTCTTTTACAAGATCTACCTGGTGCTGGAAATTTTTGTTCAATATCGGCAGTAAGATACGGCGCAACGGCTGCCGTACGTTGATGCCAACTTTCTTGCGAAGCGATAACACCAGCGACGATATATCCTGCGCCAATTGCATGCGTTCTTCCAGCGCCTTATTCACCAGGTCTTTATTATAAGTCGGGAAATCAGCCAGGTGAACCGACTCGAATTTTTCCTTTTTGGTGACCTTGTTCAGGTCGTTATACAGCTTATCGGCAAAGAACGGTGCTATCGGCGACATTAGCTTGGCGATGGTTGTCAAACAAGTGTACAACGTCTGGTAGGCTGATAGTTTATCTTCCGAATCATCCGACTTCCAGAAACGGCGGCGGCTAAGGCGAACATACCAGTTGCTCAGGTGCTCGTCGACAAAGTCCTGTATGGCGCGCGCAGCTTTGGTCGGCTCGAAGTCGGCATAAAACTCATCCACATCCTTGCTCAGGGTGTTCAGCAATGAGATGATCCAGCGGTCGATCTCCGGGCGCTTGTTCAGGTCGATCTCCGCTTCGCTGTAAGTAAACTTATCGATATTGGCATACAGCGCAAAGAAAGAATAGGTATTGTAAAGCGTGCCGAAGAATTTACGGCGCACTTCATCCAGCCCTTCCATATCGAACTTCAGGTTATCCCAGGGCGACGCGTTACTGATCATATACCAGCGCGCGGTGTCTGCGCCATATTTTTCGATGGTGGCAAATGGATCAACGGCGTTACCTAACCGCTTGGACATTTTGTTGCCGTTTTTGTCCAGCACCAAGCCGTTCGAAACGACATTTTTGAAGGCGATGCCTTTATTGCCAACCTCTTTATTAACGGCTTTGATCTCGTCGCTGCATTCGCTCAGCATTACGGCGATAGCATGCAGCGTAAAGAACCAGCCGCGGGTTTGGTCGACGCCTTCGGCGATAAAATCGGCCGGGTAAGCCTTTTTGAATTGCTCTTTGTTCTCGAACGGGAAATGCCATTGCGCATAAGGCATGGCGCCGCTGTCGAACCAAACGTCGATCAGGTCGGGTTCGCGAAACATTTTATTGCCTTTGGACGAGGTCAGGATCACATCATCGACAAAAGGGCGATGCATATCGTTCAGCTTAAAGCCTTTCGGCATAAAGCCTGCGGCGATGGATTTTTCGATCTCCTGCTCAAGTTCAGCAATTGAGCCGATACATTTTTCCTCAGTTCCGTTCTCTTCGCGCCAGATCGGCAGCGGCGTGCCCCAGTAACGCGAACGGGACAAGTTCCAGTCGACCAAATTCTCGAGCCAGTTCCCGAATCGGCCCGTGCCGGTTGATTCCGGTTTCCAGTTGATAGTTTTGTTTAGCTCTACCAGCTTATCTTTTACCGCTGTGGTTTTGATGAACCAGCTATCGAGCGGGTAGTACAAGATCGGCTCATCTGTACGCCACGAGTGAGGGTAACTGTGCTCATATTTGCGTACGTCAAATGCCTTATTGTCTTCCTTCAGCTTAATGGCGATCATTACGTCCGTGGCTTTGAAGCCCGGTTCATCGCGTTCAGCTTTGGTATAATATTCTTCCTTTACATAGCGGCCGGCAAAATCGGTCACCTCTTTTACAAACCGCCCCTGTTTATCTACCAGCGGAGCTTCCTTGCCGTTTTCGTCGAGTACCAATACTGAGGGTACGCCTTGTTCTTTGCACGCACGGAAGTCATCGGCGCCGAAAACAGAAGCGGTGTGTACGATACCCGTACCGTCCTCAGTCGTCACAAAATCAGCCGGTATAACACGGAAAGCGTTCTTTTCCAGGTCGGAATTGGTCACGTAGGGCATTAACTGGTGATAGCGCAAGCCAACCAGGTCGGAGCCTTTGAAAGTGGCCACCACCTTCCACGGGATCACTTTATCGCCTTCCTTAAAATCTTCAAAAGGCGCATTCTCTCCTTCAACTTTAAAGTATTTGCTGACCAGCTCTTTAGCTAAAACAACGCTTACCGGTTTAAAGGTATATGGGTTGAAAGTCCTGATCTTTACATAATCGATGTCTTCACCCACGGCCAGCGCGCAGTTGGATGGCAGCGTCCATGGAGTGGTCGTCCAGGCTAATATTACGGTATCCTCGTCAGCGCTTTCAAAAAGTAAAGGCATCAGGGGATGGTTCTGGCCGTTCTTCAGGTGGAACTCGGCTACGATGGTTGTGTCCTTCACCATTTTATAGGTACCCGGCTGGTTCAGCTCGTGCGAGCTTAAACCGGTACCCGATTTCGGCGAATAAGGCTGTACCGTGTAGCCCTTGTACAGCATACCTTTATTATAAAGCTCCTTCAGTATCCACCAAAGGGTTTCGATGTATTCGTTTTTGTAGGTGATGTACGGATCATTCAAATCGACCCAATAGCCCATCTTTTCCGTGAGGTCGTTCCATACATCGGTAAACTTCATCACCTCCTTGCGGCAAGCTTCGTTGTAATCTTCGATAGAGATTTTTTTACCGATGTCGTCCTTGGTGATACCCAAGGTCTTCTCAACCCCTAGCTCGATAGGCAAACCGTGCGTATCCCAGCCGCCTTTGCGCTTTACCTGGTAGCCTTTGAGGGTTTTATAGCGGCAGAAAATATCCTTGATCGACCGGGCCATTACGTGGTGGATGCCGGGCATACCATTAGCCGAAGGCGGGCCTTCGTAAAACGTGTACGGGTTGTTTTCCGGGCGGCTCGTAATGCTTTTTTCAAAGATGTCGTTCTGTTTCCAGAATTCGAGTACATCCTTGCCGATCTGCGATAAATTTAACTGCTTATATTCCTTGTACATCAATAGGTTCCACCTCAAATTTTAGAGGTGGCAAAAATACGGATTTTTAATATAAAAAGCTATATTGGCGCGGTGAAAATCAAATTATTGATCCCTCTGCTGAGTGCAGTATTGTTCGTGGTTTTCCTGGCTATCGACCTGAAAGCCAACCATGATTCGGCTTTGGATAAGTGGATGAGCTTTGGCATGGGTATAACGGTCCCGGTATTTATTGCGAGCCTTGTTTCAGCCGACAGACTACGCAGGAAGTTAAATCCGAAATCGTAAACGGCGGAGCCCTCTTATTATGAAAGATCGGATATCCGTTTATCTCACCTGGTTAGCACATGCCCCGTAGGGGCTGCCGCTTTGTAGTCCCGAATTAAGATATTATGTTTTACCCCGTCAGGGTTACCCGCCGGCGAAAGGGTAGCCGCCTAAAGGGGCAATAACGGTTTTTGGTTTGTTTTCTACAAAGAGGTAGTCCCTACGGGACATTAAGAGCCCTTTTGGTTATTAAGATGCATTCGCCAAGACGGTCATTAAATTCGAAATTGAACATTCGAAATTTGACATCAAAAAATCCCCCTGTTCGAACCGCCATCGATCTGTATAGTCGTCCCATTGATATAAGCGGCCTGTTCCGAAGCCAGGAACGCTACTAACGCACCCAATTCTTCCGGTTTGCCGATACGGCCAACCGGAATGGTTTTGGCCCGGTCCTTCATGGCTTGCTCAATGTCAACGCCTTTAGGCAAAACCTCTTTTACCCTGTCGGTAAGGATCAATCCTGGTGCGATATTATTCACGGTGATACGATATGGCCCCAGTTCATCCGCCATCAATTTAGCCATACCGACGACGCCCATGCGCATAGCCGTGGAAAGCACGGCATTGTTTAGCACCGATTTTACCGAGCCGCTGATGATATTGATGATGCGTCCGCCGCCGGCTTTTTTCATGTAAGGCAGTACTTCGCGGCTGGTTCGCGAAAAGCCAAGCAGGGTAAGCTCGAATGCTTTTTGCCAGGCTTCGTCGTCAAAGTTTTCAAATCTATCAAACGGAGGTCCGCCGCCGTTATTGACCAAAATATCGATCCCGCCAAAAGTTTCGGCCGTTTTTTGGATGAGACTACGCACCTGTTGGGCGTCCGAAACATCAGCAGGGATGGCAATAACAGCCTGGCCGGTTTGCTGCTGAATTTCTGCGGCGGCCTTGTTCAGCTCTTTTTCGTTACGCGAGCAGATAGCTACTTTAGCGCCTTCAGCGGACAAGGCCAGTGCGGAAGCGTGGCCGAGACCTTTGCTGGCAGCGAGTACCAAAGCGATTTTACCTTTCAGTTTGAGATCCATAGGAGAGAAATACGAATTCCACGAATTTAGGCGAATTGCGCGATTTTCCTTGTGGATAAATTAAAACGCTTTCGGGTAATTCGATTAAATTCGTGTAATTCGTGCCATTCTTATGAACAAATTTATTCGCGGCTTCGGTTATGCTTTCAAAGGCGTTTCGTATGCCTTAAAAACCCAGCTTAATTTCCGGGTGCACCT
>JAFDZK010000178.1 GCA_018267005.1 Bacteroidota bacterium
ATCCTCGCTGCGTCGCGAAGCGACGTGTACTTTTCGCCGCCTTTTTTTAATGCAGGAACAACTGCATAGCGCTCTTCATATTCAGCGGTTAGCTTGTCAATTTCTGCGTCACTGATGGCGTTGGTCACTTTTACCAGGTCACCTATGCCGTGCGTATTGACGGAGTAGCCAAATTTCAGCTCCGCTTCCACTTTGTCTCCATCGGTAACAGCTACGTAGCGCATATTGTCGCCGAAACGCACAAAACGCGCTCCCTGCCAGTCGTGCCAGCCGGCGGCAGCCCTGCTCCAGGTATTGATCTGGGACAAAACGGCCTCGTCCTGCCAATGGCCTACGACCACTTTCCTTTCCAGCCGCATTCTCGACATAATAAACCCAAACTCGCGGTCGCCATGGGCGCTTTGGTTCAGATTCATAAAATCCATGTCGATGCTGCTCCACGGTATGTCACGATTGAATTGTGTATGCAGGTGAAGCACCGGTTTCTGCAATATTTTCAGGCCCCCGATCCACATCTTGGCGGGCGAAAAGGTATGCATCCAGGTGATAATACCGATGCAATTCCTGGCAGTATTGGCCTCCTGGCAAACCTGGTATATTTCTTCGGGCGATTTTACCGTCGGCTTAAAAACCACCCGCACTGGTATTTGCTTTGCCGCATCGAGCGATTTTGCAATTTGCTGCGAATGCTCAGCTACCTGTTTTAAAGTCTCCTCGCCATATAAATGCTGGCTGCCGGTGATGAACCAGACTTCCAGTTGCTTAAGATCGATCATGGAATAAATTATTGAATTACTGATTTATTGAATTATTTGATTTTTACTCCGGAAGTCCGCGAGTCCGCGCAAGTCCGAAAGGTTCGAATTAAAGCTTTCAACTTTGGTCTTTTAGCTTTCTGCTCATTGTCCATAGTACGACCCTGGGCCATGCTTGCGCTCGTAATGCTTTTTAATAAGCGACTCTTTTAAACGCCCGCACGCGGGGTTGATCTGCTCGGTCAGATAGGCCATTTGAGCAATCGACTCGAGTACCGCGCAATTATAAACGGCTTTGTCGGCTGTCTTTCCCCACGCGAACGGCGCGTGGTTGCCCACTAATATCATCTCCACTTCATGGTAATCTAATTTCCGCGCGTCAAGACAATTCATGATCTGGAAACCCGTCTGGTATTCGTAATCACCTTTGATCATTTCGTCATCCATGGGCGGTGCACATGGAATGTCAACCGTTTTATGGTCGGCATGTGTGGTGCCATAAATCGGTATGTCGCGCTGAGCCTGCGCCCACGAGGTTGCGTAAGTAGAATGCGTATGGCAAATGCCTCCTATGTCCCAGTGTTTATACAAAACCGCATGGGTTTTCGTGTCCGACGACGGCCGCAGGTCGCCTTCTATGATATTGCCGTCGAAATCGACGATCACCATCTTTGCCGGCGATAATTCAGTGTAAGGCACACCGCTCGGCTTTATGGCAAATACGCCGAGATCGCGATTGGCGGCGCTTACATTACCGAAAGTAAAAACGACCAAATTAAGCTTTGGCAATTCCATATTGGCATAATAGGCAGCCTCGCGGATATGCTGGTATTTACTGTTCATTGTTTATTCTGTAGTTCAATATATTTTCCTAATTCCAGGTAGCGGCGATAGCGGCCGTTATAGAATTCTGCTTTGTTCCTATCCGGAAAATATTCTTTATCAAATCCTCCGCCCATAGCCTGCATAGCCGCTTCCACATCCGGATAAATTCCCGCTGCCGTAGCCGCAAACATGGCCGCGCCCAGGGCACAGGTATGCTCGAACTGGTGTATCCGGATAGGCATCTGCATGACGTCGGCCATCATTTGCATAATGTAGGGCGATTTTTTGGCAACCCCGCCAATGCCGATCAATCCTTTCACCGGTACGCCTTCGTTTACAAATCTTTCGACAATGCTTTTCGCGCCGAAACAGGTAGCCTCGGCCAGCGCCCGGAATACACGCGACGCATCGCTGCCCAGGCTCAGGCCGCTTATTGCGCCCTTTAACAATTGGTTGGCATCCGGCGTGCGGCGGCCGTTCAACCAATCAATGGCTAGTTCGGCATCTTCATCTAAAGGCAAAGCAGCGGCCTGCCGGCTCAGTTCAGGTATAATTTTAGCGGAAATTTTGTCCTGCAATTCTTTATCGCCGACAAATTGTAAAGGCCATTCCAATAATTTTCTGAACCACGCATAGGTATCGCCAAAGGCTGATTGCCCGGCTTCCATACCGATCATGCCCGGTATCACCGAACCATCCACCTGCCCGCAAATACCCCGTATCAATTTATTCTCAAAGTCGGCTTTATGCGCTACCAGCATATCGCAGGTGGATGTGCCCATCACCTTACTTAAATGGTAGGGCTCTATCTGCCCTCCCACCGCACCCATGTGCGCGTCGAATGCTCCTACACCGACAATAACATTGGTCGGTAATCCCAACCGCTGTGCCCATTCGGGGCTTAGTGTCCCTGCCGGCTGGTCGGATGTATAGGTTTCTTTAGGGAGATTAGCCGCATAGCCTTTTAGTAACGGATCGAGCGACGAGAAGAACTCATCCGGCGGATAGCCGCCAAAAGCTTCCGACCAGATGGCCTTATGCCCTGCGGAACATCGCCCGCGTTTGATCTGGTCCGCGCTGGTACCGCCTGTCAGTAAAAATGGTATCCAGTCGCAATGCTCAACCCAGGTATAACAAGCGTTACGAACCTGTTCATCAACTCTTAAAACATGTAGTAACTTAGCCCAAAACCATTCCGAGGAGTAAATTCCACCAACGTATTGAAGATAGTTGATATCAAATCTTTGTGCGTGGCCGTTGATCTCACCTGCCTCTTTTACGCTCGTATGGTCCTTCCATAACACGAACATGGCGTTCGGGTTGTTTTCGAAACCGGACGTTAAAGCCAGGGGGATGCCTGCCTTATTAACAGCTACGGGTGTTGAACCGGTCGTGTCGATCGCAATAGCTTTGATAGCGGAAGCCACGCCCGGACCTGCTTTTTCTATGCAATCTTTTATAGTTTGTTCTAACCCTTCAATGTAATCCATGGGATGCTGCCTGAACTGGTTATGCGCCGCGTCGCAATACAAGCCTTGCTGCCAGCGGGCATAGTTAAATACCGACGAGGCGATCTCTCTGCCGTTACCCGCATCGACGATGACCGAACGGACAGAATCGGTTCCATAATCAACTCCGATGACAAATTGACCTGCAGACATATTATAATATTGTTATCAAAATAACCGGGCTCAAATATGGCCCATCCGATGTAAACTTAAAGAATAATTGTAAGACCAACATTAAAAAAGTACGCAATCGTTGTAGCACTTCAGGTAACACTTACCGTATTATTTCTTAGTCAGATTATTCTTTATTTTGCCCGCTAATCTCCTAAACCGAATGACCAAACCCGAAGTCCCGCTTCTTACAGTACTCCATCTCACTAATTTTCAACATTTATCCATCAGGCGTCGGTCTTCGTGTTCAGTCATCAAACCTTATTTATGAACAAATATTTTATCATTATTTCCGGGTTAATTTGGCTGGCGGCCAGCTCCTGTTCAAACCATACCTACGCGCCGGCGCTTTATCACCAGGACATCGCTTATCTGCCAAAACCGGCCTCATTCGATACAGTTAGATCGGCAACATATCTTTCGGGTGGATTTAACTCCTATTTGGATCCCACCTGGACCAAAGCCATGCTGGCAAGCGGGCAGGCCAATATAAGCCGCGGTCATGTATTCAATCATTTTAACCTGGCCTACGGCGCATTTGGCGAATTGGGTGATTTTTCAAAAGGCACATCGACCGGTGATAAACCCGATGAAAAATGGTCTGATAAATTTTTTGGCGCTGTCGGGGGCCGCCTGTCGGCCAACCTGTTCACTTCCTACGAACGGATGGACACCCGATTTATCGGTTTGGAGGCGGCTTACAGTCACGAGTTTGGATCGTACTCCGATTTCAGAAAGGCGGTCAGCAATCTTCCCGGTTATCATGCCGACACGCGTACCGACCTGTTCAGCGCCGGCCTTACCTCGGAATTTCTTTTCCATAATATCGGCGATATTCATTTTCAGAACGGAATAAGATTTTTTGTCGGTGAAACGTTCGGCAACGATTCATTCAACGAAAGATACCTTAACAAAGATAACCTCGTTCCAAATTTTGGGCCGGTATTCTTCAAAGTGAGCTATTTTCTGAAGATACACCAGTTCTTCGCCACCATGGAAGCGGGTGAACAGGTTATGCTGCGGGCGGGCATTGCATTTTAGTTATTCCGAATAAACGCTTGGGATCGCATCCCGTAAGTTATAACGTGAGGCCATTACCTCGCCATAAGCGCCTGCTGTACGGATAGCGAACAGGTCGCCGCGAAAAGATTCCGGCAATTCTACATCCTTTTGGAAACAATCCGTGCTTTCGCAGATAGGGCCAACGACGTCGTATTTCAAGATTTGAGACTCGCTTTCCGACTTTCGGACTTGCGGACTTGCGGACTCCCGCGTCAAATTCTCAATCTTCATGTATGCCTGGTAAAGCATAGGGCGGATCAGTTCCGTCATACCGGCATCCAGCACCAGGAAGTTTTTTTTCTGGCCGTTTTTAACATAAAGCACCCGGGAGATCAGCGCGGCAGATTGAGCGACCAGCGCTCGTCCGAGCTCAAAATGGACTTCCTGCCCGGGCCTGATCTTCAGAAAGTCTTTGAAAACTTTAAAATAGCCTTCAAAATCAGGGATCGGCTTTGTATCCGGGTTGTGATAATCCACTCCTAAGCCGCCGCCGGTATTCAGAACTTTTACGCGGAAGCCCTTATCTTCAAACCAATCCTGCATCTCGTTGATACGGACGCACAGGCTTTTGTAAACCTCCAGGTCGGTTATTTGCGAGCCGATATGAAAATGTATGCCGACGAATTCGAGGTTAGTACATTTACGCAATGTTTCGGCCACGTCATTCAATTGCCAGCCGTTGATGCCGAATTTGTTTTCATCCAAACCCGTGGTAATAAAATGATGCGTATGCGCATCTACATTGGGATTGATACGGATGGCAACCCGCGCCGTTTTATTTTTGGCTTTGGCCAGGTCGTTGATAATGTTGAGTTCCTGGATAGATTCGACGTTGAAGCAAAATATATCAGCGTCAAGCGCAGTATTGATCTCCTTGTCCGATTTCCCTACTCCCGCAAAAACCACCTGGTTTTTATCAAAACCTGATGCTATCGCTTTTGAAACCTCATTGCCGCTTACGCAATCGGCACCGAAGCCAAATGATTGTATGGCTTGTAATACTTTAGGATTAAAATTAGCCTTCATGGCATAATGCACATGGAAGCCATATTTATCCGCGGCTTCTTTGCAAACCCTCAGTGTTTTGCGGAGCAAGCCGAGGTCGTAGTAATAGAAAGGCGTTTCTAATTCTTTAAAACGGGATATGGTATCGGTGTCGAACATCTCTTTCAATTAAGCGTCATTGGGAGGAACGAAGCAACCTCTGAACTGTGCCATGAACACCACCATCGATTGACATGTGCAGAGATGGCTATGCTATCGCTCGCCGCGACGATTTGTTTAGAACAATCTATTATGCAAGCTCCTTAAAGCCTCGGTTTTATCCGAAGTGTTGAGCAGCAGTGACAAGTTATTTTCACTTCCGCCGTAGGATATCATCCTGATCGGGATATGCTTTAAAGCTTCCAGGACGCGGGCGGCGTAGCCGTGCTTTTCGGCGCCAAAATCACCTACCACGCAGATGATGGTCAGGTCCTTATCAATATCGACCGTACCGAATGAAAGCAGTTCTTTTTCTATCTCCGCTAAGTGCGTTGTGTCATCGATCGTTAGTGAAACCGCCACCTCCGAGGTCGTTACCATATCGATCGACGTTTTATACCGCTCGAAGACTTCGAACAGGCGCCTTAAAAAGCCGTAAGCCAGCAGCATGCGGCTCGACTGCACCTTAATGGCCGTGATACCATCTTTGGCGGCAATAGACTTGATTTCGTCCTTCTCGCTTTCATTGGTGATCAGCGTGCCCGGCGCTTTCGGGTCCATTGTATTCAGTAAACGAACCGGTATTTTATACTTCTGCGCCGGGAAAACGCTTTGCGGGTGTAATATTTTCGCACCGAAATAAGCCAGCTCCGCCGCCTCATCAAAAGAAAGCTGCGCAATAGGTTTAGTGCCTTTAACGATGCGCGGATCGTTGTTGTGCATACCGTCGATATCGGTCCATATCTGCACTTCCTCGCTGCGGATTGCTGCGCCAATCAGGGAAGCGGTATAATCGCTGCCGCCGCGGCGCAGGTTATCGATCTCGCCGAATGAGTTGCGGCAAATGTACCCCTGTGTAATGAAAAGGTTGTTTTCAGGATGTGCATCCAGCAATGGCGTGATATGCTCGGTAATGAAATCTACTATCGGCTCGTTATCTTCGTCGATTTTCATAAAATCGAGCGCAGGCAGCAATACCGACGGCACACCGATCTCTTTCAGGTAAACATGATATAAGGTAGTCGAGATCAGTTCGCCCTGTGCTAAAATGATCTTCTCCTCGATATTGGTAAACAGGTCCTTCGACAGGTTCGACAACAGGTCAAAATGGTAATCGATCACTTCTTTTCCCTGCTCAAGGTATTCTGGTTTGGTAAACAGCTCCTTAATGAAAATCTCGTATTTATCTTTCAGTATTTTGATCAGTTCCGCGGCCTTTGCCTTGTCGCCTGCCAGGTAAGCCTGCCCGATCTCGACCAAGCTGTTAGTCGTTCCCGACACGGCCGATAATACGACGATCTGCCTCTCGGCAGGATCGATAATATCCAGCAGTTTTTTCATCCTCTCGGGACTTCCCACCGATGTACCGCCAAATTTTAAAACTTTCATTTTTTGTTTTTGATTAACACAAATGATTAATATCCTTGTATAGATTTTGAGGCGCTAAAAATAGGATTTTAACAACCATATACCTAAAATGATCAAAATAAAATTCGGTACCGACGGATGGCGGGCCATTATAGCCGACGATTTTACCGTCGAAAATGTAAAAAGAGTGGCCTATGCAACCGCACTATGGCTGAAGAAAGAATTTAAGGACGCATCAGCCGTCGTAGGCAACGATCCACGCTTTGCCGGCCCTATGTTTGCCGATGTCACAACCCGTGTACTGGCCTCGCAGGGCGTAAAAGTTTATCGCGCCGAAAACGCTTTTGTTTCCACGCCGATGATCTCGCTGGGGACTGTCAGGAAACATGCATCGGCGGGTATTATCATTACGGCCAGTCACAATCCGCCTGCCTATAACGGCTACAAGATCAAAGCCAGCTACGGCGGCCCTGCAACACCGGATGACATTGAAAAGGTAGAGTCACAAATACCCGAAACGATCGACCTTGATCTCAAAGCGACGGCCGATTACCAAAAAGACGGTCTGGTTGAGTTTGTAAACCTGGAAGACATGTATGTAGCGCACGTGGAAAACAACTTCGACCTGGAATGCATCCGTACCAGCGGTTTGGGCTGGGCTTACGATGCTATGTACGGTGCGGGAATGAATGTAATGGAGCGCCTTTTCCCTGACATTACCCGCATACACAGCGACCATAACCCCGGCTTCGCGGGGCAGGCGCCGGAGCCTATTCAGCGTAACCTGAAAGAGTTCGAGGACATTATTAAAATGTCGGAAGGCGAGATCGCATCCGGTTTAGTGACCGATGGTGATGCCGATCGTATTGGCCTTTACGACCAGGATGGTAATTTTGTCGATTCGCACCACATTTTGCTGCTTTTGATCCATTATATGCACAAGGTAAAAGGCATGACAGGTAATGTTTACTCGACCTTTAGCTGTACAAGCAAGATCCAAAAGCTGTGTGATGCTTACGGTTTAAAAAACACCGTGACCAAGATCGGCTTTAAGTATATCTGCGACCTGATCGTCAACTCGGGCGAGCCGTTCCTGGTGGGCGGTGAAGAATCAGGCGGTATCGCCGTAGCCGGACACATTCCTGAACGCGATGGTATCTGGATCGGTTTGATCGTATGGGAATTTATCGCTAAGACCGGCCGCTCATTAAGCGAACTGGTACAGGAGATCTACGATGTCGTGGGCAAGTTCGCGGTCGAACGTTACGATTTACACGTAACCGAAGAATTAAAGCAAAAGATCATCAGCAACTGCAAAACCGGCAAATACACCAGCTTCGGCGGCCTGAAAGTTGCCAAAGTTGAGGACATGGACGGCTATAAGTTCCATTTTGAAGACGAAAGCTGGGTAATGATACGACCTTCCGGCACCGAGCCCGTGCTGCGCGTATATGCAGAAGCGCCGGGTTCAAAAGAAGCTTTTAGTATATTGGATACCGTAAAAGGCGTACTGTTATCTTAACACGCTAACAAAAGATGTCAAAGCCATCCCGACTAAGGTCGGGATGGCTTTTTTATTAAATATCAACATTCTCAATCCGGCAGATGGAATGCCTGCTTTACCTGGTTGCAGTTTTTGGGATAGCAAAATATTCCTACAGCTTTTCAACAGAATCGGTAAGGTATTTAGCATGAAGATATTGTTAAGAAAATCAAACAAATTGGCGCTTTGATTTTTTTATTGAATAATTTAATACCCTGTACTTTGAAAAAGATCATTACAGTTATATTATGCATTTTGTCGACTGCAGCTTATGCGCAGAAGAATGTGACGGATACCTCCAAAAAGAAACTGGGAGATACACTTAAGAAAGATATTTTGACCGTGCCGGATACGGTGAAGAAGTTACACAGTAATCCCATCACGCTTATTCCCCCGGCGGCGATGATCACCTACGGCGGATTGTCATTTTTCGTACATCCGATACGAAGGTTTGACTATTACATCCAAAGTACTATTCACAAAAGCGACTCCACCTTTAGTACAAGGGCCGAAAGCTATTTCCAGGCCACGCCTATTCTGATCGTTTATGCCCTGAATCTGGCGGGATATGAAGGGAAAAATCGCTTTGTCGACCGCACCGCCTTGCTCGGGCTTTCTGGCGGCATACTTCTCGTCAGTGAAGGAAT
>JAFDZK010000179.1 GCA_018267005.1 Bacteroidota bacterium
ATGTGATATATATCACATATTTGCTAAGTGGCTGTCAATCTGTATATAAAAATGTTTATTTCATTCGATTATTTTTTCGATTATACAAGTTTCATATTGTCTGCATCCCAGCGAATAACCTTATTCTGAAAATAGCTTTCGTTGCAAGCCAATGCCGGGGCCGCTGCCCTGAAACCAAATTCCGCATCCTCAACTACAGGTTTGCCAGTTCGCATGGAGTCGAAGAAATTATCAAAATGTGCGTAAGATGAGTTATAGCCGTCCGGCGATTGGTAAGTAATAGTCTCTGATTTCGGTTCCTGTTTATCAGCTTCCGAATACTTTTTGTTGTACTCATCGGCTATCGCCTGCTGCATGGCTTTGGGGTAGGTATCGTAGGAATCCCATCCGCCATAACCAGGTGCGACCGGCATTTTCCGCTTGGTTATGGTAAAGCCGGTGTCGTCGGATATGTCGATGACGCCTTCCGACCCGATCATGCGGGTATAGCCTACTTCGCCCTGCCCGCTAATGAAATTAACCTGCAGCGACACCTGGAAGGAAGGATGTTCTTTGGTCTCGGGATAGTGAATAACCCCTGTCATTACATCAGGCACATTGCGGCCGTCTTTCCAGTAAACCAGGTCGGCTATAGAAAATATCTTATCGGGCCCCTTGGAATCGGTAATAAAATGGATGCCGGATATGAGGTGAACAAAAAGGTCGCCTGCTACACCGGTGCCATATTCCCTATAATTTCTCCAGCGGAAAAAGCGGTTGCTATCATAGGCATGTTTGGTTTTTTCCGGTTCCTGGAACCTTTCCCAGTCGACCGTCTGTGCCGATGCATCCAGCGGGATAGTATATTGCCAGGCGCCCAGCGCACTCTGGCGGTTGAACGATGCCTGGATAGAATTAAGCTGACCTATGGCGCCCGCCTTATACAATTCCTTTGCCTTGGCGAAAGCGATGCTGCTGACGCGCTGGCTGCCTACCTGGAAAACGGCTTTGGTTTCTTTTTGTACCCTGATTTCTTCCAACCCTTCGCTGATATAATGTACCATCGGTTTTTCGCTGTAAACAGCTTTGCCTTTCCGCATGGCGTCGATAGCAATGCGGCTATGCCAGTTATCGCTGGTGGCAATGATCACCGCGTCAATGTCTTTGCGGTCAAGTATTTCGTGATAGTTCTTCGTCGTGAAAATATCCGCTCCGAAAACTTCTTTGGCACGGTCAAGGCGGCCGGTATACAGGTCGCAGCAGCCGGCTAATTCAATACCCTGCGAATGCAGGGCAGCACGCGTATCGTTAAAACCCATGATACCCATGCCGATGGTAGCCACACGGATCTTGTCATTGGCTGAGATACGTTTTTCGGCGCGTAGCATACGGCGTTCATGCTCTTCCTGGGCCGCCAGCGAGGTAAGTCCGGCGGAAGTGAGAATAATTGTGCTGCCTAATTGTTTCAGAAATTCCCTGCGGTCGGATGACATAGTTCTGTTTTGTTTGAAGTTTAACGACTGTTATAATTGGTAGAAAGCCCGCGAAAGCGAACTTTTTGGACGCAATATAATAAAAGATCGATGCAGAAAAGTTAAATTTTTATAGCTTCACTGCCGTCAACCCAATCCCATGAACCGACGCCATTTTATAAAACTTTCAGGAGCCGGAACTGCGGCTCTTTTATTCAGCCGCCTGACGTCACTGGCCCAGGGTGGTAGGTATGTGATGGATATGCCGCTCGATGTCTATGCCATATCGGGCCGAACAACATTCAGGCTGTTGCCATCGATTGGGAGTAAATATACCTATGAAGATATCGAAGCCGAACTGATCCGCGATGGCGAAAAGCTTTTGGTATTTGTGCAATCGCCCAAATGGGAACTCAACGCCATCCGGTTCACGTGGAAATACGATGCCGGCGACTATAGGGAAGAGACGCTGATGCATTATCTCCTGGAGGATGGAAATTAAAGGTTTATAGCTATAATTATTGCTAATTTTATCATGGTATGAACATAACTCAAACGGATAAGGCCGAGGTGTTCCGTTCGCTGCATAACCGGAACGGAATATTTGTAATTCCCAATCCCTGGGATGCGGGTTCGGCAAAAATATTAGCGAGTTTAGGTTTCGAGGCACTGGCGACCACCAGCGCCGGGCTCGCATTTTCATTGGGAAAGCCCGACGGGGAAGGCGCGGTAACCCGCACGGAAGCACTGAGGAATGCAGGCGAAATTGCTATGGCTGTCGGCATACCCGTATCGGCCGACCTGGAAAACGGATATGGTCACGAACCGGAGGTATGTGCCGAAACCGTTTTTTTGGCAGCAGAACATGGTCTTGCAGGCTGCTCCATAGAGGACAATAGTGGCAATCCCAAAGATCCGATATATGAATTTGATCATGCCGTGGAACGTATCAAAGCAGCGGTGCAGGCTGCCCGCAGCTTACCCTTTCCATTTACTCTCACGGCCCGGGCCGAAAATCTCATTTGCGGGCGGCACGATCTGAAAGATACCATCAAGCGGCTGGAGGCCTTTGCCGATGCGGGCGCCGATGTGCTCTTCGCGCCCGGTTTAAAAACAAAGCAGGAAATTGAGGCTGTTGTGCGTGCAGTAGCTCCGAAGCCTGTCAACGTAGTGCTTGGACTGGGCCAAACCAGCATGACAGTTGGCGAACTGGGCGAGCTGGGTGTAAAACGGATCAGCATTGGCTCGGCATTGGCCAGGGCAGCCTATGGAGCATTTACTCAAGCTGCTCAAGAGATCAGCAAAAAAGGCACTTTTACGTTCACCAAGGAAACGACACCGTATAAAGATTTTAACGATTTGTTCCGGAAATAAAAAATACCCCGGTGGATTAACCCCGGGGACCATCTTATTTTCCAATCATTTGCCTTTCGGTTTCCTGTTCTGCCTGGGCTGCCCTCCCTGGTGCGGCTGGCGTTGCCTTGGCTGGCGGAACTGGTTGCCCTGCTGCCGTTGCCGGCCATTATCAAGATTTCCGTCATTGGCAGGCTTAGTGTTAAGGTTCCTGGCACCGTTTGCAGGCGACGCACCGCGGGGCGTTGCACCGGGTACTGGTTTATTGTTAAAGCTTCTATTCCCATTTCCGGGGGTGCCGCTGGCCCGGTTACCAGTGTTGCTTCTAAAATTGGCCGGAGCGGGATTTACTTTCGCCATCGAAGTAACCGCAGGGCGGCCATGGTTGGCTGACGCAAATTGGTTTTGGTTATTACGGGATTCCTGCTGGTGAGCGAGCTGATCATTCGTCGGCCGGAAATGCTGTTCGTGCATGGCGGCTTGTTCTTGTGAATTAGGTCGTGCCGTAACGCCACCCTGGCCGTTGAAGCTCGACCGGTTTACAATCGTGGTATTATTTATCACCGTTCTGTTAATGTAGGTATTATGCACCACCGTTGTATTTACATGCACTACAGCGGTGTTGTACCGGAACACCCCTCCGTGCCATTCGCCGCCTACAAAGCCTACACCCATATATCCGAACCCGTAATGTATGCCGCCGTAAAATCCTACGCTTACTCCCCAATAGCCAGGGTGGTATACATAAACCCCGCCGGCAAATCCCCAATAGCAGGGTGTCCATAACAGCCCGGGCCGCGGCGGAGCTACCCACACACCCGGAACCCAGTAATAATCCGTAGCGGGGCGGCTCCATGCCCAGTAGCCCGGCTGCCACAAATATCCCTCGGCCGGACAAGGCGGCTGATCATAGTCCGGAAGCGCAGGAGGCGCTACTGCGGCGCTTATTTCCTCGTCCGAGAGGGTGTCCAGCCCGGCCTGCATTTCTGTGGTGGCGTTACCTTGATCGGCATTGTCGTTTACGGAAAGATCGGGGGCTTGTTGCTGTTCGCTGTTTACCGAAAGGTCGGGTGTTCCCTGCCGGCTGTTGAAACCTGCATATTGCCGGCAGGCGTCCAGGTTGTTCATATTGTCGCCTTCAATGGGCACATTTACCCAGTTGCGCACACCAGTGTCGTAAAAAAACAGCGCATTCTGATCGATATGATAATAGAAAGTGCACAACACCTGCATTTCCTGGTTTCTCCAGGTGAGCTGGTAACCATTAAATTTTTGCGGATCGACCTGTTTGATCACCGCTAACTTTTTGCCGCGGTTCATATGCAGGATCAACCGGCCCTGGTCGGTATGGCCGGCCAGATTAATAAAGGCATCCTTAAAAAGTATGGCTTGGTCGCTGGTCGCCGGTTCTTCCTGGCCGCTCTGATAATTTATGGCGTATATCTGCGCAGCAGGATGTGTATCGGTAACCTGCGCCCTGCTTTCCCGGAAAATAAATAGAGAAATAAGAATCAGCGTAAATTTCTTCATATCCACATTTGATTTAGGTTCGACCAAAAGGTTTAACCAAAAATTGTTTAAAGGAATTGTTTTTGTACGCGTCAAGTGGTTGAAGGGGTGCGAATTAATGCTATTTTAATCTTCGAACAGCAAATATAAACGTTCATAAAAATGCCCGGCAGTTTTAGCGGCCGGGCTTATTGAAAGTCATAGGTCAGAACTTGAGTTTAATGCGCATAGAGATAAGCGATCTCATCATCGGTAAGCGGCCGGTTGTATATCCTAACTTCGTCGATAGCAGAATTGAAGAAGTTTTGCGGATATCTGACCGTTTCAGTTCCAATTTGTATGCCGTCGTCAAAATGTGCAGGCCCCGGAAATGGTGAGTTAACGGTCGAAACCTTTTTGCCGTTAATGTACATCGTCAAAACCGAATTGCTAAAGTTCACAGTCACGTCGACCCATGAATTTTTACACCCGGTTATTACGCCGCTATTGACGCTGGCGGTTATTTGTCCGTTGGCTTTAAAATAGTCGTTCCATATAAAATTTGCGCTGTTCACGCCAGCCTGCAGCGAAAATCCTGGCTCGTCGGGATAATAGTTGCCTATCGGACCCGAGCTAAGTAATGCGCCCGTGCCGTCGCTCTTGTATCGTACGTATAAACAAAACTGTGTTTGCGCTTTAGTATGATCAAAAACCGCGGGCGATTGGTCTAATAGCCATATGACATCGTCCAATCCGTCAAATTTGTATGCTTCATTCGCGACGCCATACTTATTGGCCACTAAGCTCGGTGGAGCGGTAACGGTTGAAAAGTCTGGGGGTATCCCTATTGCCAGAGGTTGGCCATCATGGTGATGCCCGCTGCCATCATTCGCATTTCCATGAAACGGATAATAATCGATCATCCCAAGATTAACGGTGTAACTAAGACCGGATCCGCCGGACAAAGTTCTGGTTCCGAAATCAGCAGCCGGTGAGAGAACTTTTGCAGCGGGAGCCTGGCTGTCTTTCTGGCACGAGTTTACTAAGGCCGCCAGAAAAAATGTGCAGATAAGTAACGAAAAGGTTTTCATAAGACTTGGTTTTATAAATGAAAATTAGTCAATTACATGATTAATTTAAAGTAAAAAGGTGGTTACAATAGCAAAAGGAGGGTTCTTGAGTGGAATGCGAATTGGAGCGTTTCCAATCCAATCGGCAGTATAACAGCGGCACTTATTTTTATGTTTCTAAAAGTGGAAAAATTTAAAAAAGCCGGGCTAGATGCTCGTGGCGATTAGCAACGAAAGCGCCCACAAAAAAGGACCGTTCGATTGCACTTTTGAGTCTTTTATTCTTCCGCTTTGTAAGTAACGGATTAGAACACTATAAAATAAAAATCCTCGCCTGTCTTTGGCAGGCAAGGATTTAATTTATTTTGTCGGGATGGCCGGATTTGAACCGACGACCTCCAGCACCCCATGCTGGCGCGATACCGGGCTACGCTACATCCCGAGTCTTTTAAACTCTTTTATCCGGTCTGATGTCCCGAAAAGTTGGACTGCAAATATAGAATTCGTAAGCGGATTTTTAAAATCTGTTGATTGGTCTTGTTCTACACCGGTTCTACCTGGGCTTCAGCGGTAACCATGTCCCTATGGCTTCGCAGCCGGGTCTTTTTCAGATAGCGGAAATGCAGCAAGCCTATAGCCAGCGCGCAGGCCCCTTCGGCCAGCAATGTATCGGGCGTGCCGATCCATTTGGATACCGAGCCGATAAGCAAGCCGCCAAGCGGCTGCATACCGAAGAAGGCCATAGCATAAAAACTGATCACACGGCCGCGCATATTGGAATCGACGGTAGTCTGTATGACGGTGTTGGTTATCGTCACCTGCGACATCATGCCGAAACCGGCAACCGTGGCGAACACCAGCGCCAGCGGGTAGTTACCTTCATGAGAAAACAGCGCCAGGCCGGTCCCGAATATCAGCGTGTTGACCGCCAGTATCCGCTGAAAATTGGCGCCCGATTTTAATGATGCCAGGTAAATAGCGCCGCACAGTGCACCAAGCCCGATTACACTGTCGAGTATGCCGAACGTGGACGCCGTTCCTCTAAAAATGTCCTTAGCGTAAACCGGGAGCAGCGTCGTATAAGGGAGCACCAGCAGGCTTACCAAGCCCAGCATCATCACCAAAAAGGCAATGCCTGGTGTTCGCTTCAGGTAAGCCAGTCCTTCGCGCAGCTCGCCGAACACGTTTTTGGTGTGTAATTCCTTAACGTATTTTGGCAGCCTCATCATCAGCAGCGATACGATAACTGCCAGGAAGCTAAAGGCATTCAGCAGGAAGCAGGTGCCATCGCCCAGCTTTTCGAGCACAAAGCCCGCAATAGCCGGGCCGATCAGTCGAGACAGGTTTACCATCGACGAATTCAGCGCCAGGGCATTAGGCAGGTATTGTTTATCGTCGATCATTTCGTATACCAGCGATTGGCGCGCCGGTACGTCAAACGCGTTGATGATACCCAGCACAACGCTGAGCGACAAAATTTCCCAAACGGAATAATGACCTGCCAGGATCAGAATTGCAAGTATTGCAGCCTGGATCATTGAAGCGATCTGCGTCGTCAGCAATACTTTGAAACGGTTATACCTGTCAGACACTACGCCGCCGAAAAGGGAAAACAAAAAGGAAGGGAACTGGCTGGCAAAAAGGGTAAGCCCCAGCATAAAAGTCGAGTGTGTCAGCGAATAAATGACCCAGCTTACCGCGGTTTTCTGCATCCACGTTCCGATAAGGGATACCGACTGCCCCGCGAAATACAGCCTGTAGTTCCTGCTTTTAAATGCGTTAAATGTTGTTATTTGCATAAATTCTTTCTCACTCGAAGTCAACCATCTTTGCCAGGATATCAATCGCCCGGCGCAATACGGCCTCTTCTTCACTCGTACATTTTTCCATGATCGCCCGGGCCAGCCAGGCGGCGCGTTCGCTGCGCATCTGTAAAAGCGTTTTTTCGCCGTTTTCGGTCAGCGATATAAATACCTTACGTTTATCGGCGTCCGATGTTTTTCGGTTAACATAACCCAACTCCGACAGGTGGCCTACTATCTGCGACATCGATTGATTGGTTATTTTTTCCATCGACGCCAGCTCGCTTGGTAGCAACTCCTTGTGCTGGTAAAGCAAACCCATCGTCGATCTCTCCGTCAAGGACAACTGCTGGCTCGTGGCTGACTCCTTACGAAGCTTTTTAATCATTCTCGAAAGCACCGCCCGAAGGTCGGCTGCAAGCTGCATCGTAGCGTTTGGCATATGGAAATATTTAATCAGTTAAACTTATAAGTTTACCTTACAAAGGTAAATAAAATACCAGGTGAGCGGCTCAATTAATTATCATTTAAATGTTATAATTTTGAGTAAAGAAATTGCGTTAATTCCTTTACCGTCATTTGCCGGCAAGTATGCATGTGTCAGAAAACTATGAATTGCTGATCAGCAAGATAGATTCGTTCATCCGCAAATATTATTTCAATAATCTTTTGCGGGGATTGATATTTTTTGGCGCGGGTTTATTTTCGGCCTATATCATCGTTACCATCAGCGAGTACTTCTGGCAGTTCGATACTTCGTTCCGCACGTTCCTGTTTTATTTCTTTATCCTGCTTAACCTCGGCCTCACCGCATGGCTGGTGCTGCCTTCGCTGCTCGCTTGGTTACGATTGGGTAAAACCATCACGCATGACCAGGCAGCCGAAATAATTGGCAAACATTTCAACGAAGTGAGCGACAAACTGCTGAATACGCTTCAACTGAAAAAATTAGTAGAATCGGACGAAAAACAAAAAGCACTGATAGAGGCGAGCATCAACCAAAAGATAGAAACCCTGAAACCGGTTAGCTTTCCCTCTGCTGTTAACTTGCGTGAGAACCGCAAATATGTTAAATGGGTTATTTTTCCGGTAGCCGCGATTTGCATTATAGCACTGGCTGCGCCGTCCATTCTGACGGAAAGCACCAAAAAACTTATTCGGCACAATGAATATTTTGCGCCGGTGGCACCGTTCAAATTCGTGCTTTTGAACAAATCGCTATCCGCAGTCCAGGGCGAGGATGTGAAGATCGACTTAAAGCTGGACGGAGATAAGCTGCCAGCGGACGTATACATAGAAACCGGGACTAACACCTTTAAGCTGGATAAGGACAACATCAGTCGCTTTCACTACCAGTTTAGCAACCTGCAAAAGAATACTGAATTCCGGTTTAACGGTAATGGTTTTGAGTCGGGGCTATTCGAAATCAAGGTCAACCCCAAACCCTCACTTTTGCACCTCGATGCGGAGCTCAAATATCCTGCCTACCTGCACCGCAAAAACGAAAGTGTAACTAATGCGGGCGACCTTACCGTACCGGCCGGCACATTGGTCAGGTGGGAGCTGCACACCCAAAACGCGGACAAGGTGCTTTTCGACATTAATAATCACGAATATGAAGCTGCGGCAGAAAGCGACGGTGTTTTTGAGCACAGCGAACGACTGTTTAGGAATACTTTCTATAAGATACAGCCATCAAGCAAATCGGTAAGCCGCGGCGATTCCGCTTCGTACCGCATCGATGTTGTACCCGACGAGTTCCCCGCCATAACGGTGCAGGAAAAATCAGACTCGGTAAGCAGCAAGGCCATCTATTTTAACGGAAAAATACAGGACGATCACGGCTTTTCGTCGCTGA
>JAFDZK010000017.1 GCA_018267005.1 Bacteroidota bacterium
GGGTTCATGAACATTTTTTTCCGGTAGTTGTCTTCCGGGTTCATATCCAGCTCCACTACATCGGCTAAGCCGTCGTTATTAACATCCTCTATCTCTTGCCCCATAGCGCTCAGCGAGGTATGTTTAAAATATTCTTTGGATTTATCGGTGAATGTTCCGTCGTGATTATTGATATAAAGAATGTTGTTGGGTAAAAAGTCGTTGGTAACGTAGATATCCTTCCACCCGTCGCGGTTAATGTCAACCGTGGTAGCGGCATGGCCATACCCTTCGATCAAAATACCGGCCTGTTTCGATACATCATGAAATACAGGATGTTTCAATGCCGGGTCCCAATCGTTGCGATACAGGCGGCCGGTGCTGCGGGCGGTGCCGTTTTTCACTATCGGCCTGAACAGGCTTGTATTGTCATTGGGATCAACCTCGTTTACGGCCAGGTACATGTCCAGGTCCCCGTCGTTATCGTAATCGAAGAACGAAGCCATGGTCGAGTGCACGGTTATATCCAAACCATACTCTTTTGCCATTTCTTTGAAATGCGGTATCCCGTTTTTATCCAGGCCCTGGTTAATATATAGCAGGTTGCGCCGTTTATTGGAATCGTTCAACAGGGTATTACATACGTAAATGTCGGGCCAGCCATCGTTGTTAATGTCGACCACGGCGACACCCCTGCCCCAGCCGCCCTTGCCACCTACGCCAGCCTGCTGCGTGACGTCGTCAAATTTGAAATCACCTTTATTGAGGTACAGCCGGTTAGAAACAGCATTCCCGACAAGGTAAATATCCGGCTTGCCATCGCCGTTGAAATCGCCGATGCCTACGCCGCCGCCATTATAGATATTCAGTTTGTCGAGCGGGTTAATACTGTCGTTCTCTACAACCAGGTTGTTAAAATGCACGTTGCTGTGCGACGAGGGTACCTGCTCGAACAGCGTATTTTTTTTACAGGAAAAAAGTAATGCGGGAAAAGCCAGGTATACTAAAATTCGGAAAGCCTTCATTATTATTTCTATTGAACCAAACGCACGAATCCGAAGCCAATATAAAAAAAAGAGGGGAAGATTTTATGCCCCCCCTCTTTTATGAATTAATTAACTATTAATAGCCGTTATTCTGTTTCAGCTTACCGCCCTCAACGTCAATTTCGCCCAGCGGAATAGGATAAACCTCATCCCTTCCTGCGGTGAATTTGGCTGATGACAACACCGGGTTGGTAATACGGTTGTCGGCTTTGTAATAAGCGTTCAGCACGCCTGCCATGAAGCCTGCCGGCTCAGGACCGCCGAAACGGCCATCCCAACGCTGAAGGTCGAAGAAACGGTGACCTTCCATGCCGAACTCTAATTGATTTTCGCAAAGAATAGCTAAACGTGCGTAATCGATACCGTTTGCCACAAACTGGCCGGTATACAAACCAACTTTGTAATTAGCAGCAGCCGTATTGGTAAAACCTTTTGAAGGATCAGAGTTATCAACATAGGTTTTAACCCAGCTCGCTGGATTTGCAGCGCGTGCACGTACCACGTTTACATCAGCTTCAGCGCCGGCAAGATCACCGGTTTCCGCTTCAGCCTCGGCGCGCAGCAGGTAAATATCAGCAAAGCGTATAATATTGTAGTTAATAGCCGTACCCTGGCTTGATGCCCAGCCGCCCTGGTTGTCGGTAGTGGTACCCTGATCAGCATGGTAGAACACATTCTTTATCGGAACATACGGAACCAGGTCACCACGGGTCCACGGCTCACCGCCGCCAAGACCCCAATCCAGGTAAGGAATTCCCCTGCGGCCTACGGTCCAGTCAAGGCGGGAGTCAATCGGCAGATTAGTCGGTGTAAATGCAGCACTTGAGGCTAATCCGTGGTCATTCGGCAGGTTCACATCATCATAAGCCGGCCAGCCGTTCGCGGGCTGATCAACCTGGAACATGGGTAGACCCGTTACCGCGTCAACCTTGAAAGCGTTAGCCAGGTTGTACGACGGTACGTAGAAACCGCAGCAGTTGGTATATGTACCACCGCCGGGGAAGTTCAATACGTCACCCGATGCGTCATTGTTACCGCCAGACCCGTCGTTTACCGACATCTGTGCAGCAAAAACCGACTCCGGACCGTTTTTGGTTGCGGCTTTAAAATTATCCTGGTAGTTGCCCAGGGCATATTTCGAGCCGCTCGCCGTTTCGCCGTTTTGGATCAGGTCGGTCAGCAAAGGCAAAGCCTTAGCATAAGAATGCTTGCCGCCTGTCAGGTTATCAAACATGTAAGCTTTCGCCAGAAATGCTTTAGCGGCGTAATAGTTTGCACGGCCGGCCTGTGGCTGGGTTTTGGGAAGCTTGCTCATTGCGAAGGCAAAATCCGCTTCGATCTTGTCCCATATAGGTCCTGGGTTTGGCACATCGTAGTTACCATTAGCGTAACTAATCGATTCATCAACATAAGGAACGTTCTGCCATACTTTGGCCAATTCGAAGTGGTATACACCGCGCAGGAAGCGGGCTTCGGCAATAGCCTGCTGGCCCACATCACCTGCCTCAGAACCATCTTTTACGAGCGGAACTTCGCGGATCACATCGTTCGCACGCTGAATACCGGCATAATTCACCTGCCATTTGGCATAAGTGTAACCGTTGTTAGCATTGATACTGATGTGCTGCTCGATTGCAGGAGCATCAGGAGTCTGGTCCTGTGTAGTCGATCCTTTGTAGGCATCGTCCGAACCGATACCACCGAAGGTCCAGTTACTAATACCAGAGGCAAACTCCGTACCGGGCTGGCCTGCATAGTAACCATCCAGAATGGAATAAGCACCGATCAGCAACCCGTCTACGCCGGCTTTATTAGCAAGGGTCGAGCCTGCCAATACACCGGCTGCCGGCTTATCCAATATCTTCTTACATGAATAGGAAAGGGTAAGAAAGACTATCGAACTTAAAGCGATTAGTTTTAAACTTAATTTTTTCATGATTCAATATTTTCTTTGTTTATTAAAATGTCATGTTTACACCCAACATGTAAATTTTCTGGTTGTTGGGGTAAGCGCCCCAGTCAACACCGGTTGATGACGCTGCTGACGTTGAACCGAGATTGCTTGCCGAAGGAACCAATTCCGGATCCAGGCCCGTGTACTTGGTAATGGTGAACAGGTTGCTGCCTGACACATATACGTGGAGCTTGGTTACACCAACCACCTTAAGGAAATCAGGTGAGAAAGTATAGCCGATCTGGGCTACGCGGCATTTCAGGAACGAACCGTTTTCTACATAGTTGCTGCTTGGGATCGAGCTGCCTAAAACCTGGCTAAAGCTAAGAGCCGGCAAGGTAGCGCCAGGATTGGTCACAACGCCGTTACTAACCTGGGCCGATTTGGTCAACAGGTCGGCGTTTTTGCCGCCCGGGAAGCTCCAGTAGCTGTCGGTCCAGTATTTAACATAGTTAAAATCTTTGTTACCCTGTGAACCATACAATACCATAGCGAAATCGAAGCCTTTGTAGCTGGCATTCAGGTTTACACCATAAGTAAAGTTCGGGTTCGGGTTGCCGATAAAGGTACGGTCGTTGGCGTCGATCTTGCCGTCGCCGTTAACATCTTTGTAGATGAACGAACCGGGAGCAGCGCCGGCGTAACCAGGTAAGCTGCTAACCTGCGATGCATTCTGGTAGATCCCGGTAACCTGGTATCCAAAAAATTCGCCCATCGGCATACCCACCTGCTGCCGTACGAAGGAACCTATACGTGATCCGCCAAAATAATCCTGGTAACCCGGTGTTGGCAAACTAGTGATCTTGTTCCTATAAGTAGTGACATTAGCGCCTATGCTGAAGCGAAAATCTTTCCCAATCGCGTCATGATAAGTAGCTGAAATATCCACACCCGTATTTTGCACGTCCCCTAAGTTCACAACAGGTGCAGAGGCTCCGCCAGCAGTTGCAGGAAGCAATATTGGGAAGAGCAAACCGCTGACAGTCTTTTTATACCATTCAACAGAGCCATCTAAGTGATTGAACAAAGAGAAGTCAACACCAACGTTTAACACCTTATCTGTTTCCCAGGTTGTTTTCGGGTTACCAATACTGGTTTGTGCGTAACCAGTGGTTAACTGGCTAAGACCGCCCTGGATTGCATAATCCGTGCTGCCAAAACCGTAATTATAGGTGTCAATAGCATTTGTACCACCGATATTGAAGTTACTACCAACTTCACCATAGCTGGCCCGCAGCTTCAAGTCCTGTAACCAGCTAACGCTCTTCAGGAAATCCTCCTGGGAAATGCGCCAGCCTACAGACACCGACGGGAAAGTACCCCACTGGTGACCAGGATAAAATTCAGAGTAACCATCACGGCGAACCGTAGCGCTGATCAAATATTTATCAGCATAGCTGTAATCAACGCGGCCGAACACCGATTCAGTACCTGTCGGTTGATACAGGTAAGTATTACCTAAACTTATAGACGATGGGTTAGTAGTAGCGGCAACGGTAAGGAAGTTGGGATCAAGCGTTACGAAATTAGTTGCATATGCGCCTAATTGCTGGCCGCCGCTTTGCTTGATCTCGAATGCAGCAAAGGCGCTGATGTTATGCTTACCGAATGTTTCCTTATAGTTGATGCTATTAGTGTAGTTATAGCTGTAGTAGTATTGCGCAACCTCAGTATATGACGGCGGGTTGGTATGCGACTCATAATCGTTATACGGGTTGTAACCGGTATAATAATAGAATGTATTACCAGCGTTGCCACCGAAAGCTGAACGGAAAGTAAAGTACTTAGCGATATCAGCTTCTGCAAATACGGTGCCCTGCATATTCCAGCTTTTGTTCCTGTCGTTGATGGCGCGCATCGCTGTAGCGAGAGCGCTGCTGCCGTTGCCCAAAGGCTCACCGCTGGGGCCGTCGAAACCACCGCCGAAATTACCTGCTACGTCATAAGCCGGGATAAGCGGCATTTCACGATACGTGTCTGAAACAATACCGGCTTCCTGTTGCTGGTTGTAAGGACTACCGCCATTGTTTTCACGATAGAACACATAGCCACTTTCACCAAACCGGATATGGTTATTAAACAGGCTGTAAGTGTTATTTACACGTGCCTGGTAGCGTTTTTCAAAGGTATTGATCAACGTACCCTGCTGGTTCAGGTATTGTAATGAATACAAATAAGTGTTCTTGTCACTGCCGCCGCTTGCCGTTATAGTGTGGCTTTGCTCGGGTGCTGCTTTGAATACTGTATGGAACCAATCGGTACCCTGCTGGTCGAATTTCTGCACCAGGAAGTCGTTGCCCGGGTTAGCCGAATCGAAGAAATAGTACTTGGTAACGTTCGGATCGCTGGTTACTCCCGCGCTGCCAAAGGGATTACCATTGGCAACAACACCATGATAGCCGTAAACCGGCAAGGTCCAGGTGCCCGTGTTGTTCGGGTCGTACAGTGAAGGTCCTGCAGGGTCGCCAGCCAGTTTTGCAGCCTGCATCTGCTGCGTAGGAGTCATCAGGTTCCAAACGTTACCTGAAAGCGGCTCCTGGTCGCCATAATAACCGTCGTAATTAAGAACGGTTTTGCCTGCTTTACCCTTTTTGGTTGTAATAACAATTACACCGTTACCGCCCGACACACCGTAGATGGCGGCCGAACCGGCGTCCTTCAATACGCTGATGCTTTCGATGTCGTTCGGGTTCACCGTCGACATGTTGTCGGTTTGGACACCATCGATCACATACAACGGCTTGGTGTTACCGAAGTTCTGGATACCGCGGATCAGCACCGTGCTCGGAGCGCCCGGAGCGCCCTGGTTGATCACGGTAACACCGGCAGCCTGGCCCTGCAGTAAGGATTCCGAAGAACTTACCGGTACCTTTTTGGCGTCCGTCATGTCCACCGTGGCAACCGCACCCGTGATGTCCTTTTTCTGCTGGGTGGTATAACCCGTTACCACCACTTCGGTCAACTGGCTGTTGGCCACATCCAAAGTAATGGTCCCCAGGTCAGAACCGGTTACGGTAACCTGTTTGGTTTGGTAGCCGATGTACGAGATGGTAAGC
Source organism: Bacteroidota bacterium (assembly GCA_018267005.1). GTDB lineage: Bacteria > Bacteroidota > Bacteroidia > Sphingobacteriales > Sphingobacteriaceae > Mucilaginibacter. Next base: position 6,036 of record JAFDZK010000017.1, read on the forward strand.
ACGTACCCGGTTTTACCGCTCAGGGTAAAATTACCGTTTACGTCCGTCACAACTCCTACGTTCGTACCTTTAATCTTAATGGTAGCGCCAATTATCGGCTGCTTGTCATCGGACCCGATGACCTTACCGGTAATTCTTGTTTGGGCAGTAACTACCAATGAGGATAGGGTGCACAATATCAGTATGCACATCGTCCTTCCTTTTAGAAGTAAACTTTTAAACATGAGATTGAGATTTAGTTGATTAATTTATTGATTTAGTTGATAATTGAATTCGCGCGTGAGATGCAGCATGTCGCTGCCGGCTATTGGCTTTGGTCGAAAAGCCCGATACGATGTCCCTTAAAGCCTTTAAGGATACAAAACAGACATTCAAAAAGGACAAAATGTAAAGATTTTACCATTTATTCTTTTAGTGTTAAATCTACCAAAACAATCGCCGCTCTTGCTTCTCTCCGGACATTTTCCGCGCATTTCCTGCGGTCATATCCGTACCAAAAAACATTATAATTATATCAGGTTCTACATGTTTTCCTGCTATACGGGAAAACTAAATTGGTATTGTTCTAATTTAAAGAGAGTGTATTGTATACACAAGTATTTTTTTACGATTTGCAAATTAAATATTTTTTCCTCGCTTATCGTAACAAAATTTATATTAAAGTCACATTGTATTAACAATTAATCAATAACAAACTACATTTGATGATAAAATTGCAATGTAAAAAACCTATTACCAATTGGGCAAAAACCCCCAAAGCAGCGTTAAAATAGCATAATTGGATTTTTGGCCGGTATATTTTAAAATATTCGCGTCTGCTAAAACTATGCATGCATATTATCCGTCGGGAGCTTGTTTGGACCCGGCCGTGCATATTTCTACTTCAGCCATTGCACCGACGCCGAATGGGTGTCACTCGAGTTGGCGCCAATCTGTACGATAAACTGCCCGGGCTCCCAGTCGTAGTGCAGGCTGTTGTTCCAGAACTTCAGGTCATCGGTGCTAATATTAAACGATACTTCCTTGTGCTCGCCTGGCTGGAGGCTGATCTTTTTGAAACCCTTCAATTCCTTAACTGCCCTGCTGATACTGGCTACCGGGTCGCTGATGTAAAGTTGCACCACTTCTTCCCCGGCATACTTACCGGTGTTGGTAACGGTCACGGTCGCCGTAACTGTCTGGTTACCTTTCAATTTGGTCTTGTTCAGTTTTACATCGCCGTAGCTGAAAGTAGTATAACTCAATCCGTAGCCGAAAGGATAGAGCGGGTCGTTGGAAATATCGATGTAATCCGATTTGAATTTCGCCGGGCCTTTACCGTCAAACGGACGGCCGGTATTTTTATGTGCATAATATATAGGTATCTGTCCAACGCTGATGGGAAAGGTTGCCGTTAGCTTCCCTGATGGATTATAATTGCCGAAAAGCACATCAGCAATAGCGTTGCCGGCCTCAGTGCCGGGCGCCCAAACATCCAATATGGCATTCATATGCTTTTCTTCCCAGGGCAAGGTAAGCGGACGGCCGTTGAATAACACCATTACGATCGGTTTCCCGGTTTTAGCCAAAGCCTTCAGCAATTCGCGCTGGCTTTCGGGTATGCTGATATCCGACCGGCTTGATGATTCGCCCGACATGTTAGCCGACTCACCTACCACTGCAACTACCACATCGGCTTTCTTCGCCGTTTCAACCGCTTCGTCGATCATTTCCTGTGCCGGGCGGCTATCGCGCTCCTGCCGCATGCCAAAAAACCAGGCGCGCGCGTTCAACAATGAGTCATCCGTAATATTGGAGCCGCGTGCGTATAAGAATTTAACATCATTGCCGGCAACATTTCTCATTCCGTCGATAACGCTAACCGATTTTGCCGGGTTGCCGGCTACCACCCAAGTGCCGAGCATTTCGGAATGGTTATCCGCCAGCGGGCCTATGAGGGCTATCGTGCCCGACTTCTTCAAAGGCAATACCTGGTTTTGGTTCTTCAGCAACACAAAAGAGTGCTCTGCCATCTCGCGGGCAAACTTGCGGTGGGCATCCGTCAGCTCGACCTTTGACTCCACATCAGGGCTGATGGATTTAAAAGGATTTGCAAACAGCCCAAGTTTATACTTGGCCTCCAGCACTCGGCGGCAAGCCAGGTCGATCTCGGCTTGTGTGACCTTTCCTTCTTTCAGCGATTTTTTCAAAGTATTCAGAAAGCCTTCGCTTACCATGTCCATATCCAGGCCGGCTTTAAGCGCCAATGCCGATACCTCCGGCAGATCGCCAAGACCGTGCGCCTGCAGTTCGCTAACCGCGGTATAGTCCGACACGACGAAACCTTTAAATCCCCACTGTTTGCGCAGAAGGTCGGTAAGCAGCCAGCGATTGGCAGTTGCCGGCACACCATTTATAGTATTGAACGAGCTCATGAAGCTGCCGGCCCCAGCATCTACTGCCGCCTTATAAGGAGGCAGGTAATCCTGGTACATCCGGTTCAGGCTCATGTCAACCGTATTATATTCGCGGCCCGCTTCCGCACCGCCGTAAAGTGCAAAGTGCTTTACACAGGCCATAACCGCGTCGTCCTTTGTCATGTCATTCCCCTGGTAACCGCGAACCATCGCCTTAGCTATTTGAGAGCCGAGCCAGGGGTCTTCGCCCGAGCCTTCGGATATGCGACCCCAGCGCGGATCGCGCGCTATGTCTACCATCGGCGAAAACACCCAGTTAATGCCTTCGCCTGTCGCTTCGGTCGCCGCTATCCGGGCAGAGTGTTCGATCATGCCCATATCCCACGATGCCGACATACCGAGCGGTATGGGAAACACGGTGCGATGCCCGTGTATCACATCGAGTCCGAAAATAAGCGGTATGTGCAGCCTCGATTCCTTAACAGCCGCCTCCTGTGCCTTTTGTATATAGTTGGTACCCCAAACGCCGAAAATGCCGCCGATCTCGCCTTTTTTAATTTTCTCAGCGATATTTTTGTTTAAAGTCGAACCGGTAATACTCTGACCGCCGGTAACCAGGTTAAGCTGACCGATTTTTTCATCGAGCGTCATTTTGCTCATCAGGCTGCTGACATAGGCATTCATTTTCGCGTCGCTGTTTTTGGTTTGAGCGATGGATGACAATGCAGTCGAGCCTGCAAAAAACACCAGGGCGATTTTATATACCGACCGGTTCAAAAAATATGTTTTCATCTTGTATTAGGGTTTATGCGAAATAAAATCAGCAAAATATTTTACTGGAATAATATGCCGATCTTATATTTATAAATTGGTTTATAAGCTAATACACCATGGTGTATTTATAACACAATACTATTTATTATAATTCGGATAATCAAAGTATTTTTGTACAATAGCGCAAAATGTTTACTAAACAGGAACTTAAAGAATTTTGCGACAACGCCCGGCTTAACTATCTCGATCATATTTCGATCGATTGCGTAATCTTTGGTTTTCATGAAGGACAACTGAAGGTGCTGGTACTGAAGGTGAAAGGTGAGGATGCATGGTACCTGCCCGGCGGTTTTGTATTGAAAAAAGAGCCCCTCGATACGGCAGCTAATCGTATCCTGAAAGACCGCACCGGGCTGGATAAGATATTCCTGCAGCAATTCCACGTTTTTGGGGACCCGGACCGTTCCAGGCCGCATAACGAAATGTACCGCGACCTGATCCCGCCAGAAGAAAATTGGTTCTCGCACCGCTTCCTGACGATCGGATACTATGCGCTGGTCGATTTTGTGCATGCAAACCCCACGCCCGACAGTCATTCGGAGATGTGTGCCTGGCGGGACCTGAACGACCTGCCCAAGCTGGAACTGGATCACGGCCTTATCCTAAAAACAGCGTTGGATACTTTACGCTTGCAACTGAATTACCAGCCCATCGGCTATAACCTGATGCCAAAGGAATTTACCATGCCTGAGTTACAGAAGCTCTATGAAACCATTTTGGGCCAAAAACTCGACCGCCGCAATTTCCAGCGGCGTATGTTGGGCTTCGGTATATTAAACCGGCTTGACCGGCCGCGCAAAGGCGGGGCGCATAAAGCGCCCTACCTCTATTCGTTCGACCTCAAAAACTACCAGGACGCCCTGAAAGAAGGATTAAAGGGAGGCTGGTGATGTTTGATTTTTGATGCCGGAATGCGGATTTCGGATTTGTTTAATTTGCAGTCCGCAATTGGCTTAACCCTGCGAATGCAGCGCCACAGCGTTCCCTTCGGTATCCATAAAGAAGGCCATATATCCTATCTCATCGCTGATCTTGCCTTTGGGCAGGGTTATCTTGCCGCCGGCGGCCTCAACTTTTGAAAGAGCTTCGTCCAGGTCGGGGTTGCCATTGAAGTAGATCTTTACACCGTCGGCGCTCGGCTTGTGCATATCGCTCTTTACAATTGCGCCGGATAATTTTCCACTCATCATATCATAGGGAAACATGGCCATTTTCATTCCTGCCATGTCCATATCTTCCATAGTGATCGAAAAAATGGTTTCGTAGAATTTTTTCGCTCTTTCGAAATCACTGACCGAGATCTCGAACCAGTTTAAAATGTTAGCTGAAGCGTCCATAAGTTTTTGATTTTTGAAGTTTTTATCATCGATTTTTTAAAAATTATTTAATTACTGTTCTATCGGATTACTGAATTATTTTTTACCTGTATGTTTCCCATTCATTAATTCAACGGTCCGGTAATTCAGGCCCCGGTTATCACAAACCTAAGCCGAATGCGGCAAAGGCAGGGTGTGTGAATACGACAACCTTAGGGGTTGATTGCGCCAACGTGTTAAGCTAACTTTGTTTTAAATTTATGATATCATGAAGCACGTTTCCATCGTCATCCCTCAAGGGCCTATCATCCTCAGCAGCGTCATCGGCACTTTTAAGGTTTTCAGTTTTGTGAATGGTTATTTTGAGGCGGTAGGCAAGAATCCGCCTTTTGATATTCACCTCGTCGGCCTGAACAAAGAGAATGATCTTTATAACGGTTTATTTGCCATAAGACCGGATTCGATGGTGGGCGACATTAAAAAAACCGACCTGATCATGATCCCGGCGTTTTATGGCAACCCGATGGAAGGCCTGGAAAAGAACCAGGATTTTGTACCCTGGATCGTGTCGCAATACAAGCACGGCGCCGAGGTAGCGAGCTTATGTACAGGCGCGTTCTTGCTGGCGGCGACCAACCTTATCAAAGGTAAGGCATGCACCACGCATTGGATGGCGGCTGATTTATTCCGGCAAGCGTTCCCCAATATTAAACTGATGCCCGAAAAGCTGATCATCGACGAATTGGGCATCTATTCCAGCGGCGGCGCCTATTCATTCCTGAACCTGGTCATCTACTTAGTTGAAAAATACTGCGGCCGCGACGTTGCCGTGCATTGTGCCAAAGTGATGGAGATCGAGATCGACCGCGAAAGCCAGTCGCCGTTCGTTATCTTCAGCGGGCAGAAGGAGCACCAGGACGAATCGATCAAAAAAGCGCAAATATATATCGAACGGAATGTCGGCGCCAAAATTACGGTCGACCAGCTTTCCGAAATGTTTGCCATCAGTCGCCGCAATTTCGAGCGCAGGTTTAAAAAAGCCACGAAAAATACGCCGGTAGAATACTTGCAGCGCGTAAAGATCGAGGCAGCAAAAAAAAGCCTCGAATCGGGCCGCGAAAATGTCAACGAGGTAATGTATTCCGTTGGTTACTCCGACCACAAGGCCTTCCGCACCATATTCAAAAAAATAACCGGCTTATCGCCGGTTGAATATCGAAATAAGTATAATCGCGAAATGGCGCTGAATTAAATGCGGAATGCGGAACTTCGATTTCGAAATAAAGAAAGTTCCGGAATTCGTATTCTGACTTCCGAAATGTCTAATGGACACTGTCGCGAAGCGATTTGATCTGTTCGTGCGCATCCAGGATCTCCTGCATCTGCTCGTCCAGCATATCTATAATATAAGCCGGCAGCGTATCGTCTTCCAGCGCGTCCTGGTAAATATTTCTGATCGCATCCTCGCCGGTCTCGCATTCGTCCAGTATACTCCGGCGGTCATGCCCGTTAAAGGTTTCCTTAACAGCTATCCATGCGCGGTGCAGTTTCCCGCTGGCGGTCGTTCCCTGTTCAATATCGCTGCCCAGCGCCTGTATTTCGGTACCGATCTGCATCTTATACCGCCGGCTGTCGTCTATCAGGCGCAGAAAAACAGGCTCCAGGTCGCTGTCGGTATCATTTTCCTTCACTTCTCTCAAAGCGCGTTCATATCCTTCTATGCGGTCGTTATTGATCAGCACAAGGTCGTTCAATAACTCCAATGTTTTTGCGGTGTCTTCCATGGCTTCTTAAGTTTGCTACTTTAATACAACCGCGGATACTTTCGGATTGTTTAGCTTTTCAGCGCCGCTTGTACAAAACGTATGAACTGCCGGGTTCGGCCGTCTCAAAAAACAAACGGGCCCCGGGTGCTTTCTTTCGGTAAACATATGGTGTGCCCTCCTGCCCTCCTATTATCGGCCAAAACTGATGTATGTCCTCTTTCATGTCCGGATTAGGATACAAATTGACAAGATTAGGGGAACAGTGCGTTGATATTTGAGGGAAATATCTATGTAACACCCTTCTTTTAACACTTCTTTTGCGGGTATGGCATTTTTCTTGCCCTGATTCGATGTAATACTTAATGTCTATCTGTTATGAAAAAATTTAAACAATCTTGTATCGAACTGGTAACCGGCGAACCCACAAAAGAGCAACGTATTAGCGCATTTATCGGAATAGGTATCATTACGATAATTGCGGGGACGGTATTGGCAATCGTCCTTAACTATGTCGACCTGGCCCGGGTTTAATGTCATTGGATATTCAAACTATTTTCACCGCGCGGTGTTATAAGATCAGTATTGTTTAAGTTTTAGGATTAATCCTTATAATTTAAACGATCCGCCCTGTTGATCATCAACAGGGTTTTTTATTTTTAAGCCATGCCCGAAGGACCGAATCTCATTATGCTAAAGGAAAAACTGCAACCATTCAAGGGCAGGCAGGTTACGGCTGCGAATGGTTACGCCAAAAATGTCGACCCGTCCATGCTCAACGGCAATACGCTTAGCGATATAAAAACCTGGGGCAAGCACCTGCTTTTAGTGTTTGAAGATTTTTCGCTGCGGATACATATGGGACTTTTCGGTTCCTACAAGATCAACCGGCCGGTCAAGAAAAACGCCGCCCTGCACCTGCAGTTTGGCGACGAGGAAATTAATTTTTCCATCGTGAAAGTACAGGTTATCAATCAACCATTGGACGAAGTATACGACTGGTCGGCTGACATCATGAGCCAGAAATGGGACGCCGATAAAGCGATCCAAAAACTTAAGGAAAAACCCGGGCTGATGATTTGCGACGCCCTGCTCGACCAGGGCATTTTCGCCGGATCGGGCAATATTATTAAGGTCGAATCGCTTTTCAGGGCCGGGATACATCCCGAAAGCCTTTGCGGAAATATTCCTGCCGATAAATTAAAGGAACTTTCGAATGAGGTTATCGCTTTTAGCCGGGAGTTTTTGAAATATGGTAAAACACATCACCTGGGCGACAGGCTGCAGGCTTACGGCCGTGAAGAATGCCCGCGCAACCATGTCGCGTTTCACAAAAGAGACACCGGCAAGACCAAACGGCTAACCTTTTATTGCGATATATGCCAGGTGTTGTACAGTTGAGCCTCAAAAACCATTTCCCGCTACACTTTGTTATCCCGGCATGAAAAAGGAAGTATTAGCCACATCTGCCGCTGTTGCCGGGGCTGCTGCCATTGCCTGGATGGTAACCAACAGGGAAGAAAAGCTGGAAACCGTAACGTATGTGGAGCTGGAACAATATATGGGGAAATGGTACGAGATAGCGCGCTTTCCGCAAAGTTTTGAAAAGGATTGCGCCTGTTCGACTGCCGAATATAGCCTGAACGACGATGGTTCGGTAAAGGTGATAAACAGTTGTATTAAAAAGGGTGTCCCCGATAACGTTGAAGGCAAAGCGACAATAACGGATAAGAAGACCAATTCCAAGCTAAAGGTAAGTTTCGGCATTTTTTCGGGCAAATATTGGATCATCGCGCTGGCGGCCGATTACAGCTATGCCATGGTGGGCCATCCGAATCGCAAATACCTGTGGATACTAAGCCGCAAACCAGCAATGGACAGCCAAACTTATAACTACCTGCTGGTACAAGCCGCAGCCAAAGGTTTTGATGTACGCAAGCTGGTGAAAACGGAACAGGATTGCGCCTAAATAATTTTTTTTACCCGCATTTTCAAAATATGTCTAAATTGGCCTTCCGATTATAAACCGCTGCCGCTTACATTACCCTTGCGCAGCAAACCGTTATTTCTTAAACATCATGAAAAAACCCAACATTCTTAAAGGCATCGGCCTCGCGCTGGCATTTATGCTGCTCAGCATTCCGTTTATTTCATTGGCACAACAGGATTCCATCCCTCCGCCACCAAAGCTGGACGAAAAAGGCTGGCGCCAGTTGTTCGACGGTAAGGACCTGAAAGGCTGGAAAATGGTCGGCCCGGGCGAGCGCTACGTTGAAAACGGCGTTACCGGCAGCCACGGCGGTATGGGCCTGCTGTACTGGACAAAGGAAAAGTTCAGTAACTGCAAGATCCGCATAGTTTACCGCATGCAAAAATTCAACAGCAACTCAGGGGTTTTTATCCGCATACCCATCGAGCCGCGTGAACCCTGGATGCCTGTATTCTATGGATACGAAGTTCAAATAGACAATCACCCCGAAACATCCGGCGAGGACGAATACCACGTTACCGGAACGCTATATTCGCTGACCAAGCCTCATGCCAAACCCGGCAAACCCGGCCCGCAATGGAATGTAATGGAGATCACGCTGGATGGTCTGCGTACCATTGTAAAAGTGAACGGTGAGTTGGTGACGGATTATACCGAGGGACAGCCGACCCCGCCACGCAAGTTCGACTTTGAACCTTATCGCGGCCCGAGACCTTTAGCCGGGTATATCGGCCTGCAAAACCACGGCAATGACGACGTGGTATTTTTCAAGGAAGTTGCTGTTAAACCGCTCGACAAAGCCAAAAAATAAGGACGATGGAAAAGAAAACCAAAGACGAAAATAAAATGACCCGCGGTCAGTTCATCAAAAAAACGGCGCTGGCTACAGCGGGTTTTTATATCGTGCCGCGTTATGTCCTGGGCGGACAGGGTTATGTCGCCCCGAGTGATAAGCTATACATCGCTGCGGTAGGCTGCGGCGGCGAAGCGGAAAACGATATTCACCACTATGCTACCGCTCCAAAAAAGAATGCCGAAATAGCTTTTTTGTGTGATGTGGACGACCGCACGGGCAACAAACGCCGCAAGGATTTTCCAAAGGCAGGTTATTACCACGACTGGCGCGAGATGTTTGACAAGGAGCATAAAAATTTCGACGCGGTTACGGTTGCCATACCCGACCACAACCACGCGATTGTTGGTCTAAGCGCCATGCAGCTAAAAAAACACCTGTACTTGCAAAAACCTTTGACCCACGATATTTATGAGGCAAGAGTATTAACGCAGGCGTCGCAGAAATACCAGGTGGTAACCCAAATGGGCGACCAGGGCGCCTCCTGCGATGGCATGCGTACCCTGCGCGAATGGATCGAAGCGGACCTGCTCGGCGATATACAGAAAGTATATTGCTGGACCGACCGCCCGGTATGGCCGCAAGGCATTTCGTGGCCGACCGCTAAACCACCCGTGCCCAAAGAACTGAACTGGGACCTGTGGCTCGGCACGGCTCAATACGTCGACTATATAGATAATCTGGTGCCCTTCAACTGGCGCGGCTGGTGGCAGTTCGGCACGGGTGCGCTGGGCGATATGGGCTGCCACATTATGGGCCCGCCGTTCAAATTGCTCGGCCTGGGCTACCCCACCGAGGTTTCGGGCAGCGCCAGCACCGTTTACAGCGGTATCTTTAAAGAAGGAATTTATCCTGAAAGCGGACCGGTTTCGAGCTCGATCAAATTCAAATTCAAACAAAAGAATGGGAAAGACCTCGACCTGTACTGGATGGACGGCGGTATTACGCCCGAACGCCTGAACGAGCTTGACCCGGATGTAAACCAGAACGAGGCGCTGGGCGATATACCAAGCGAAAATGATTTCGAAGGCTGTACGCTGTTCATCGGCACCAAAGGCAAGGCCTCCTGCGGCTGGGGCGGCAGTCACCCGCGACTATTACCGCTGAGCCTGAACAAAGACGTAAACGTTCCGAAGAAATACCCGCGCGTGGAAGGCGATATGGACGGGCACTGGTGGCAGTGGGTCGACGCTGCTATAGCCGGTTACGGCAAAATGGAAGTCGACTCGCCATTTGTCGGTTATGCCGGGCCGCTTACGGAAACCGTGCTGATGGGTAACCTGCTGCTGCGTACATTCAATATTCGCGAGAAGATCAAGTATAACGATCCCGTTTACGGCGCACAGGAACGCTACCAGTTCAGCGGACGCTACCGCGCGCTGCTTTGGGACGGTGAAAACATGAAGGTAACCAATTACGAACCCGCCAACCAGTTCATCCGCCGCGAATACCGCAAAGGCTGGGGCGAAGTGAAATTGTAAAATACCGAGATTTACGAAGTTTTAGAAACTTCGTAAATCTTTGATTAAAAACAATTAAAGTCGGTTCGATACTAATTGAACCGGCTTTTTTATTTTTACGGGAAATTATGCCGTCCAAAATCACTTATATCAAAACCCATTGGGGCAATAAAAACGAGGTTAATGACGCCGCCATTGCCGGCTTTAGGCTGGAAGGTTACAGCGGGCTGGAAGTAAATGTGGCAGCTTGCAGCGAAAAAAGTGAAGCAATTGTTGAACGGCTGCATGCCAATGATTTTACTTTCGTCGCCCAGCAGTGGCTGCCGCCGGCCGATGAATCGGTTCATCAGTATATCGGCCGTTTGAAAGCCAATTTAGACCGTATAGCCGGACTGCACCCCAAGTTCATCAATTCGCACACAGGCAAGGACTATTTTTTGTTCGACGAGAATTGCAGGGTGATCGAGGTGATGAAGCATTTTTCGAAGGACACCAGTATTCCTGTTTACCACGAAACGCACCGCGGCCGCTTTGCTTTTCATGCCAAGACAACGCTGGAATACCTGGTCGCTTTCCCCGACCTGGAATTTACGGCCGACTTTTCGCACTGGTGTACCGTATCAGAAAGCCTGCTGCAGGACCAGCAGCAAACCCTCGACCGTATTATCCCGCATGTACGCTATATCCATGCCCGTGTAGGTTATGAACATTCGCCGCAGGTGAACGATCCCGCAGCGCCCGAATGGGATGCTCACTTGCAGCGATTTTACGGCTGGTGGGACAGTATTATCGGGAGCAACAAAGAAGCCGGACGCAGCGAAATGTACATTTGTCCCGAGTTCGGGCCGATGCCTTATATGCCATCACACCCGTACACACGCGTACCCATTACCGACCAGGACGGGGTTAATGCCTGGATGCTGCAGCAACTAAAATCCCGTTACGCAGTTTAATGGGCTATTGCTTCGGTATCACGAGCACCGGAACGGTGGAAATAACCAAAATATTCTCTTCGGGGTTGCCTTCGATCAACCGGTTGAGCCAGGTATGCCGGTGCGCCCCTATGACGATGATCTTCGCGCCAGTCTCTGCGATCAACTGCGGAATAACGGTCTTCATTTCACCAGTCCGCGTCATGATTTCAGATCGTATTTTACCGGCATGTTCGTCCTGCAATTGACACAGCATTTTTTCGGCTTTTACTTTCTTTTGCCGCATGGCCTCGTCGGGGAAAATGCCCGCATCGACATCTCCTATCGCCAGCGCTTCATCGATAATATCAATAAGCACTACCTGCGCTCCGAGATCGGCAGCCAGTTCATATCCCTGTTGAGCCGCTCTCCCGGAGCAGGGATTCTCATCAACCACGATCATTATTTTGTCGAACTTCATAGCTTTCAAATGCTTCTACCCGCAAGTACTCCCAAATAAGTCGCTGCAAGGCCAAGAAACACACTGCCCGCGGCATAAAGCATAAACACGAACACCCGGTGATCGGTGATTAATTGACTGTTCTCAAGAGAAAATGACGAAAATGTCGTAAAACCCCCGCACAGCCCTGTTACCAGGAACAAGCGCCAGGGCTGAGACTGTGTTCCATACCGTTCCGTATAAAACACAATAAAACCGATCAGAAAACAACCGATGATGTTAACAAAAAAAGTTCCATAAGGAAAAGCCGACACGACCAGCCCGCTTATCCAGCGGCTAAGGCCATAACGCAACAGGCTGCCAATGCCGCCGCCGACAAAGATTAAAAGTATCGCTTGCATGAAAATGGGTTGAAATAGTTGTAGTATAACATGGCCTATGAAATAGAGAAAAATCGTATTTCGCAGGCGTCATCAGAACTGCGTTTAAATTTGCAGGACGGTTCAAATAGGTGGAACACCATCACCTTTTTCCATGCAATAATAACTAATAGCGGCTTTTAAATCAAGTTATGTAAAAAAATGCGGTGAACTGTGTTATTAGTTCAGCAAATATTTAATTAATTTTAGGCGACCTGATTAATTATACCCCTGTTATGGAAAAATATAACTGGTTGTGGCGGACCATTTTTGCCTCGGGCCTTATCGCACTTGCCGTTCAGCAGCTTTTTTATGGTGATTTCAGACCGGTTATTCTGCCCCCGGGGCACGATTGGCATAGTATACGCCTTGTGGGTACTTGGATATTTAGCATCTTAATTACCGCAGCCGGGCTTTGCATCATTTTGAACATTAGGGGGCGTCCGGTTTCAGCCGTCCTCGGCGCGCTGCTATTGTTGATTGTTATCGTATTTCACATTCCTTACGCGCTGATGAACACGCCGCAGCATTTTTTTGTATGGGTAAACCCGCTGAAAGAATTTGCGTTCGGCGGCGGCGCATTTGTAGTTGCAGGTACGCTCCGGAAAGAAGGAAAAACGTCCGCTCCTATCGATTTTCTTGAAAAGTTTATTCCCTATAGCAGGTTCGCCTTTGCGATATTATTGGTTCTCTTCGGCTGGTCGCATTTTCTTTATGCCGACTTTGTAGCAACACTAATACCCAACTGGATACCCGCACACATGTTCTGGACCTGCTTTGCCGGCGGTGCATTGATCGCCGGTGGCCTGGGGATCATGATCCGCTCACGTCTTGCAGCGCTTCTAACGGGTATCATGCTCTTTGCGTGGTTCCTGGTATTGCACATTCCACGCGCCGTAGCTTCGTTGCCCGGCGATCTGGGTAACGAGTGGAGCAGCGTATTCGAAGCATTTGCATACATTGGTGTCGCCTTTATCCTGGCAGGCCGGCGCATGGTCGAAAAACGAAATTGAATTTTGCTGTATTTTTATAGCATGAAACTCGTGAAAAGTATATTGATCGCGGCGCTGGGCCTGTTATCGGCAGGGGCGTTCGCACAACAAAACGACCCGGTGGCCGGCACCTGGAGAGGGACCTCGAAATGCGAGGTAAAGGGTTCGGCCTGCAATGATGAAATAGCCGTTTATTATGCCACCAAAATACCCGGCCACAACAGCTACCGCTTCAAAATGGACAAGGTGGTAAATGGTAAAAAGGAAGATATGGGCACGCTGGTCTTCGAAATGAATTATGCCGAAAGGACGCTCACCGCGATAAATAAAAGCGCCCGCGGCAAAGGCTATTGGACCTTCAAACTGACCGGAAACACCATACACGAACCCTGATGCTCGATAAAAAAACGTTGTACCGTACCATCGAGCTCGCCAGGGACAAATAACAAACGCGCCGAACTTGACATTCCGTCAAACAAAGCTATATTTAGGCAGGCAATATTACTGGTCTTAATTTTAGCCGATGAAGAAAATACTTTTGCTCTCTGCCGCGCTGTTCTTTTGCGCATTATTTTCGAAAGCTTCCACACACCTGTATGCCGCGAAAGCGGGCGCTGACACAGCGAAGATCAACAGAAAAATAAAAGATCTGCAGTCGGACCTGTCCGATTACCAGGCCGACCTGGTTAAAGTGCAAAACCAGCTCCCCTCTGACTCTGTTGCATCGGTAAATGCCGGGTCAAAAGCGGCCGACGCGCTCGATGAAAGCAAAAGAGCCGCACGACGCGCTGTAGGCGGCGACCTGGACGACGCCAAAAAAGCAGAGAAAAAAGCAAAAGAAGCCGCCAACGCCAAAGACGATGCCGACGATGCGCAAAAGCAGCTTGATGAAGACCGTAAAAAAATTAAAAAATTAAATAAAAAGATCGAAAAGACGCAGAAAAAGATAGCCGACCTGCAGTCGCAGCTATAAAACTGTTACGTTCGCTGCATCGGTAACACATTATTATTTACCTACTTTTAGCAAATGAAATACTTCTTTTTACTGTTGCTGCTGCCCCTGTTCGCAGGCGCGCAAAGCGTTACGAACCAGCGCTTATACGATACCATTCCCTTTATCCCCGAACATACGCCGCAAAGGCTGGCGCTGTTTGCCAAAGAACCTGTGATAACCGGCAGGATCATCTTCCTGGGAAATAGCATTACCGAAATGGGTAACTGGAAGAAGGCGACCGGCGACACTACGGTGGTAAACCGCGGTATTGGCGGCGACATTACTTACGGCGTGCTTAAACGCCTGAAAGACGTCACCGACCGGCAGCCGTCAAAACTATTTATCCTGCTGGGCATTAACGACATTGGCAAGGACATACCCGATGCAGTAATAGCCGATAATATCCTGAAAATTGTGAACGAGGTGCACAGCAAATGCCCCGGCACAAAGATTTACGTTGAAAGCATATTGCCGCTAAATCCCACTATACAAAACTTCCCGCAACATTATGACAAGGAAGAGCATGTGCTGGCAGTAAATAAACTATTGAAGGCTAACGTATCCAAAGGAGGATATACTTTTGTCGACATTTTTCACCTCTTTGTTGACCCTGAGGGCCGCCTGAAAAGCGAGTATACCTACGAAGGCCTGCACCTGAAACCACCTGCTTACGATGTTTGGGTAGCCTACCTGAAACAACGGGGTTACCTGTAACATTCAGGGCCATGGTATTATCTAATATAAAAACCAGGCCATGACAAAGGAATCATTCAATATACACGGCGAGAACCTGCTGAAAACAGTAAAGGAACTGATTGCCGAAGGCAATGTACGGAAGATCACCATTAACGACAAAACAGGCAAGGAACTGGCCAGTTTTCCGCTGACAGTAGGCGTTGTAGGCGCTTTATTGCTGCCCACGCTGGCGGCCGTCGGCGCCATTGCCGCACTGGTTACCGAATGCACGATTACCGTTGAACGGGAAGATGACGCCGAAAACCCGGTAGCCTAAAAACAGCAGATTATTTCCCTGATAAAGATCACGCTAAAGCGTGATAACCGTCATTTCGATCCCCGCAAACCCAACCTACTTTAGCTGCTGTAAACTTTGCAAAAAGTGACATGGTTTTGGGTTCTGTTACCTGTTTTAATTGCGCTGGCTTACCTGCTTCTGGCACCATTTTACGTGGAGATCAACACTGCCTCTGATCTCTACAGGGTCAGGTTCCACCGGCTTGTGAGTACAGCGCTTTTAATAACAGGCGAAGGCCTTCAAATGGACCTAAGGATAGCTCGGTGGAAAAAACGCATCGATCTCCTGGCGCCGCGAAAATCAGCCCGAAACGAAAAAAAGAAACCTGCGAAAAAGCCTGCCGGAAGGAAACATATATCATTCCGAACGATATGGGCGGTAATAAAAACTTTTAAAGTTAACCGATTCTTTCTGACGGCCGATACCGGCGATCCCGCATTGAATGGGAAAGTGTTTCCTGTAGTTTATGCCGTCAGCGTCTTTACAGGGCAAAACCTGTCGGTAAATTTTTCGGGCAGGAACGAGCTTATTCTCGATATCAGCAACAACCTTGCAAGGGTATTAAGGGCTTTTATTTATTCATCACTAAAAACACGGACATGGAAAACTTAGATGAAATGCTCGGCAAACTGACCGAGTTCCTCCGCACAGAAGCAAAAACAGAGACTGTGATCGGACAGCAGTTCCAGTTGGGATCGTTCACCTGCGTGCCGGTTATTTCGGTCGGCCTTGGTTTAGGCAGCGGCGCAGGCGAAGGCAAGGGGAAAAGTAACGCTAAAAACACCGGCGAGGGTGAAGGCTTTGGCGCAATGGGAGCGGCAGGCATTGGGCTGGGGCCTGTCGGGTTCCTTGCGGTAAACGGCGACAATATCCAGTTCATCCCAACCCGGCCACCCAAAGGATTGGGCGCGCTGGTTGAAAAAGCCCCGGATATTATGGAAAAGATATTCGAAAACACCAAAGAAAAACAAGCCGCGCATAATTAATTTACTACTATTCAGACTTACGAAGTTTTCAAAAACTTCGTAAGTTTTTTTTTCACTGACATCCGACTTCTGACCTCCGACATCCTGTAACATGTAACATTCTCAATACACTAAGCAATCTTCTGCGCAATTACTAACTTAGTTGTATGAAGATCTCAACCAAACTCCTTATGCTGGGTTGCATCCCGGCGCTCACATTCGCAGGCAACGCCCTTTCGGCGCAAAGTAAAGACCCGGTGGTCGATAATATCGTCAAATTTGAAACCGACAGTTCGCAATTGCGGCAGATGGCCCATGAGCTTTTCGATGAAATAGGTCCGCGACTGGTGGGCACGCCGGAAATGCAAAAGGCCGGGGACTGGGCCGTGGCCAAGTACAAAAGCTGGGGCATTGACGCCCGGCTTGAAAAGTGGGGCGACTGGCGCGGCTGGCAGCGCGGCATATCGCATATCGATATGGTTTCGCCGCGGGTAAAAACGCTGGAAGGCACGCAATTGGCATGGAGTCCAGGCACCGGTAAAAAAACGGTAACGGCTGAGGTGGTTATTCTGCCCGACGTAGCCGACAGTAATGCCTTTAAAGCCTGGCTGCCTTCGGTAAAGGGCAAATTTGTGATGATCAGCATGAACCAGCCTACCGGCCGTTCGGACGAGAACTGGAGGGACTACGGCACGAAGGAAGAGATCGAAAAAAATAAGCAAGAACGCACCAAAGCAGCAGCCGCATGGCGCGAACGCATCCGTAAAACCGGCTACACGATGGGTGTCGTTACCGGCACATTGCCCCATGCATTGGAAGAAGCTGGCGCCGCAGGCATAGTTACCTGCACCTGGTCGGCGGGGTTTGGCGTGGATAAGATATTCGAAGCGAACACGAAAAAAGTGCCGACCGTCGATATCGGGCTGGAAGATTATACCCTGCTTTTCCGCCTGATCGAATCGGGCGAAAAACCGGTGCTTGCGATACACACGGAATCGAAGGAATTGGGCCCTATGCCGACTTTCAATGTGATCGGAGAGATCAAGGGTACCGAAAAACCCAATGAGTATATCATACTTTCGGCACACTTTGATTCGTGGGACG
Source organism: Bacteroidota bacterium (assembly GCA_018267005.1). GTDB lineage: Bacteria > Bacteroidota > Bacteroidia > Sphingobacteriales > Sphingobacteriaceae > Mucilaginibacter. Next base: position 23,526 of record JAFDZK010000017.1, read on the forward strand.
GCGGTACAGGTGCGACTGATAACGGCACCGGCACGCTGACCATGATGGAGGCTATGCGGTTACTCAAGAAATTCTATCCCAATCCGAAAAGGACCATCCTGATCGGCGACTGGAGCAGTGAAGAGGAAGGCCTGAACGGGTCGAGGGCTTTTGTGGAAGATCACCCGGAGATCGTAAAAAATATCCAGGCGGTATTTAACCAGGATAACGGCACCGGCCGCGTGGTTAACATGTCGGGCCAGGGATTCCTTAACTCGTACGACTACCTTACCCGCTGGCTGTCGCACGTACCGTCATACATCCGCGATTCCATTAAGACGACGTTCCCGGGCGCTCCCGGCCGTGGTGGGTCTGACTTTGCTTCATTTGTAGCCGCCGGCGCCCCGGCATTTTCGCTGGGCTCGTTAAGCTGGGATTACGGCGTGTATACCTGGCATACCAACCGTGATACTTACGACAAGATCGTGTTCGACGAGGTTGAAAAAAATGCTATACTGACCGCGATATTAGCCTACGAAGCCAGCGAGGACCCGCAAACTACCTCGCGCGAGAAAAGCGTATTGCTCGACCGCAGAACCGGACAACCAGAAAAATGGCCCGAACCGGTGAAACCGAACAGGCACGGCGGATTTTGATCAATATTCCGGGCAGACATAGAACGCGCGGACGCGCGCGCAATGGTCGATAGTGAATGGTCAATGGTCAATATTGGATTACTTATCCTCGTTATTCCAATTCACTATTCACCATTCACTACTCACCAGCCTACTTTACCCGGTGCCGGTAAAACCGGTCGTCGTTGTAATATTCGTGCTTGTAAAAGTCATCGTCGTCCCGCCGGTTGGAATTGACCGGCTCAAGAATTTTCCGAATGGCCATTTCCACGTGCGGCGACAGGTGATTCTTCTCGTAGACGGGCAATTCGTCCAACTGCTGTGCGCTGACGTCGGGCAGGTAAACCACATTGCCATCGCTCGACGGATCGTACGCACTAAACGCCGGATCAGAATCGTCGCGCGTCAAAATGTGATGCTCCGATTTGGTGAACAATTCTGCAATACCGATTGGGATAAGCACTTCGCGATCCTCCTCTATACCCAGTTCGTTATCGTTCAGATCGGCCACCAGGTAGCGCACTTTACGCGTGCTTGGCTCAAAAAGCATGTCGGCAACCTCGCCGACTTTTTTACCGCTGCGCGATTTTATATCCCAGCCTATAATGTCCGGCTGGCCGTCTACAACTTCATATCCGCTGCCATGAAGTTCTTCAAGGCGATGCATTACTGTTTCTTCCCTTGCCATAATTTTAGCGTTAATAATTTTGAAGTTATTGTGAGTTTGTTGAACCGTTAACAGTTTTTGTGGTGTCGGCATGCGAATTTGGCAATAGTTTACCTTCGCCATACTTTTTCCAGGCAATAAATGCCACCGCAACCACGACAATGATGATGATAACGATCCAGAGCCACGCGCTGCCGCGGCTCCTGGGCTTTACTTCTAAATGCGCCATGACCTGTTTTTCAATAGTGATGTATCTATTAAACAAGCGCTGCGATATAAGTTTTAATTTTTTGATAAAAGTGGTTAAGTCCGAAAGTCCGCATAAGTCCGAAAGTCCGGAGATGTTAAACGTCTTTATGACGCACAATGCCCAAATGGGCTGATAACAAATCTTAACCTCCAGACCCCAATCTACAAACCCTTGCTTTATTCCTGCAAATTCCGTTACTTGTCACAGCAATCTTCTTATCATGCAACGCAGAGATTTTATTAAAACAGGTTCCCTCGCGGGTATAACCACATTGGTAGCGGCTTCGTGCGGTACCGCACCTACGGCTTCGAAACAAAACAACGGCGACGAAGCCGGGTCTGCCGACAATTTTGAGCTGAACGAAGTCACCATCGATACCCTGCAGCAAAAAATGCAGAGCAAGGAATACACCTCGCGCTCGATAGCCGAAAAATACCTGAAACGTATTGATGAGATCGATAAAGCCGGACCGAAACTAAATGCGGTTATCGAACTAAACCCTGACGCTTTGTCTATTGCCGACGAAATGGATAAGGAACGCGCAAACGGCAAAGTCCGGGGGCCGCTGCATGGAATTCCTGTACTGATCAAGGACAATATCAACACCGGTGATAAAATGATGACCACCGCCGGGGCATTGGCACTGACCGGGAATGTGGTGAAGGAAGACGCGTTCATTATCAAAAAACTGCGCGAAGCCGGCGCAGTACTGCTCGGCAAAACCAACCTGAGCGAGTGGGCCAATTTCCGGTCGACACGCTCCACGAGCGCCTGGAGCAGCCGCGGCGGGCAGACAAAATGCCCTTATATCCTCGACCGCAACCCCAGCGGCTCAAGCGCGGGTTCGGGTTCGGCTGCGGCGGCAAACTTGTGTGCAATAGCTATCGGCACCGAAACGGACGGTTCTATTGTCTCACCCTCGTCGGTAAATGGCCTGGTTGGCATCAAACCGACCGTGGGCTTATGGAGCCGCTCGGGCATTATTCCCATATCCAAAACGCAGGATACCGCAGGCCCGATGGCGCGGACGGTAAAAGATGCCGTGCTGCTGCTGGCAGCCTGTGCAGGGGTCGATCCGAAGGATAGCTATACCGCAGCAAGCCAGGGTAAGGCCCTGGCTGACTACACCAAATTGCTGGATGCCGATGGACTGAAGGGCAAACGCATCGGCGTGGAAAAAGACGGGTTAAAAACCAATTCCTATATGGACGCGCTATTTCACGACGCTATAGAGCTGATGAAAAGCAAAGGCGCCACGATAGTCGAGGTAGAAATATACAAAAACATCAAACAAGCGGGAAAAGACGAGTTTACCGTGCTGCTTTACGAGTTTAAGGATGGCGTAAATAATTACCTGAAAAACGCCAATTGTAATATGAAGACCCTCGCCGACGTGATCGAATTCAATAAAAAGAACGAAGCGAACGCCATGCCCTTCTTTAAACAGGAAACGCTGGAACTGGCTGATAAAAAAGGCGGATTGGATAGCAAGGAATATCTCGACGCGGTAAAAAACACGACGACAATCACCCGCGGTGTTATCGATAAACTGTTAAAAGAGAATAAGCTGGACGCTATCGCTGCGCCGACCAACGGTCCGGCCTGCTGTATCGACCTGGTGAACGGCGATTATGATAACGGTTATTCCTTTTCTGGTCCGGCCGCAATGGCCGGTTACCCGCATATTACCGTCCCAATGGGCTTTATACATGGTGTGCCTGTAGGCTTGTCGTTCGTCAGCACGGCCTATGACGAAGCAGGCATTATCAAACTCGGGTATGCTTATGAGCAGGCTACGAAAAAGAGGGTTCCGCCGAAGTTTACTAAAGATCTGTTTGCTTGAAGCCGATTGGCTATAATTTCACCAAACTTACCCGCTCGATGCTGGCCTTGCAACGGTTATGGCTGCCGCGGTTATGCAGGTCGATCACGCCGCGTATGGTAATGGATTTGTTATTGATCTGCGTGAACTGCCCATCGGCATATTCAAACAGGCCCTGGTGGGTGCCTTTGAGATACAGCGGACAATCCTGGCTGAAGTTGACCCAAAGGCCGTTAGCGGAAGTATCATCCAAAGAACGACCGTCGCTGACTAATGCCGAAAGCTCCTTGTCTTCCTCGTATTTACCCGTTACCTCGACGTATTGCCGGTCGTACTGTGCAAGGCTGTCCATCAAGTGTTTAAAACTGATCTTGACGAAATCCTTATCGATGTCGCAATTGCTTTCGTAAGTTTTTACCTTGTGCCTGCACGACGAAAAAGCAATAAGGCACAACGCCAGCATAGGTAGAAGGCGAAAACGAACGGCTTGTTGTGGTTGGGGTAACGCCATAACAATTCTTTTAAGCAGTTGTATCCATTTTCCGGCGGAAAATTCTACTGGTCGGACAACTAAACGCAAAAAAGGTTTAACGCTCATTACAGTTTTTACATTTGGAAGATTTTATACGCCGATAAGCACCCAAAAAGCTATTATTGTATTACTAACTATTATAAAACCGCTACCATGAGAAAACTATTCGCCATACTGATGGCGCTTACTGCTTTTACGGCAGTCGCACAGCAACAAGTTATACCGTTATACAGCGGCGCCGCCCCGGGCTCCGAAAACTTGAATTACGAGGAAAAACTGTACCCGTCGGCAACCGACCCGCTCGCGTACGACGTGTCTCATCCTACGCTAACGGTTTACAGACCCAATCCTGCGTTTAATACAGGCACGGCAGTGGTCGTTTGTCCCGGCGGAGGATTCTTTATCCTGGCGGTTAAAAACGAAGGCAGCGACGTAGCCGACTGGCTCACGCAAAAAGGCATAACCGTATTCATGTTGAAATACCGCACAGGGCGTAGTTTAACAGATAATCCCGGCAAGGAAGTATGGGACAATGTACATAAACCCGATTTCCAGGAAAAGATCAAACCGATCATTCCCCTGTCCATTGCCGATGGCCGGGCAGCCATAGCCTATGTGCGCGCTCATGCAGCCGAATACGGCGTCTCCCCTTCCCGCATTGGGATCATTGGCTTTTCCGCGGGCGGTACCGTTGCCGCATCTACGGCGTACAGTTATACGCCGGAAAATAAACCCGATTTCGTCGCGCCGATATATGCTTATATGCCGCCTGCCCTGCAGGGTACTATCGCTCCGGATGCTCCGCCTATGTTCCTGGTAGCGGCCAGTAACGATGATCTTGGCCTGAACACACACAGCGTAGATCTTTACAGCAAATGGGTTGCGTCCGGACACTCGGCCGAACTGCACATGTACGCTAAAGGCGGCCACGGATTTGGCATGCACAGGCAAAATATTCCCACAGATACCTGGATAGACCGTTTTGGCGACTGGCTCGATCAGCAGGGATTTATGAAAGCCGTGGATCCGAAGATTGCGACGGCCATAGAAGAAGCTAACAAGCCCGATTGGCCCGACCTGAGGAAATACGACGCCGAAAACCGGAAAGCAGCAGCGCCGGCGCCCGGCGAAAAGCGTGTAGTGTTTATGGGCAACTCCATCACCGAATTCTGGAGGTTCAGGGATTCTGCCTTCTTTACCAGCCACAATTACTACGGCCGCGGTATCAGCGGGCAAACCACACCACAAATGCTGGTGCGTTTTCGCGAGGATGTTATCAATCTAAAGCCTGCCGTAGTAGTGATATTGGCGGGTATTAACGACATTGCCCAAAACACCGGCCCTGAAAAGATGGAAGATATCTTCGGCAATATCCAATCGATGGTCGAACTGGCGCACGCAGCGCATATCAAAGTCGTTATCTCGTCGGTATTGCCGGCCAACCACTTCCCGTGGCGGCCGTCCATCGACCCGACGGAAAAAGTCATCCAATTAAACAAAATGCTTAAAGCATATGCCAACGCCAACAATATCGTTTACCTCGATTACTATTCGGCGATGGTCGACGATAAAAAAGGGCTGCCCAAAAACCTGTCGCTGGATGGCGTGCACCCTACGC
>JAFDZK010000180.1 GCA_018267005.1 Bacteroidota bacterium
GCGGTATTTGTGCGAAGGGTCCAGATTAAGGGGCGGTGTTGCATAAATGCCGCTTTTGATCTCGGCCAGGGGATAAGTGCCGTTCGCATCACTTTCGATGCTTACCTGTGCGCCGGTTTCAGGAAAAACAGTTCGCAGGGTATCGATCTTTTTTGTCCGGCTCAGGCGGATAAAGGTCGAATCGTTCATACTGATGAATCCTTCAATAACTAAGTACCTGTTGTCGGTAGAGATATTTCCGGGCGGAGAAAAAGGCTCTTTGCAACTGCAGAAGGCAAAGAACAGGAAAATTAATTTATGCCATTTTTTCATCCGGTGGGATCGACAGGTTTGCTTCTCAGTATCAATAATAAGGTATTCCCGGTCAAAAAACAAGAAACGCCAACGATTATAACTAAAAAGTAAGTTTATTTGATAAAACTTGCGGGCGGGAACTGCAAAATGAGCGCCGGATCGGGGATGTTTTGCAGATATTTATCTTTTTCGGAATATTTTGCCACACCGGGATAGTCGCCATGCCAGCCTTCTATATCGAACATCAGTTGGAAATGCAGGTGCGGCGGCCAATGCCCATTTTCTTCAGCGCAGCCGAATGAGCCTAATCTTTGCCCCTTCACAATGGCATCGCCTTCATGCAGGCCGGTAAGGTCGTTCCTGCTCAAATGCCCGTATAAACTGAATAGCTCCAGACCATCCAGGTCGTGTTGCAGTATGATTGTCGGGCCGTAATCTCCAAAATTATTATTGTCGCGGAAACTATGGATAATTCCTGCTAAAGGTGCATAAACCGGTACGCCCGCCGCCCCCCAGATGTCGATGCCTAAATGCAGCCTGCGCGGTTCGCCGCCTGTGCTAAAATGCTCACTGCGTGCGTATAAGGTGCGGTGCTCCATGTAGCCGCCGATTCCGTAGCGGCAATGGTTATTGTGCAACTTTTTGTCGACCCAATGGCTGAATGTTTCAGTGTCGGCTGCATCGTCCGGGCTTAATTCGGTGTTGGTTGCGGCAAAATCGAATACGAATAGCTTGTCGGTCTTCGGCTCGAAATCGACAACTTTACCGATCCGTCCGGGATGCTTGCTGATAAAATTTTTGAGCAGGGCATGCTTGTCCATTACTCTGTATCAGGCTGGCGCTCTTCCTTGCTGATCTTATCGAACAGCTTATCCATACGCTCAACATAATCGCTGGTGTCGTCGACAAAAAATTCAAGCTGCGGTATTATCCGTGCCTGGTCCTTAATGCGCGCGCCAAGCTTATAACGTATTTCAGAAGCGTGCGACTTGATGGTTTGCAGCGCCAACTGCACGTTGTTGCTGTTAAAAAAGCTCAGGAACACCCTTGCAATGGCAAGGTCGGGCGTAACACGAACTTTGGTTATGGTTATAAGCGTGTTGGGCAAAAGGTTCATTCCCTCGCGCTGAAATATGGCGGCGAGATCCTGCTGTATTACTCCTGCAAATTTTTGCTGACGTTTTGATTCCATGGTTTTTGAGCTGAAAGCTGAATGCTTAAGGCATAAAGCTTAGTTAAGGTTGATGTATGATGGTCGTTTTTATTAGCTTTTGGCTTTGAGCTTTATGCTCAAATTTACAATTCTTCCTTGATCTCTCCGAGCCTTTTGATACTTAACCTGGCGCTGATACCCGACGCAATGGCTGATATGCCTGCGACTGTAAAGAACACCGTTATAAAGTCGGTGAATTTGAACGCGATGGGATAAGCATCGATAATGGTCGCGTTGTCACCGAATTTGATAAACCCTAATTTTTGCTGCAAAAAGCAAAAAATGGAGCCGGCCAACATCCCTGCTATACAGCCTACAAACGATATCATCATACCCTCCGAAAAGAATATGCCCTGTATCAGTTTTTTACCCGCACCCAAGCTCGACAGGATGGCTATATCCTTTTGCTTGTCGATCACCAGCATGGTCAGCGAACCGACGATGTTGAAGATAGCGATGATCAGCACGAAAGTGAGTATCATGAATACAAACCAGTGTTCGTAGTTTAAAGTTTTATAAAGATCGGCATTTTGTTGTATACGGTTTTTGACGGTGAACATATTGCCGAGCTTGTCTTCCAGGTCGGCCTGGACAGCCTTCAGGTCGGTGCCTTTTTTATAGTTCAGGTTTATCGCCGAGATGTTTTTGGGCTCGTTCAGCAGATCGCGCATAAATTCGATAGGCGTAATGATCAGCCCGTTAAAATCCTGCTGGATATTGAAGATGCCCGAAGGATAGATGTCCATGACTTCGAATGCATCCAGCGCGGTCGCCGAATTTGACGCGTCCCGTTTTGGCGAATATATTTCCAAGGGCGAAAGCTGGTCGCTGATATTTACCGAGAGTACATTCTGCACGGTCACACCGATCACCGCAAAATCGTGGCCGCCGCTTTTCAGTGTGAACGATCCTTTCTCTATGGTACTGTCAAGCTGTTTGTTTTTTAAAAACTCATCGCTTACGCCGCGTACCGTACCGATATACTGACCGGTTTGTCCATAACGTATCAGCGCCTTTTCTTCCAGTACTTCGGTAAACGAGAACAATTTCGGGTCGCGGTGCAGCGCGTTAAAAAAGGGTGTATTGGGGTCGAAGGTTTTACCTTGTCTGGGCTGGATGATTATTTCGGGAGTGAAATTGCTGTATGCCGAAAGTATGACATCCTCAAGGCCGTTATAAGCGCATAAAACAACCACCAAAGCAGCGCTGCCAATAAAAACCCCCAGCATGGAAATGGCCGAGATGATGTTAATGGCATTGATCTTTTTGCGGGAAAAAAGATACCTCCTGGCTATGTAAATGGCGGTGTTCAATTTACGTTGTACGTTGCACGTTTGACGTTATGCGTTTTTCATGCGGCCTAAAACTACGCAAAACTTATTATTGGTCGTACGTTTTACGTTTCCCGTACGGATAATTTTGAAAATACTGCACGAACGATACTTACAACGTTTAAGGTCAAATGCACTAAGTGAAAAATGGATTATTGCTTTTCTCAAAACCAATGGTGGTTTCGGGGCCGTGACCGGGATAGACGGTGCAATCGTCCGGCAGGATAAACAATTTTTCTTCGATGTTCTGTATCAGTTGATCGTAATTACCGCCGGGCAGGTCAGTACGGCCTATGCTGCCTTTGAACAACACGTCGCCGCCCACTACTAAATTGTCGGCCTCGTCGTAAAAACAAAGGTGTGCGGGTGAGTGACCGGGCGCAAAGATCAGTTCCAATTGGGTATTACCAAAGGAAACCGTGCCGGTTTCAGACAAATAGTGGTCCGGAAGCGGCGAAGGTTCATAACGAATGCCCATTTGCGGCGCGTATGCAGGTACAGCCGCCAGCACAGGCAGTTCGCCGGGATGAAATTGAGGCTTTAGCCCGTAAAGATCGAACACCAGCTTATTGCCCAGTACATGGTCGACATGGCAATGGGTGTTAAGTAGCAATACAGGTTTCAGTTGATTGTCGCGGATAAAGTTGATCACCGCATTTTGCTCAGCGCCGGTGTACATACCCGGATCGATAATGACACACTCGCGCGTTTCATCAAACAGGACATAAGTATTTTCCTGGTAAGGATTATTTATAAAGGAGCGCAGTTTAGCCATTTTTTGATTTCGAATTTCGGATGTTCAATTTCGAATTGATAGATTTTAATATATGGAGAGCCTGGCCAATTTGAAATCCCAAATCCGAGTTCCGAAATCCTGTCACTCCCCCTTCCACCTGAAAGTTTTGATCAGCGTATCGACATCTTTTTTAACAAATTTCAGCACGGGTTGGATAGAATCGAGTCGCGGCGGAGTGTAAAAGTACAACGCGCCGCGCATATAATTCTTTACGCTGTCGGTGATGTAAAATTGTACGGACGATGCCGCATTACCCTCGATGGTATAATAGATGCCATAAATTTTGCGGTCGGGATTATGGATAATGCCTTGGTCGATAGAGGTAGCTTTTACCGTATGTTTAAAGGCGAAGGTACGGGCGTCTTCGGTTAGCTCATCAAATACCTTTTTTGAAGTAATGGTTTCGTAACTTAAATGCAGGGTGCCTTTAAACTGCGGGAATTGCAGGTTGAGCAGGTACTTCATGTTCAGCAGCTTGTCGCCGGGGTGCGGATGTGTGTCCTTTTCGATATAGGCATACGTCGGGTAAATGAAGGTAAAAGGATATATGGTATCCAGAAGACGGTATTCCTTTTTAGGAAAATAGATTCGAAAATAACCCCGCGGCTTGGGCGAATAATCGTGGTTGCCGTTGCATGCGGCGATGAATAATGCACCCGAAAGCAGCAACGCAATTTTTCTCATGGATGTTTTTGTTTTGAGTTCCATATTTCCCACGACTTTTCCGCCTGCAATACTAACATTTCGTAACCGTTTTTTATAGTGGCGCCATGTTCGGCGCCTTTTTTCAGGAACAGCGTTTCTTCGGGATTATAGATCAGGTCGTACAGCAGGTGGTCGTCTGTTAGCTGTTCGTACCTTATCGGCGGGCATTCGTTGATATTGGGCGACATGCCTACCGGAGTTGTATTAATGATCAGCTTATTCTGACTGATATGGTGCGGTTTCAATTCGCTGAACAGCAGGTTACCGGGCGAATGCCTGCGCGTAACGCATTTAAACTCGATACCCAAATTTTCCAATACGCATTTAACCGCACGCGCAGCGCCTCCGTCGCCTAATACCAATGCCTGGTAGTGATGGCTTTTGAGCAAGGGCTTTAGCGACATCTCAAAACCGTAAATGTCCGTATTAAAACCTTCCAGCTTAAAGTCGTGCCCTTTTATGCCGACCTCGCCGGAGAATGCAGCCAGCACAGGGCTCTCGGCCGTAATACGTATACAATTTACCGCACCGGCGTTACGGGCATCATGCTCGATCCAGTCCAAATACCTCAACACGTTGATCTTATGCGGAACGGTCACATTCAGGCCGCAAAGGTCGGGGTGTTTGCGTAACAATGCGGGTAACTCGTTAATATGTTCTAAAGGGAACAATTCGTATTTGCAGTCGCCGATCTTCTCGCGCTCGAATTTTTCGGTAAAAAATTTTTTCGAGAAGGAATGCGAAAGCGGAAAGCCGATGAGCCCGTAGAGTTTCATTTTTCAGATGTGGGATATGAGAATTGAAATTTGAGACATGGCTCGCTTTCTTTAAAATATACTTTGTAATATTAAGAAGAATGGGCGGGATTTTGTTGGCCCATTCATAAATTGTCGGTTATTTTGGCTAAAGCCACATGCTGTATTATCGTACTCCGTTGGCTGAAGCCAACGGCAATGAAAGGCATATTTGATGAATAACATTTTCATTGCCGTCCCATTTATGGGCATCTATCCCCTCTGGACAGTTGGAATATACCAATCCATTTGGCAACAAGGATGTAAGGCTATATAAGGGCAATTTTAAGATTGAGGATATTGAACGTTGGCATAATGACAACGGATATCAGGTAATTGGCCGATTTCGAGGTTCCAAAACGCAATGTGGTTTACTTTCCTGCTCGAAATTAGAGCCTTTTTAGTTACCTCTATAGGCACATCATCAAACGTGTACGTTTCTCCTTTAGATGGAATATTAATTATCGTTCTTAGTTTACTTTTATTAACTATAAATAGCGTTTCAATGTCGTGACTTAAAATTTCAGAGTTATAATATTCAGCCTCTTGCTTAGTCTCACAGACAAAAATAAGACACCAATCATTATAGTTAAATTCACGGGCTAATAATCTAAACTTACTCATACTAAAAGGTAACACTAAATTACTACTTTTGAATATGCAACCCAAGAAAAAACAGGTTAAACCAAAGCCAGTAAAGGCGGATAACCCCGACCACAAAGAGGACTTTCTAAAGGTGCTTGCTAAGGCTGTGGAGGGTAAAAAGAAATAGTTACTTTTATAGCATGTCTGAACAGGATGCAGCTATAAATGACTTCCTATTACTCAAAAAGGAAATAAAGAATTTTCCAAGCTCAAGGGATGAGTTTTGGAGAAACGAGGCAAAGCAGTTAATCGAGAAGTATATCGGCGAGGATAGCGACCAGTACAAGCTAATTTCGGGCCATACATTTTACCCAAATCCGGGGACAAGCGAAACCGACCAGTCACAGCGAGAGCGCGGTGCCAACATGATTGATAGCTGTATAAATTACATTAGGTTTAATGGCATCAAGAAAGATAACGCACTGTTGCCAAATACCTATAATACCAATGTCGCATTTGGTGGTAATGTGTATCAAGATTTGTCCGATGATAATAGCCGGAATAAGCAGATTAACAAAACAAGCACCCCGCAAACCAATTCTAAGCCACCAACAATAGAAAAATGGCAACTTTGGATAGGGATAATAGTAGGAATTGCCACTATTTTAGGTGCGCTAAAAACATGCGGATATATATAATTCATCTCACAACCCTCCCCAAAATAGTGTGAAACATTAATTGCCCCTCGTGTCTGTGCGTATAGCGGAACGCGCATTCGTCGGCATATTTCTGTAAGTGCTGCCGGGAAACCGAAATATGAGTGCCTTTGATGGTGCGTTTAAGGTGGCTAAAGAAACCTTCAACGGTATTAGTATGAAATATGCCGCGTCCCCATTCGTCAATAGCGTGGTTGATTATTTCGTGCTTGTAGGTCTTTTCTAAGGTCATGTAAGCCTTAAACCCATCCGTAATGATTTGTGATCCGGGCGCAACATTATCAAGCACCACAGGGCGTATGGTGTCGCCAGTTGAAACGTCTAACACCTTTGATATGATATTGCCGTCACGCTGCAATAAGGTCAGCACGGGCGTTTTTTCCATGTAGCCTTTTATCTTGCTGCCTGAACGTATAGACTTGCTTTTGTTCTTGCGGTCGCCACCGATGTACACTTCATCAATTTCAACAACTCCAGTTAGCAACCCATCCGGCGAACCCATTAGCTTGCGTATTTGGTGACCCATGCGGTGAGCGCATTTGTATGTTACACCTAACTGTCTTTGTAGTTCTTTGGCGGCAACGCCATTGCGGGTGGAGGTCATTAAGTAGATAGCATAAAACCAATCGACCAAACTTGTCCTGGTCTTTTCAAACACCGTTCCGGCTGTGGGGTATAGCTGATACTGGCAGTCCTTATCCGAACATTGGTAACAACGTCTGCCGGGTATGCGCTTAAACGTTGTTTGCTGTGAGCATCCGGGGCAACAAGGCTGTTTTCCCCAACGCATTGCGAAAATAGCGTCTAAGCAAACGTCATCGTTAGGATAGTCTTTGCGGAACTGGTTGATGGTGTATTTCATATTTGGTAATTGTTTATTTTTACTCTATGGAAAAAGATTTTATCGAATTAAATATTGATAGTAAAATGTATATTATCAATGTAAAGAACATTGCATCTATTACGCAACTTAATCCTTATGAAACAGAAATATCATTTTTCACAAAGGATAAGAACGGTCAGTTAAGCTGTACTATACCCATGAACTACGGGGCTATCCGGCAGTTGTGGTTTATAGATAGACTTTTGACTGACGTTGCTATTAATGCAACGGATAATAAATGATATTTCATCAACGGATAACCCGGCGAGTAAATCATTTATTTTAGCTATTACTGCATTGTGTTTTTCTAACCTGTCTATAATGGGTTGATTAGGATTTTCGCCTTGCTCCAAACTCCCGTAGGCCATAACTTTCACGCCATGGCCGTTACGTTAACCCTGAATTAGGTTAACTGTCTTAAAGGGACAATTGCCCATTTATGGGACGGGCTGGTTAAAGATTGAAAGAGGCTTTAGCCAAAAAATATATGAGAGGTGCTCTATTGCCGGCAGGACAAATACTTAATTTTGTATCTGTACATTAGGCATATCGTATTTTGCTACCTTATTGATGTCATTTACACGGTTTTTTTTGAGATTACCGAAAAAAGATACTATGTCATCACCGTATCCCCGCTGACTTACTGCAAATAATAAAACGCCCTTATGTCCCGTGCTGTCAGTATAATTCTTATAACGGTAAACATTCCTTTCAACTATGGTGAGCTTTCCGCCTGCTTGTTCGCTTAATATAAAATCAAGAATGTACTCGTCCCTTTCAGCATTGCTCATCAGGTCTGTTTGGACAACCGGGTCACTTTTTTTCCGTTGTTGTAATTCCTTTATTTTAGCGGTCACTAAATCTTTCGCCTTGACATCTGCAACTACAAAGTCAATGGTAACCATCTTTTTAAAATGGTCGGCGGATTCACCTGAAGGGATGTATTCCTGCTTGTAATAATTGTCATTGGGGTGATAGCTGGCACTGAGCTTATATTGCAGGCTATCGAATGTCAGTTCTCCGGGAATATTGTAATAATTTTTCACCTGTGCACTGACTTTATGATACGAGCATATGATCAGTAGTAATGGTAGGGCAAACGTTAGGAATCTCTTCACTTGTTTAGGGCTTTATAAAAGCAGACTTAATTATTTTCTCGCCGCTATCATCATATGCGGACTTAATGTTAAGAGCGCCCGGTCGCTTTCCGTCAGTTTCAATAGTTCCGTTACGGTGGCTTTCTTTTTCTCTTCCGACCGGGTTTCAAAGTAATTTTTGTCCAGCCAGATCATCCCTTCAACCGCGTAGGTATTCAGGTAAGCCAGGCCGGCTTCCTCCAGTTCTTCGCGCAATTGCTCCGGGCGGTGAAAGTAAGCGGCCGGCAATATCCCCGGCATACTTTGGGGCGGCTGATGGATGCCTGTGGCCAGTTCCTGCCGGCACATCTCCAATATTTCCGGCGAATGGATAAAACCGTTCAGTAAAGCGGCAATAGACGAGGCTGAATGATTGATCGCAAAGCCTAAAAGAACCCCGCCCGGTTTCAGCACGCGTTTAGACTCGGCCAAAGCTCTCAGTCTTTCCTCCTTATGCTGCAAATGGTAAAGTGGCCCGTGCAGTATCGCTACGTCAGCGGAATTGTCAGCGAACTCCAGTTTTTGCGCTTCTCCTAAGATAGCTTTAAAAGGCTTTTTC
>JAFDZK010000181.1 GCA_018267005.1 Bacteroidota bacterium
AGACCGGAAAGTATCAACAGAAATTATCGCTTCCGGGTGATTGGCCGACACCAGTTCTACTACCGGCAGCAGCCTATCTGATTCTTCCTGTATGGAAATATCTTCAGCCCCCGGCCTCGAGGAGTATGCACCGATATCCAGGAAATCGGCGCCGTCGTTCAACATCTTTTCAGCCTGTTGCAGCGCGTCGGTCAGCATAGGTTTCCGGCTGCCCGCATAGAAGGAATCGGGCGTAAGATTAATAATTCCCATCACCTTCGGTGTGCCCAGATCGATCAGCTTACCGCCGGCATTAATGGTTAGCTTTTTCTGAAAAAATGTATCTTTAGCCACTGGGTAGGTTGCAATGTTTGAACGTTGAAAGGTTGTAAAGTTACTTTAACTTTTCCAAACCTGTAATGAACACTCTCATTGCAGGAACAACATTGCAACTTTCCAACATTACAATATTCCAACGAAAATTGAATAACACAGCAGCAGAATACGATACAGTGATAAAGGTTTGCAAAGACCTTTTCATGAAGAAGACCCGCGACTATGGTACCGCATGGCGCATATTGCGCATACAATCCATTACCGACCAGATTTTTATCAAAGCCCAGCGCATTCGTACGCTGGAGGAAAAGAAAGTGTCGAAAGTGGACGAAGACATTACGGGCGAATATATCGGCATCGTCAATTATTGCGTTATAGCAATGATGCAACTGGATGGCAGCCCCGATATGCCATTAGAACTATCTCCGGAACAGGTAAGTTTACTTTTCGATACCAAAGTGAATGAAACGAAGGACCTGATGTTCGCTAAAAATCACGATTACGGCGAGGCTTGGCGCGATATGCGCATCAGCTCGATGACAGACTTGATACTGATGAAACTGCTGCGGGTAAAGCAGATCGAAGATAACCGTGGCCAGACCCTGGCATCTGAAGGAGTGAAGGCCAATTACCAGGATATGCTGAACTACGCCGTTTTTGCATTGATCAAATTAGGAGTAAAATGAAACGTGTGGTTTGGATTTGCCGGATACTTGTCGGGCTTCTGTTTATCTTTTCAGGACTGATCAAGATCAACGACCCGCTCGGCTTTTCCTATAAACTCGATGAGTATTTTGACGTTTTTCATATCGGTTTTTTGAGCGATTTCTCGCTCAGCCTGGCAATTATACTTTGTACTTTGGAAGTCGTTCTTGGCTTTGGCATCCTGATCGGCGTGCGGCCGGTCAAAGTTGCCTGGGGGCTTTTGCTACTGATCATTTTCTTCGGATTTCTTACCTTTTATTCGGCCTGGTTCAAAGTAGTTCAAACCTGCGGCTGCTTCGGTGACGCCATACCGCTCACGCCTTGGCAATCCTTCAGCAAAGACATGGTGTTGCTTGCGCTCGTGCTGGTCATATTCGTTAACCGGCAAACCATAAAGCCGATCTTCAGTCCTAAAATGGGCGACAGGCTGCTCGTCGGCTCAGTAGTTATCGCTCTCGCGATCGGCCTGTATACCTATAACTTCCTGCCGGTAATAGATTTTCTGCCTTACAAAGTCGGGGCAAATATTCCTTCCGAAATGAAAGCGCCGCCGGGATCAAAACCCGATGAATTCGAGATCATGTATCACCTGAAGAATAAGAAGACAGGTGAAGAAAAAGACATGAACGATAAAGATTACATTAAAAGCAATATCTGGAAGGACAATAACTGGGTTGTGGTGGGTACGCCGGAAAGCACGCTGTTGAAAAAGGGATATGATATTCCTATCAAAGACCTGGTGATACAGGACGCACAGGGGAATAATTATACGAACGAGCTGCTGGCTAATCCTTTTAATAACCTGGTGATCGTGGCCTATGATTTGAATAAAACCAATACGCAGGCTTTGGGCAGGCTCAATGCGTTGGCTATAAACCTGGCACAGAATTTCAATACGCGTACAGTGTTGCTTACTTCGGCCCCGGCGGAAGACGCTGAAGCGTTCAGCAAGGCCCACCGGCTGGCGATGGAAATATTTTATGCCGATGAAGTGCCATTAAAAACCATGGTTCGCGCGAACCCGGGCGTGTTGCTTTTGAAAAACGGGACCATACTTGGTAAATGGCATTATCATAATGTGCCCAGCTATGATAACCTGGTAAAGGAATATTTTCAGCAATAAGACCGATGATCCGCTACATCCTCCGCAAGTTGGGCTACAGCCTGGCAGTAATGCTGGGGATAGTGGTTATTGTGTTCTTCCTGTTCAATATTCTGCCGGTCGATCCCGCCCGCATGACACAAGGGCAGCGCGCCGACGTACAGTCGTTACAAGCGGTGCGTAAAGAATTCGGGCTGGATAAACCCATACCCGTACAATTTCTTTACTACATTAACGACTTGTCGCCTATCGGCTTGCACGACCGCACGCCTGAAGAACAGCAGAAGTATCATTATGTAACGCTTATTCCCGTTTCCAAGAGCAAAGTTATCGCCCTGAAATGGCCTTACCTGCGGCGTTCGTACCAAACATACAAAGAGGTTGGCCCCTTGCTGATGGGCGTAATACCCAACACCTTGATACTGGCCACTACAGCTATTATCTTTGCGATTGTCATCGGCGTTTTTTTAGGTACGGTCAGCGCGGTACATCAAAACACCTGGATAGACAAGGCTTCGATCGCATTTTCAACCCTTGGAGTATCGGCTCCATCTTTTTTTGCGGGCATTATTATCGCATGGCTGTTCGGCTTTGTATTAAGCAAGTATACAGGGCTGAACATGTCCGGTAGCCTGACCAGCTACGACCCTTTTAAAGGCGAGGTGCTTACCTGGAAGAATTTGATCTTGCCCATGGTGACGCTTGGTTTACGGCCGCTGGCCATTATTGTTCAGCTGACCCGAAGCGCCATGCTGGATGTGCTCGGACAGGACTATATCCGAACCGCGAGGGCCAAGGGTTTGAGTGAACGGACGGTTATTTATAAACATGCGTTGAAAAATGCGCTGAATCCGGTAATAACCGCGATAGCCAATTGGTTTGCTTCGCTGCTGGCAGGCTCGTTTTTTGTAGAGTACGTATTTGGATACAACGGTCTGGGCAAAACAACGGTCGATGCGCTGGAAATGTCGGATTTCCCCGTGGTGATGGGCTCGATACTGTTTATTACTTTTATTTTTGTGGTCATCAATATCCTGGTCGACCTGCTTTATGCCTGGATCGACCCGCGGGTTAAGTTGAGCTGAATATTTATATGAAGATATTTCTTATCGGCTTTATGGGCAGCGGCAAAACCACACTGGGCCGCAAGCTGGCAGCCAGAATGAATTATGAATTTATCGACCTGGACCATGTACTTGAAAAGCAGGTCGAACTGAGCATTGCCGAGTATTTCTCTTTTTTTGGTGAGGATTCATTCCGAAAGCTGGAGAAAGAAGTGTTGCAGAAAACCGCTTACCCCGAAAATGCGATCATCTCTACGGGCGGAGGGCTACCATGCTATTTTGACAATATGGATTGGATGAAAGCTCATGGAAAAACGGTTTATCTTAAGCTGTCACCGAAAACCCTGGCCGACCGGCTCGAGACCGGAAAAGAAGAACGACCTTTGCTGCAGGGAAAACAGGGCGAAGCGCTGGTGGCCTTTATCGAGCAGAAATTAGCTGAAAGGGAACCGTTTTATATGCAGGCCAATATTATAGCGGATGGTTTGAGTTTGACTGCCGAGAAACTGGAAGAAATATTGGAATTTAATTGATGTTCTCATCTTTTGTAAAACGTTTCCAAAAATCTTCATCAATGATTATTTACCCTTCACAAGGTCATTTCGCCAAATAAAACTTCTCCCAGAAATCGAGCGATTTGCCGAGTTCGCCCATCCCTCCGGGTTGATCTCCTCCGTTGAAATGCTGTCCGCCGCGGCGACCGCCGCCGTGCATATCCCGGCCGCCGCCACTCATGCCGCCACGGCCTTCGCCAAAACTGCCGCCGCTTCCCTGGCGCGAAGGGCCGTCGCCATCGCCTGCATGCGACGGCTGGCTTATCCCGTTGATCTTAAAATTAAAGGCCCATTCATTTTTTGCCAGGTCACCAGCAGGAAAGAATTTTAATGGTATTGCCAATTCATACACCAGGTAGCCATCCTTGTCAAAATCAAAATCGGCTTTTATGCCGTAGGTATTGGATGTCGTTATCAGGTCGCCTTCAATATCCTTAAAGCCTTTTACTTTCATCTGTCTTAGTGTGGTAAGCTTAGCCTGTTCCAACTCACTTTGGTCTTCGGGTGTCAAACCGCCGTCCCCGGCTCTTTTCAAGCCGACACGCATCAGGCTCTTGTCTCCGCCCAGCGGATAAGTAACGCTAAAGCTTTCCTTCTTTTTACCGCGGGTATCGATACTGAAGGTAAGCCCCGCGTTGATGATCCGGGCCTGCTCAGTGTAGTCATTGATGCGAACGGCCATATACAGGTTGTCTTTGTCGTTCGCCAGGCTGAAATTGATCTTGTTATCTGCATTGTAATAACGCAGGCTATCGCCCCATTCCTTAAGGTCGCCGTCGATGGTAATATTTTGAGGCGGCGGCTGTAACTGTGCTGTTTTATTTTGAGCTTGTGCGGCAATCGTAATTACCTGCACCATAAATGCGAAACCAAGGATGCGGTGAAAATTGCTCATAGGAATTAGGGGGTATCAACGACCGATTTAAAACAGCTAAAACAATGCTTCCTCTGATTTATTGTTCCTTTTGGGTAACTTTGTAATTACAATATGGCTACCGAAACCCAGGAAGAAACCTTAACGCTCGAGGATATCCTTATCTCGCTAAAGGAAATGCACCGCTTGATCTTATGGAACGATGATGTGAATACCTTCGATCATGTGATATTCTGTATGATGAAATACCTGGACTATTCCGAATCGCAAGCCGAAAAGATAGCCTGGAAAGTACATAACGAAGGCAAATGCGCTGTGCTGGAAGGCTCGTTCACCGAAATGGAGATCTACCGCAAAATATTGCAGCAGGAGGGGTTGACCGTTACTGTAGAGTAAACTCCATATTAAGCTAACGTAATCCGGTTGCGCCAAACCCGGACGCAATGTTAAGTTTTGTAAATCATTGTGTTAAGTAATTTCCAAACCATTTAAAATTCAGAATTTCTCCAAAATTCAGGTGGGAATTTGCGGCAAACGCCACCCCCTATGGAACGAAAATTTGCTTGCCTGCCTGCCGCCGCGAGGGTATATATCCATACCATTTTACCGACAACCAGTCGCACAACTGCAAGTCTTCGATTTGTTATTGACAGGTCTTCGCACCATGCTATAAATGGGCATGTGCCGCGGGTTTGAGTATTATGAATTTTCCCGGCGCTGACTTATTATCCATTTAAATTACTGACCACCCATTCCCTTACCATTTAATGAAATCAATTTTACAACGACTGACGTTTAGCCTGCTCTTATTCATATTAACCTGCCTATGTTCTATTGTACACGCGCAAACCATTAAAGGCGCTGTAACCGACGCCAAAACCGGCGAAACCCTGATAGGCGCGACAGTTCATATTGAAGAGGGTGAAGTGCATTTCAATACGACAGTAAAGCTGGACGGCACTTACACATTCAGAAATATCCCGGCCGGCAAATACAAACTGCATATCAGTTTTGTAGGGTATAAAACAACCCAGGATTACACCGTGGAGGCTGTCGACGGAAAAACGACCACTTTAAATATGTCGATGGTTGATAATTCAACAGCCCTAAAGGAAGTAACCATAACCGAACATGCCAGCAGGGAAAGCGAAAGCTCGGCGCGCAGCGACGAAAAGAATGCTAACAACACGCTTAACGTCGTTTCGGCGCATTTCATCGCCATCTCCCCCGACGTCCTGGTATCGAACGTCCTTAGCCGGGTATCGGGCATATCGGTAGACAGGGGTAATACCGGCGATGCCCAGCACGCCATTATTCGGGGAATGGACAAACAGTATAATACCACCCTGATCAACGGGATCAAGATACCAAGCCCCGACAATAAAAACCGGTATGTTCCGCTGGATATATTTCCTGCCGACCTGGTCGAGAAAATTGAGGTATACAAAACGCTGACGCCCGATATGGAGGGCGATGCCTCGGGCGGGGTTGTGAATATGGTAATGAAAACCGCTCCGGACAGGCTTCGCGTGGATGGTTACTTCGGCACCGGTTACAGCCAGCTATTTATTAACAGGGGCTTTAGCAGCTTTAATTCGTCGACCGTACATCCAAAAGCGCCCGGCGAGTTGCTGCCGCCGCTCGCCTATGCGCCTATCAGCGATTTCCCTTACCAAAACCTGGTCACTAAAACGGGTACGCCCCCACCCAATGCGGATGCCAGCCTGACCATCGGCGACCGCTTTTTAAACAATAAGCTGGGCGTGGTTTTTGCCGGAACTTACCGCAATGAATATGTTGGCAACAACACTTTCCAGGTAATACAAACCCACACGGTAGGTCCTGCGCCCGACATCAATTCCCAAAACGTCGAGACCAATTTCCAGGACTCGTACAACCGCCAGTATTCGTCGCAGCTAAGCAGGCTGGGCACCATGGCTTCGCTCGATTACAAGATCGACGACAATAATTCCATCACCTTATTCGGCTCGTACATGCAATTGGACGAACACCGGGTACGGCAAACCCAGGACCTGGTTTACGGCGGCTATTCCTACCAGGGGTACCACTATACGAACGAAATAGACAATTTTACCGAAACCCGTACCGACCTGCAAAGCATTTACAATACGACCCTGAAAGGCAAACACAGGTTAAGCAAGAAATTTTCGTTCGATTGGACATTTGCTAATTCGGAAGCGATACATAAGCAGCCCGATATAGCTGAGTTCAAAACCTTCTACAATACAAGCCCCGATACAGCCAGGGCCGATGGCGGAAAAAACGAGCCTACGCCCGGTGTTCCCGGCAGTTCTACGTATGTGACGCCGAAGGTTATCAACGGCCCGGTCTACGTAGGCGACGAATCGAGGGTATGGACCCACAATACGGACCGGGATTTGTCGGGCTATTTGAACCTGCACTACGACGCCACCATCTTCGGTCGGAAAGCTCTGTTTTCGGCAGGCGGGATGGTCCGTCATAAAACAAGGGACAATTTTGTCGATCAGTACTCGCTGCCCCACGGCGCCGATCCGGGTAACCCGTATTCAGAGGAGTTGTATGTGTCGGTACCGACCTCGACATTTACTTTCGCTACCGCGCCAGATAATGCGCGCGGGTCGTCGTTCAGTGACCCCGGCGTGTACAATTTTACCGAAAATATCCAGGGCGCCTATGCCATGGCCGACTATTCGGCAACCGACAAATTAAATGTAATATTCGGGTTAAGGGCCGAACACACCTACCAATATTACATGTCGTCGCTCCCGGCTACGTTTGCAGGAAAGTCGGCGACTATCGATTACGACGATTACCTGCCGAGCATTAACGCCAAATATTCCCTGACATCTAACCAGGCCATCAGGGCATCCTATTACCAGTCCATATTAAGGCCGGCTTATGCCGATCTTATCCCATACCCGGATGCAACGCAGGAAACCTACTTAACGGTTGGCAATCCCTACCTGCAGCATACCACGGTTGACAACTACGACCTGCGGTACGAATTTTTCCCGGGCGCTTTCGACGAATTCCTTGTGGGAGGCTTCTACAAATACCTGATCAACCCGATAGAACAGCAATTTACGCACGGGCAGGGCGAAAGTTTGGTGCTGGAACCGGTCAACCTCGGCAATGCCCATAACTATGGAATGGAAGTGGCCGTTACAAAATTCTTCGGCGATATCGGCGCGGCTGTTAATTATACCTATACCAATTCGCAGATCACTTCGGTGAAAAGGATTGACGTGCTGAACCAAACTTCGCCCACCTACCGCAACCAGACCCGGCCGCTGCAAGGACAGGCGCCCAACATCGGAAACTTTTCATTATTGTATAAAAACACGAGAAACGGCATAGATGCCCAGTTAGCGCTGTCGTACACCGGCGAAATGATCCAGGCCGTATCAGAATACTATGGGTTGGATACCTGGCAGAAAGCATCGCTAAACCTTGACTTTTCTGCGCAGAAATCTTTTGGCAAACACTATGAGGTCTTCATTAAGATAAATAACATCCTGAACACGCCGTACGAGTTATTCATCAAGCAAAATAATACTTACAACTATACCGGGATTTTGAAATACCCGCACCAGGAAAGCCCGAACTATACCACCGTTGAGTACGATCAGTATTATGCGCGGTATAACCTTGGGTTCAGGTTCAATTTTAACTAAAAAACAAAAACAAATTCATTATTAACCATTCATTCTTCGATCATGAAAAAACTACAGATTGTTATGTTGGGAATGTCTCTCCTGGCACTTGCTGCGTGCAGTAAGAAGAAAGACAACGTAATTGTGTCGCAGCCACAGATCCAGGTTGGGAAACCGATCAGCAGTTCGGGCACGTTGCCGGCAGGTTCCTATAAGGGCACCATGCTGGCCAATCAAACCTACACAGTTGGCGGCGACATTACCATTAACGCAGGGGATACACTCCTGGTTCAGAAAGGGGTAAAGATCAACATGACCAACGGCGCTAACTTTATCGTTAACGGCGACCTGATCTTCTTAGGTACCAAAGATGCGCCCATTACCGTAACCGACCCGCGCAGGCACAAAACCACCGGTACGTCCACACTTGCCAGCGACTCGGCTTATGTTGGCGGCTGGGGCGGTATCTATTGCAGCAACTCGTCCAACTTAGTAGTTATCAAATGGACGCACCTGGATTTTGGCGGCGCTGCGTTAAAAGCACTTCCGTTCCAAAATGCAACCGGCTTAAAAACAGGCGCGCAGTTTATCTTGTATTTTGAGAACCCAAATGGCGTTTTCATCATGGAGGACTCCTGGCTGTACGGCTCGCCGGACGATGCTACCCGTTTCTACGGCGGCCATTATAACATCATGAGAAACACCATGGAAAAATGCGGCAGCAATGGCGGCGACGGCT
>JAFDZK010000182.1 GCA_018267005.1 Bacteroidota bacterium
GGACGTCTAAAGACCTGCAATTCTTTTGGGCAAATATTCCCCTGCAAGCAGGCATGGTTCTAAACAAAAGATTAGAGCTTTCATTCACTTATGCCGGCGAAGCAGGCCTGCTTAACTATGTTAGCGGACTTGCGGTTCGCAGTCAGTACACTTCAGTTGGCATAAGATATTTGTTAAGCAGCCACTAATCAAAGGCTTGCAATAGTCCTGCTCGCTTAAGTTCTTGCTGCAGCTGACCGGCTGAGGTAAAATGTATACACTTGATGCCAATCTTTTCGGCAGCTAAAATATTGCGGTAATTGTCGTCGATGAACAAGGCTTCTTCCGGATTGACGCCATAACGGTCAAGCAATACGTGATAAAATGCAGGCGTCGGCTTCCGCATCTTCTCAGCGCCTGAAACGACAACGCCGTCAAACCATTGAAGGAAATCAAAGCGGGCCGCAGCGACCGGGTAAGTCTCCGCCGACCAGTTGGTAAGCGCGTAAATCTTGTATTTCCCAGTCTCCTTTAACTGCCTGAATATTTCTACCGTGTCGTTGAAAGCTTCGCCCAGCATTTCTTCCCAGCGGCCGTAAAAGGCCCGGATATTTTCCTCGTGTTCGGGAAATTGTTGTATCAGTATTTCCGTGCCTTCCTGCAGCGGTCGTCCGGCATCCTGCTCCTCGTTCCAGTCGGACGTGGTAATCTCGGCCAGGAACTTTTCCATTTCGGCCTCATCACTGAAAATGGTGCGGTAAACATAGCGCGGATTCCAGTCGATGAGGACGGCGCCCAGGTCAAAAATGATGGTGTTGATCTGATCAGGCATTATCCAGTAAATATTTTTTAAACCCGGCAAAATCCTTGCCTAAAGATACTGCCTGTTTGGTTTTGCTATGCAAGTTCTCTACGTGTTCGGGTATTTTAACCGCTCCCGCGACATGTGCAGGTAATACATCTGGAAATTTGCATGGGTGCGCTGTTGACAGGAACACCCCTGCAACGCGGCCCGTCGGCTGGTCCTGCTGCCAGTCTTTCAAGGCCTGCCATGCGATTGCGGTATGAGGGCAGGCGACATAGTTGTAATATGAATGCAGCCTCTCTATTGCTTCCAGATCTTCTTCATCGGTAAAGCTGAAGCCCGATACCAGTTTGGCCAATTGCTCCGGGCTGTCTTTAAACATATCCTGTATGCGCACCCAGTTGCTGGGGTTGCCTACGTCCATGGCGTTCGAAATGGTTTGGACGGAAGGTTTGGGCTGATAAGCTCCCGTTCTTAAAAATTCTGGTACGGTATCGTTAACATTGGTAGCCGCGATAAAATGACAGACCGGCAGGCCCATTTTCCAGGCCAGTATTCCCGCGCCCAAATTGCCGAAATTGCCGCTTGGCACGGAAAAGGCAACTTTATTTTTGCCCATTTTGAGCAGTTGCGCGTAGGCGTTGAAGTAGTAAAAGGTTTGCGGGATAAGCCTGGCAATATTGATCGAATTGGCGGATGTAAGCCTGAATTTTTCGTTAAGTTCCGGGTCGGTGAAGGCTTGCTTTACCAGCGCCTGGCAATCGTCGAATGTGCCGTCGACCTCGACGGCGCGTACGTTTTGTCCGTTGGTCGTCAATTGAAGTTCCTGTATGCCGCTTACCTTGCCCTTCGGGTATAAAATGGTGACTCTTGTATTCGGTACGCCCAGGAAGCCTAAAGCAACCGCCCCGCCGGTATCGCCCGAAGTGGCGACCAACACATCAAGTTGTTTCTCTCCTTCTTCCAAAAAATAACCCATCAGCCGGCTCATAAACCGTGCGCCGAAATCTTTGAACGCTAAGGACGGTCCGTGGAAGAGCTCGAGTACATAAACATTTTCTTCCAGCTCGACCACAGGAGCATAAAAATTGATCGCATCGCGGATGATATCCTTCAGATCTTCCGCGGGAATATCATCGCCCAGCAAATGTTGGGCTACATGGAAGGCAATTTCGGGTAAAGTATAATTATCCAGGTTGGTCAAAAAATTTTCATTAAGCCTGGGCACCGCCGCCGGCATATACAGGCCCTTGTCCTGCGGCATGCTGTTAAACAGGGCTTCTTTCAGCGTAACCTGGTGCAAGGGGTTATTGGTACTGTAAAGTTTCATTGGGATTTCGAATTCGGGTTTTCGATTTATTAATTTGTTTTAACCTAACACTCTCGGCCCATGATCGTTAATTGACGACTCATAAGTGAACGAATTGATCTTCAATTTAGCAAGATGTTGACCGAGCCTTTGGGTAATTCTTTTTGCTGTATCCTCATCGCGCGTAAAAGCAAATACTGAAGGCCCCGAACCTGAAATACCGAAGCTCACGGCGCCCAGTTCCATAGCCATATCCCGCATTTTGTAAAAATCGGGAATCAGTATCGAGCGCGTCGGCTCGACCAGCACATCATGCATGCTTCGGCCGATCAGGTCGATGTCGTTCATAAACAAGCCGCTTACCAGGCCTGCGATATTGCCCCATTGGGTCACAGCGTCTTTCATTTGTATTTTATTGCGGATGATCTGCCGGGCCTCACGCGTAGGCACATCCACGTCCGGGAAAACGATGGCACAATGGAGTCCTTTTGGGTGCGGCAGCTTTACCACGTCAAGCGGATCGTAGCTGCGTATCAATACAAAACCGCCGAGTAACGCCGGCGCCACATTATCCGCGTGTCCATGTCCGCAGGCCATTTCCTCCCCTTTGCGGGCAAACCGAAGCAGCTTTACCGGATCGGTTTCGTCGCCCAACAATGTTTTGGCGGCAAACAACCCGGCAACCGTACTTGCCGAACTCGAACCCAGTCCGCTGCCGATCGGCATTTTTTTATGCAGTTCAATATCGAAACCAACATCGGTTCTATCGATAGACTTCAGATAATGCTCAACGCTTACGCTTACTGTGTTTCTTTTCGGATCGAGCGGCAGGCGCCCGTTGTCTCCGGTAATTTTGCTGATGGTTATGCCGGGTTTATCCACCATGTTCATGATCACTTCGTCGCCGGGCTCGTTCACGGCGAAGCCGAGGACGTCAAACCCGCAAACCACGTTGGCAACGGTTGCGGGGGCAAAAACTTTTATGCTTTTTTTCATATTAATTAGCCCCCACATTGATCAGGTCAGCAAATACACCGGCGGCAGTAACTTCGGCGCCGGCGCCCGGGCCCTTCACTACCAACGGCCGGTCTTTATAACGGTCGGTCGTAAACGAAATAATATTATCGCTGCCCGACATCATGTAAAACGGATGATTTTCCCCGACCATTTGCAAACTGATCGATGCTTTACCGTCTTCCAGTTTGCCAATGTAGCGCAGCACTTTACCTGACTTTTCAGCTTCTTGTTTCAGCCGGTTAAAATAAGCATCCTCCGCTCTCAAAGCCGCATAAAAGTCTTCCACAGTAGCAGCCTCGAGACAGCTTTTAGGCAGGATGCTTTCAATTTGCACTTCCTCCGCTTCCATTTGATAGCCTGCGTCGCGCGCCAGTATCAGTATTTTTCGCATAAAGTCGGTTCCGCGGAGATCGTCACGCGGGTCGGGTTCGGTATAACCTTTATCCTGCGCCAGTTTCACCACATCGTGGAAATTAGCACCGTCTTTAAAATAATTGAAGATGAACGAAATAGTGCCCGAAAGTATGGCTTCGATACGCTTTACCCGGTCGCCGCTGCTCATCAGGTCCTTAAGTGTACGGATGATCGGTAGGCCGGCGCCAACGTTGGTCTCATAGAAGAAATCGACACCATGTTGTCTTGCGGTGTCCTTGAAGGTTTTGTACCGACTGAAAGCGCCCGAATTGCCGATCTTATTACAGGTAACTACCGAGATATTGGATTTAAAAATATCCTCATAAAATTCAACCGGCTGCGGACTTGCCGTATTATCGATGAAAACACAGTTGGGGAGGTTCATTTCCTTCATCCTTTTTACGAAAGTTGCAAGATTGGCTTTTTCATGTGAGCCTTGCAGCTCATCGCGCCATTGATCCAGCGGGATACCGTCACTGTTAAACAACATTTTACGGGTGTTGCTGATGCCCGCGACCTTTACCTGTATTCCGTTGTTCAATTGCAGGTGCTCACTATGCTGGTTCAACTGGCTAAAAAGCGTTGTGCCGATATTGCCGGTACCGATGCAGAAAGCATGCAGCGTCTTGTTCAACTGGATAAAGAACGCGTCGTGCACGGCATTCAGTGCTTTGGCAAGGTCGCTTTTGGCGATGATCACCGAAATATTGTATTCTGACGAACCCTGGGCTATGGCCCGCACATTCACACCGTTTCGGCCCAGCGCATGGAACAGCCTGCCCGATACGCCCGTGGTTTGCTTCATGTTCTCGCCTACGATAGCCAGGATAGCGAGGTTTTGTTCGATCTCCAGTTCATCCAATTTGCCGGCCATCAATTCAAGTTCAAACTCCTGTTCGATCAATGTTTTCGCTTTGGCTGTATCACCCGGGTTAATGGCGAAGGTAATGCTATGTTCGGATGAGGATTGAGTGATCAGGATGATGTTGATCTGTTCACGGGCCAATAACGAGAACAAACGACCGCTAAATCCCAGCTTGCCCACCATCCCGCTGCCTTCGACGTTGATGATGCTGATCTCATTAATGGACGAGATACCTTTTATCGGTTGGGAAGATTCTTTGCATTGATGTTTAATCACTGTTCCCGCAAAATCAGTATCGAATGTGTTTTTTATGACGATCGGTATTTTTTTCATAAACACCGGGATCATTGTCGGCGGATAGATCACCTTGGCACCGAAATACGATAGCTCCATAGCCTCGGTATAGGTAAGCTCCGGTAGCGAAAAGGCTTTCTTCACCATGCGTGGATCGGCGGTCATCATACCGTTTACGTCGGTCCAGATCTGTATCTCCGAAGCATCCAGCGCCGAGCCAAATATGGCTGCCGTATAGTCGCTGCCGCCGCGGCCAAGCGTCGTTATTTGTCCAACATCATTGGAAGCGATAAAGCCGGTAACAAACAACATCTTCCCGGGGTTTTCGCTAATAAAACCTTTGATCAGTAAGCCGGTCAGGTCCATATTCACTTTGGCATTGCCGAAATCATTGTCGGTTTTGATCACTTCGGAAGCATCCAGGAATTGCGCCTCCGGAAAATACTGTGCTGCTATTTTGCTGATCATAAAAGCTGAGCAGCGCTCGCCGTAGCTTAACACCAGGTCGCGGGTTTTGGGTGTAAGCTCCCGGAGCGTGGAAATGCCTTGTAATAATTCTTCCAGCTGGTTAAAGTTGATCTTAAGACGCGTAAACACCGGGTTCTGGTGCTGTACCTGCAATAACGCCTTTACCATATCAAAGTGGCGCGTTTCCAGTTCGGCGAGCTGGGCTGTAAAATCTTCACCCCGCTGAGCTTTTTGGGCCATTTCAAGCAGGAGATTGGTAACGCCGCTCATAGCGGAAAGGACCACGACAGGCTTTTCACCCGATCGGTATTCTTTTTTAAGGATGTCGATAACCGTGCCGATACTTTGCGCAGAACCGACCGATGTGCCTCCGAATTTTAAGATCTTCATTTGTGTATAAAATAAAAACGCCTTCCTCTCGGGAGGAAGGCGTTCTGCTGGGTTTCTTTTTATAGTTTACACCATACAATCATCTTCCTCCGGGTATGTTCCCGGTGGTCGTGGTGGTTGTAGTTATGGTGCTGTTAATTATCATTATCCTTTTCAACGATGATGATACTTCCAATGTTCCATAAAAGTATCACTCCTTTAATGCCTGTAAAGTAAGTAGATATTTTTTGAATATGCAAGCACTTTATCAAATTGGTTACCTTTGCCCCTCGAATGGAAGGACTCGTAACCAAATCGACCGGAAGCTGGTACCAGGTGAAAACGCCCGACGAACGGTGGTTCGACTGCCGTATCAAAGGCAAGTTCCGTATCAAAGGCATTACGACCACCAACCCCATCGCGGTAGGCGACACGGTTGATTTTGAGTTGGAACCCGAGCAGGGTACCGGAGTGATCACGAACCTTCACCCGCGAAAAAATTATATTATTCGCAAATCTATCAACCTGTCCCGGCAGGCGCAGATACTGGCGGCCAACCTCGACCAGGCGTTCCTGATCGTTACGCTGGCCTCACCGCGCACTTCGCTTGGTTTTATCGACCGTTTCCTGGTTACCGCCGAGGCTTATGACATCCCGGCATCGCTGGTTTTCAATAAGCTCGATCTTTTCAGCGACGAGGGTCTTGAAATACTCGGCGACTATCAAAAGATATATACGCAGATCGGCTATCCCTGCTACGAAGTGTCGGCATTGGCAGGGACGAATGTGGAACAGGTTGCTGAAGCTATAAAAGGTAAGGTGACGCTATTCGCCGGGCATTCGGGCGTTGGCAAATCGAGCCTGATCAACGCGTTGGTACCCGATCTTGGCCTGAGAACCTCTCAGATATCCGAATGGCACGATAAAGGCACCCACACCACCACCTTTGCCGAGATGTTCGAGCTGCCGCACGGCGGATATATCATCGATACGCCGGGTATTCGTGAGCTGGGTGTGATCGACATCGAAAAGAATGAGCTGAGCCATTTTTTCCCCGAGATGAGATCCCGCCTGAACCAATGCCGCTTTAACAGTTGCCGGCATATTAACGAGCCTGGTTGTGCAATTATCAGGGCTGTTGAAAACGGCGAGATCGAACTATCGCGCTACGAAAGTTACCTGAGTATTTATCATGGGTATGATACGAGGGCGTGAAATCACACGAATTGATACCAATTTCACGAAGCATGTCTTATAGTATTCGTTCAATTAGATTGAATTCGTGAAATTCGTGCTCCAATATTCATTATGCGAGCAGTTATCCAACGAGTAACCCAGGCAAGCTGTACGGTCGACGGTAAGGTGACCGGCAAAATAGGCGTCGGCTTTTTGGTTTTATTAGGTATCGAAGATGCCGACACGACGGACGACCTGAAATGGCTGGCGCAGAAGATCACTTCTATGCGCGTATTTGGTGACGAGAACGGCCTGATGAACAAATCGCTGGCGGACGTTGATGGTGATATTTTACTCATTTCGCAATTCACGCTGTTTGCACAAACGAAAAAAGGAAACAGGCCAGGCTTTATTAGAGCGGCCAAGCCTGATAAAGCCATACCGATGTATGAACAGATGATCAGTGAGTTGGAAAAACTGACAGGGAGAAAAGTTGCCACCGGGATCTTCGGCGCGGACATGAAGATCAGTTTGCTGAACGATGGACCAGTGACCATCGTTATGGATACCAAAGACAAGGATAATCATTAAGGACATGGAGATAAGCACCGCCCAGAAACTGGTCGACGAATGGATCAAAACCACCGGTATCCGCTATTTTAACGAGTTGACCAACACGACGATCCTGATGGAGGAAGTAGGCGAAGTGGCGCGTATTATGGCAAGGCAATATGGCGAGCAGTCGTTTAAAAAGTCGGATAAGGAAGTAAACTTGGCCGATGAAATGGCCGATGTACTTTTTGTGCTGATCTGCCTGGCCAATCAAACTGGTATCGACCTAACCGATGCGCTGGAAAAAAATCTGGAAAAGAAAAGCATCCGCGATGCGGATCGGCATAAAAATAATGAGAAATTAAAATGAAATTTTATTTCGGATAATACAGATAAACAGAATTTAATTCTAAAAATACAAATTTTCCATAATAATATAAGGCAATCGACGTTTATATAAAAACTAATTGACCTTATTATGAAAAAGCTATTCGCGTTTGCAGTGCTGATGATATGTTTCATGGCTTGCAAAAACGCTGATCAACCTGAAAAAATTAAGTCTGTAAAATTTCTACCGCCAACGGCGGTGGCCGACGCGGAGGTGATGCCAGAACCGCCTCAGGCAAAAGAGCTGGATGCTGTAGAACCGGAAGCGAAAACTATGGCGCTGGACGAACCTGTGGGTAATGCCGATGCCAAAGTCGTCACCGAAGATAAAAACTACTATGCTCCACCGGGCAATACGATAAAGGACACTTCCAGGAAGATCATCAAAGAAGGCGATATCAGTTTTGAGACCAAAAACATAATTGCAACAAGGAAAGCCCTATTGAATGATCTGAAACGGCTGGGCGGATACCTGGACGAAGACAATGAGTCTTTTGACAGCGATAGCGACCGGAAAGAGTACACTTTGAAAACCCGCATCCCAGCTGATAATTTCGACCGTTTCCTGGATTCGGTATCGACTAACGCAACAAAGATCGATTCGAAACATATTACCATCACCGATGTAACCACCCGGTATATTGATATGGCAACGCGTTTGCAAAATAAAAAAATGCTCGAAGCGCGTTATCTCGACCTGCTCAAAAAGGCAAATAAGATGTCGGACGTTCTGGAGGTTGAAAACAAGCTGAACGAGATCCGTACCGATATCGAATCGACGCAGGGACAGCTAAACTACCTGAACAAACAGATAGCCTACAGTTCGCTTGATATTACTTTTTATGCCACTCACATCAGCAGGCCGGTTATCGCCAATACTTTCGGTCATCAGTTTGGCAGAGCAATCACGAAGGGTATGCGAACAGTTAAGGAAGTGTTTTTTGGTACAATTGCCTTATGGCCGTTATTGGTCGTCTTAGCGGGGGCGTATCTTTTTATCAGGTCGTGGATTAGAAGAAGAAACGCAACCACTATTCAAGCCTGACCAGCTTTTCACCCTGCAAAACAGGTATCGCCTTAGTAATGTCCACAT
This sequence comes from Bacteroidota bacterium, assembly GCA_018267005.1. Classification (GTDB taxonomy): domain Bacteria; phylum Bacteroidota; class Bacteroidia; order Sphingobacteriales; family Sphingobacteriaceae; genus Mucilaginibacter. The sequence goes on from JAFDZK010000182.1 coordinate 8,729, forward strand.
TCAGGCAAAAGGCAATATCTTTTTCGATGCCCAATTTTTTAAGACGCTCGCTGTGCGATGTTTTGGCAAGATAGGCCGACAGATTGCTTTTTGCAAGCTGGTAAAGGTCGTTCGCTGCAATGGCGGAATCGTCGGTTTTGTAACCGAGGTCCTTTAATTGTTCGATCACAGCTCCCGCAAATATGGTGTCCTCCAGGTTGAAATTATTCTTCCAGCCGGCGCAAACCAGCAGGATACTGTCACGCTGGCTTCTAAGCCATTCACATAGCGAAGTCAGGT
>JAFDZK010000183.1 GCA_018267005.1 Bacteroidota bacterium
TAGCAGATCATCTTTGTCTAACGTTTCTCCAAGCTGCTTAGCGATCATACCCATCCCAAACGCGGGAATTGCTGTTCCACCTTCACTAAACATCTTGAAGAGAAACTCAAACATGTCTGCAGAAGTGTTGAGTTCGTCTTCCAGGAATACTCCACCAAAAAATGGTTTTAAAAAATTAACAATGATCTTGTCAGAGAATCCAAACTCTTTTAAGTATTGTAAAGTGCTTAAGGGCTTTCCTTGAAACAGGTCATCAATCTGTTTTTTTCGCAGCTTCCGCTTTAGCCTTAGCATCAGCATTTTGTCTTTGAAAGAGCCGGATGTTGAGATCAAGGTTTGCCATATTTTGGAAGGCTGCCTTAACGGATCGCTTACCGGGGTCGATCCTGCATCATTCAAAATAACCGCGCCCGGTTCGAAAAAATGGAGATCGAGCGCTTTATAGTTCAATAATCGTTTTGCTTCCGGATATGCAGTGAGTAGTACCTGGAACCCGCGGTCGAATTGAAAGCCGTCAATATAATCCGTCCTGACCCTTCCCCCAATGCCATCAGAAGCTTCGATCAACGTGATTGACCTTCCTGCGGCTTTCAGCAGCTTTGCGGCTGCCAGCCCGCTCAATCCTGCACCAACAATCACAACATCCGTCTTCCTCATAACCTTTAATTTTTTCGAAGGCTGCCCATGCCGCCATCAACTCCGATGATTTGCCCCGTTAGCCATGAGCTTTGGTCAGATAGCAAGAACAAAATGGAACCCGCAATGTCGTCGGCGGCGCCAAAACGCCCCAATGGATGGCGCATGGCAGCGGACTCTCTTTTTTCAGCACTACTAAGCAACTGGGCAGCCAGCGGCGTATCGGTAAGCGAAGGCGCTATCGCATTCACCCGGATCTTATGCGGAGCAAGTTCGGCTGCCAGTGAAAGGGTTAAACCGTTAATCGCGCCTTTAGCCGCGGCGATACTGGCATGAAAGCTCATGCCAACGGTTGCCGCTACCGAACTCATCAACACCACTGACGCGTTCCCGGCATTTTTTAACGCCGGAAGACTGTGCTGCAAGACATTAACAGCACCCAGTACGTTAATTTGATAGTCTGTGAAAAAATCATTTGTAGTAAGCCTGTTAAACGGTTTCAGGTTAATACTCCCCGGAAGGTAAACCAGGCCATCAAGTTTCTCCGGCAAAAAACCGGCCGCCGGGGCTGTATCGGCTAAAACGTCAAACGGCAAACGCTCAATGCCCGGCGGCCAGTGTTCGTTTGAAGTGCGGGAAAGATTATATATGCGCGCACCCTCATGCGATAAGCCAGATACCACGGTAAGCCCAATGCCTGAACTCCCTCCAACAATCAATATGTTTTTACCGGCGAAAATCATTGGGTGATTAGCTTTAAAAATTCAGCGCGTGTTTCACCCTCTGCGAACTTGCCGCGGAATTCTGTGGTAATGGTAGAGCTATCGTGGTCCTGAACGCCGCGTGATGAGACGCAATGGTGGTATGCGTCGATCATGACGGCTACATCTTCAGTACCCAGCGCTTTGCTGATTTCGTCGGCTATTTGAACCGTAAGCCTTTCCTGCACCTGAGGGCGCTTTGCACAGTATTGAACCAGTCGATTGAGCTTGGACAAACCAATTACAGTGCCGTTGCTGATGTAGGCTACGTGAGCCTTGCCTATGATGGGCACAAAATGGTGTTCGCAATTACTTTTCACTGCAATATTTTTTTCTACAAGCATTTGGCGGTAACTGTATTTGTTTTCAAACAAAGTGATCTCCGGCTTATTTGCCGGGTTTAGGCCGCTGAAAATTTCTTTGACGTACATTTTGGCAACCCTTTTTGGCGTATCCTTCAAACTGTCATCGGTCATATCTAAGCCCAGGATATTCATAATGGCGGCGAAATGCTTTTCTATCAGTTCTATCTTCATGTCATCATCAATGCCGAAGGCATCCGGCTTAAGCGGTGTCCCCGCAGAATAAATTAAATGGTCATTCTCAATCATGTCTAGTATGTTATCCGGCTCAGATAGGGCGGTATTTTCGGTGTCTTTCATGCTATTACTTCTTCTATTAAATTTAACTTAGGATGCGTTTCATTAACCGTTGCCGTGAGCGCAAGAGAGTATAAAGCCATACGTTTGCCAGTATAAGGCCCATGCCATAAAAAATATCTTCAAACGGGATTGTGAGGATTCTGGCCCCGATAATTCCGGTTGGGTTGTACCAAACAATAGGCGACGAAAGGCCGGTACCAGTGAGTAACCCGTTAACGACCAGGAACGGAATAATAAGCACAGCATAGACAAGGTAAAATTTGGTAAGCCACGTTGTTTTTAATATGACGGCTGTGAAAATTAAAGCAGACAATAAGCCAAAGGCGGAAGCTGTATAAGGCCTCGAATAAAAGGCAAGAGCAATTAATGTGAATAGGCCGGCAAATGTATAATTGATAATCCTGGCGCTGCTTTGCGGGAATTTTGCCGGTATCATTGGCGATAAACATTCAAAAGTGAATACGCACGAATACGGGATGCAGATAAAAAAGAGAATCTCTTCTATCGGCAGATTACCGACCCGTATACCTGTTAGATAGGTCGGATTGAAGCCCCAGATGCCGAGTTTTGTAAAAAAGCTGTCCCATAGGGTATAGCCCGCTGCCACTATTAAAATGGATGGGAAGAGCGCATTCCAATTTTTGTAAAGTTTTATTCTCGGATGAAACGAAAATATAAGAGGCACCGATAAACTCAGCAGATCGATCATCAAATAGGTATATCGGATCATGACTTGCCGGTTTTAGATTCCCTGAAATATCTCACCGGCACCCATAGCATACCGAAGCATTCGCCATCTTCTTTTCCAAGGTGTTTGTGGTGCATCTTGTGTGCGCGTCGTATTGCCCGCAGATACCGGCTATTGCTATTCCTGAATATCTTGATCCGCTGGTGGATAAACACGTCGTGAACCAGGAAATAACAAAGCCCATATAAAGTAATGCCCATACCAACAAATAAGCACCATGTCGCAGACGTATAAATTCCAAGGGCAAGGCACGTAATTCCCGGTGTGGCGAATATGAGGAAGAAGAAATCGTTATGTTCGAAAAAGCCATATTCTTCTTTCTTGTGGTGATCGCGGTGTAATGACCACAGCAAACCATGCATGAGGTATTTGTGTGCCAGCCAGGCAATTCCTTCCATAGAAGCGAATGACAGAATAACAAGTGCTATACCCATGATCAAGCTATTCATTTTCCTGTGTTATAAAATGTTCCATTACCCGCCCAAAACACATTTTAAACCATGCAGTATATGCATCGGGCTTTTGAAACAATTCCCTTTCGATCTGGTCAGCAGATACGTAAGCAAAGTCTGCAACCTCATCTGTGTTTGGTATTGGTAAAGTGTCGGTTGTTCCAATATATACATGGTCATATTCATGCTCGAACAACCCGTTGCCAAGTTCAGCCCGATAGACAAAACTGAAGGCATGTTTCAATTCGCATTCGAGGGCCATTTCTTCTCTAAGGCGCCGTTTGGCCGCGTCAATATTTTGCTCCCCGGGTCTTGGATGACTACAGCAGGTATTGCTCCATTTACCACCGGAGTGATACTTGTTGCGAGCGCGCTGCTGAAGTAGAAATTCACCCTTCGCGTTAAATACAAATACAGAAATAGCACGATGGAGCTTGGCTGACCTGTGGGCAGCCATTTTTTCCATCGTACCCATCATTGTATCTTCTTTATCTACCAGAATCACGTTTTCGCAGGCCATATATTATTATTCACTTTTGCGGTTAATTTTGAGCTGTTGGTAATAGCGTGTAATCTTAACTTTAAGATCATTGTCGCTCATGCCTTGAAGCGCTTTTGCAACCATTACACTATCCACGCTTATATTTTGATTATATGCCAGGAAACCCGGTAGATTATGCTGAATGCTAAAACGTACAAAATGGCACTCCACACAGGTGGTGTCTCTCATTACCCCTTGCTCGATTAATATTTTGCCGCGTTTAAAAAAGAAAAACTTTGAAATAGGATTAACTGCATTTTTTGCTCTCAGCATTTCTGCAGCTCCTTTGTAACAAACCAAGACAGGCGCCGCATTTTCACCTACGGAATCCATCAAATGCTCAAACGTCAGCGCATCGGCCTGACTGATAGAAGACCGGAAATAAGCATTACGTACTTCCTGCAGCGCTCTGATTGACTGCATAGATGCAAATATCAATGTAGCAATTATCCCCACTTTCATATCAAATGCAGTTGATGTTTAAGTAATACATCACACAGCAATACCATCTTGCGTGCATTGGATAACCTGAAGCGCCTCGAAAAAATGGTATATGCGGGAGACATTTTGATCTTGTCAAACAGTTCACGATAATATTGGTAAGCCAGGTAAACGCCACGCCTCGATGAATCGGGTAACTTTTTTATACCTTCGAGCGCCTCCCGAAATTCCTTTTCAATTTCAAGTTCGATTTTCTTTTTGTCCGCGTCTGTGAAATTCACCAGGTCAACCTGGGGGAAGTAAGTCCGGTCAAGTTCAACAAAATCGGCCCCTATATCTCTCAGAAAGTTAACCTTCTGAAAGGCAGAGCCGAGCTTCATTGCAGCCGGCATCAGCTCGTAATATAGATTGAGGTTACCTTCAGTAAAAACAAACAGGCACATCAGGCCGACCACTTCGGCGGAGCCCAGGATATACTGCTGGTATTTTTCTTCGTCATAGGTCTGCTTTTCGAGGTCCATCGCCATGCTTTTTAAAAACGCATGGATCAGTTGGTGATCAATCTTGTATTGGCGAACCACCTGTTGAAAGGAGTTCAGTATGGGATTCAGGCTAATACCATTTTCAATGGCCTCGAAACAATCCTTCTTAAACTGTTCCAGTAAAAAGGCTTTATTATAATCATGGAAGCTATCTACGATCTCGTCTGCAAGTCTAACGAACCCATAGATCGCAAAAATCGGGTCGTGTAATTTCTTATCCAGGAATCGAATGCCAAGCGAAAAACTGGTGCTGTAGCGTTTGGTGGTGATCCTGCTGCATTCAGCCGATAATCGGTCAAATTTCTCTTTCATATCACTCCCAGGTGTTGCAGTAGTTGATCAGCGGCTACCCGTCCCGATATGATCGCCGGAGGCACGCCGGGCCCCGGAACAGTTAAGTGTCCCGCGTAAAAAAGATTTTTTACTTTTCTGTTAGCGATCGATGGTTTAAATATTGCGGTCTGTCGGAGCGTATTTGCCAATCCGTATGCATTTCCTCCAAAAGAATTATAGTCGTTTTTAAAATCCGAGACACAATAACTTTTTTCGTAGTCCAGGTGATCCCTTATGGTTTCACCACAATAGTCCTCCAGCCGGTCCATAATGACTTTGAAATAGCGCTCCCGTGTCTCTTCATCATCGTGAACGCCCACAGCAAGCGGCATGAGTATAAAAAGGTTTTCATGGCCCGGAGGAGCAACAGAGTCGTCCGTTTTTGAGGTGCAACAAACATAAAAAAGCGGCTTCGATGGCCATTGGGGCACTTTATAGATTTCCCGCGCATGCTGCTGCAGTTCTTCGTCAAAAAACAGGTTATGATGTTTAAGCTTTTGTATCTTCTTGGTAACTCCGAGGTAAAAGATCAACGCAGAAGGCGCCATAACACGCCTTGCCCAATAACGTTCACTGTAATTGCGGTATTCCGGAGTCAGAAGATGCTGATCGACGTGGTGGTAATCGGCGGCGGCAATAACCCCGTCGAACGATTTTGAGTGATATTCGGAATATAAATTCCTAACCTTACCGTCCTTTATCCTGAAGGCGTTAACGGCCTCTTCCGTATAAAATTTAGCGCCTTGCTGCTCGGCGACTTGCTTCAGCGCATCCACAACCTTCCCGAAACCACCGACCGGATACCACGTACCCAGCTCAAGCCCGGCATAATTCATCAGGCTATATAATGCAGGAGTGTCTTGCGGCATGGCGCCAAGGAAAAGTGCCGGAAATTCCATTAGCGCCCGCAGTCTTCGGTCTTTAAAAAATTTCCTGACATGGGCGCTAAGGGAGGTGAAAACTTGTAGCCGGAATAACCCTTTAATCAGGCTGGCGTCAGCAAATTCCCGCAACGACAACCCAGGCTTATATACAAGGCTATTCATACCGGTGCGGTATTTGTATTCCGCCTCTTTTAAAAAAAGAGTGAGCGCCTCCGCGCTTCCTTTCTCAATACTTTCGAACAACTTTAAGAGTTCGCGCGTGCTTGCCGGTATTTCAAGGACGTCATCCTTGCCGAAAATGATAACATATTCCGGATCAAGCAGCTTCAGCTCATAAAAATCCGACGGCTTGTAACCAAAATCATTGAAGAATTTTTCAAAAACATCGGGCATCCAGTACCAGCTTGGGCCCATGTCAAATGTATAACCGCATTTGGTGACCAGTTGACGCGCCCGGCCGCCAACATCGGCATTTTTCTCAAACACATCAACATTGCAGCCTGCTCTGGCAAGATAAGCTGCCGCGCTTAAGCCGGCAAAGCCTGCGCCGACAACGGCGGTGTCGATGATACGATTTGATACTGACATGGTTACTTTCCTGACTTCATAATGTTTTCAAATTCAGGAATGTCGCGAAGCCAGCAGATTCGCCGAGGTAGCTGGAGCTGAGTCAGCAGTTTAGGATTGCCGGAAACGAATAACTCCTGGTCGGTAAAATTGTCCGCCAATTCGTTTATGTAAACCTGCGCATCGTCAATAGGGCGTATGCGGGTCATGAAAAATAGTATTTTACCGGGCTTGGTTGACCCGGCCGTATTTTTCAGCGCAACCAGCGGTACTTTAGCGCCGAGGTAAACAACCTGTTTGCCAGCTGTTCTCAACAGGTAGCTAGCCAGCAGCAGCCCAAGCTCATGGTCCTCATCCTCCGGAAGGAATAAAAGCCACTTATCTGAGCCTGCGCCAGCCGTAGGGCAGTCATCAATAGCTGCATATAACTTTTGACGAAAAATTGAAGAAAGGAAATGCTCCTGTGACGGGCAAAGAGAATCCTGTTGCCACATCAAACCGAGGCGCGTTAGGAGCGGGTACATGACAAATTTATAGGTAGACAAAACGCCATTGAGCTCAAAAGAATGAGAAATCAGCTGGTTAACCTCATGTTCACGATATGCCAGCGCATGGCTAATGATCTGAGTAATATAGTATTCGTACCGGTGCTCGAGAGAAACCGTGGCATCAATTTCCCGCTGGAGGAATGATTCGGTCTCTTCTTTCGACATCGCACAGGCTTTGGATATTTTATGTCCCGAGAAATACAGGCTGGCAATGTTCAATAACCTTTTTAGTTGCTCGTCGTCATAAAAACGCGTGTTTCCAGATGTCCTTGACGGTTGAAGCGCATTATACCGGCGTTCCCAAATACGAATATTATGCACGGAAATACCCGAAAGCTGTTCCAGGTCTGAGATCGAATATTGCATTTGTCTAAATTTTTATTAAGCAAATTTAGACAAATAAACTTTAAATGTGATATTTGTTCGAAGTAAGAAAGATTATGACGTTAAGATGTATTTTATTGCAAATAGGCACCTTTGCATAACGCTTAACGAATGGGGACAGCTTTCTATCATCTGACAGGTAAATTGTTGCGGGCGGAGCTATACTTCCGAGGCAAGAGCACGCTGACTAAACGCTTAAATTTATCAGTTTCTCTCAGGCGAATCGCTAATTTTTATTACATCTAAACGAAACGAGAATGGTCATAAGTATTCTGGGTTGTGGCTGGTATGGTCGGGCGCTTGCCGATAAACTGCTGAATGGCGGCATGACAGTAAAAGGATCGACCACCACGCTTGAAAAAATGACGGATTTGGAACGGGAGGGGATATTGCCTTACGTGGCAAGATTTGAACAAGATACTGCGCTCATCGTACCAGATTTTTTTCATTGCGATATCATAGTTGTAGCCATACCTCCGGGATTTAAAAAAAATCAAGGTCAGCATTATGTGCCGAAAATAAAAAGGATTATTGAAGCAATAGCCGAATACAAAATACCAAAAGTGATCTACATTAGCTCGACCAGTGTTTACTCTGACTGTAACCATGAGCTAACGGAGCATGATATTCCGCAGCCTGACTCGGAGTCGGGTAAAACTTTATACGAGGCCGAAAGGCTATTTTTGAACGAACATCGCTTCAAAACAACTGTTATCCGGTTCGGCGGACTCATCGGTCCGGGTAGAAATCCGGGGCGATTTTTCTCAGGCAAAACTGGTGTGCCAAACGGGCGGGCCCCTGTGAACCTGATTCATCAATCTGACTGTGTCGGAATAACGATTGCAATTATTGAAAAAGACATTTTTGGTCTTGTTCTGAATGCATGCGCTCCGGACCATCCCGCGAAAAAGGATTTCTACAGCCAAACGGCGGTGAAGTCAAAATTGCCCTTGCCCCAGTTTATTGATGAATTAGCGAATTGGAAAATCGTTCATAGTGTTATTTTAAGCGAAAAACTACACTATAAGTTCACCATTAAAAACTGGGACACTTATTTGGAAAGCGGTCAGGCGTGATGAATTTATTGGTGTATGCCAACCAATGTCAGGTCTCCAAAATGGTACTAATATTTATCGAACCAAACAACGTAAATTTCGTGTCGTCGCGAAACGATAGCAAATAATCAGCCATCTGTGTTCTAGTTTGATGCAGAGAAGCCAGCTTGTCCTCTATCGGTCCGGTATTTATATCGTTTTTTTCTTTCATGGCTAACAACTCTCGGTTGTGATAAGCTATCTTCTCGTTAAAAAAACTCGACAATATGAATAGGGCGTCTTTTTTCGCGAAAGTTCCATCAATCAATTGGAAGTTCTTATTGCTCATTGCTTTTGGTGTTTGGCTTTTAAATTAGTTTATGTCTCGGCTGAATAAAAGTCTTTCGCCCGGTTGGTTTGCTATTATTTGCCCGTTTTGATATACAAGCCTGCCATTTAC